>DATLCV010000019.1:0-5385 GCA_035526225.1 Mycobacteriales bacterium
GGTGAAGACCGACCCCGAGGACGGACTGCTCAAGGTCTCGACGCGGTCGAAGGGCCGGATCGACGTGGGAGCCGTGTGCGTCTCGCTCGGGGGCGGCGGGCACCGGTTCGCCGCAGGCTTCACCTCGGCGGAGCCGCTGGCCGTGACGATGGACCGGTTTCGCGGGCTGCTCGCGACCGCCCCCCACCTGCAGGCGTGAGCGCACCGGACGGGCTGGTCGTGGTCGACAAGCCGGCCGGCTGGACCTCGCACGACGTCGTGGGACGCACGAGGCGGCTGGCGCGCACCCGCAAGGTCGGCCACGCCGGCACCCTCGACCCGATGGCGACCGGCGTGCTGCTGCTCGGCATCGGCCGGGCCACCCGCCTGTTGGGCCACCTCGCGCTGACCGACAAGGACTACGACGCCACGGTCCTGCTCGGCCGGACCACCGTGACCGACGACGCCGAGGGGGAGGTCGTGGCCACGGCGGACGCCTCGGGGGTCTCCGACGAGGACGTCGCCGCGGCGATCAGGCCGCTGACGGGCAGCATCCAGCAGGTGCCCAGCGCTGTCTCGGCCATCAAGGTGGACGGCGTGCGGTCCTACGCGAGAGTCCGCTCCGGGGAGGACGTCGAGCTCGCCGCCCGGGCGGTGACGGTGTCCACGTTCGAGGTGCGGCAGCGGCGGGGCGACGAGCTCGACGTGGCGGTCACCTGCAGCAGCGGCACCTACGTCCGCGCGCTCGCGCGCGACCTCGGGAAGGCGCTGGGTGTCGGCGCCCACCTGACAGCGCTGCGGCGGACGCGGGTAGGTCCCTTCGACCTCAGCCGCGCCCTGACGCTCGAGGCCCTCGAGGAGTCCTTCGACGAGCACGTGCTCCCGCTCGACGAGGCGGTCGCACGGTCGTTCCCGCGGCGCGAGCTCAGCGCCGAGGAGGCCATCGACCTGGCGTTCGGCCGCAAGCTCCCGCCGACCGGCGTACCGGGGGTGGTGGGGGCCTTCGACCCGCAGGGTCGGTGCGTGGCCCTCGTGCAGGACAGGGAGGGCGCCGCTCGCCCGAGCGTGGTCTTCCGCCCCGCCTGACGCCGCACGTCCGGTGCCGGGCCCTACGCTTGATCGTGTGAAGCGCTGGCGGGGTGTCGAGCAGGTCCCGCGGGCATGGGGCCGCTGCGTCGTGACCATCGGTGTCTTCGACGGCGTGCACCGGGGGCACCAGGCGATCATCGGGCGGGCGGTGGAGCGGGCCCGGGAGCTCGGCGTGCCCTCGGTCGTGATCACCTTCGACCCGCACCCGATGGAGGTCATCCGGCCGGGCAGCCACCCGCCGATGCTGACCGACCCGCGGTTCAAGGCCGACCTCGTCGAGGAGCTGGGCGTCGACGCGTTCCTCGTCCTGCCGTTCACCGTCGAGTTCATGCGGCTCACCGCTGCGGAGTTCGTGCACGCGGTGCTGGTGGAGAGGCTGCACGCGAGCGCCGTCGTCGTGGGAGAGAACTTCCGCTTCGGCAACGGCGGCGTCGGCACGGTCGCGACCCTGACCGAGGACGGGCGACGGTTCGGCTTCAGCGTCGACCCGTTCCCCCTCCAGGGCACCGGTGACCGCACCTGGTCCAGCACCTACGTGCGCTCCTGCGTCGCCGCGGGGGACGTGCGGACGGCTGCGGACGCCCTCGGCCGCGAGCACCGGGTGCACGGGATCATCGTCCGGGGCGACATGCGCGGGAGGCAGATCGGCTTCCCCACCGCCAACCTCGAGCCCCTCCCGTGGAGCGCCGTGCCGGCAGACGGCATCTACGCCGGGCGGCTCGCGCGCGGCAAGGAGCTGCTGCCTGCCGCTATCAGCATCGGGACGAACCCGACGTTCCAGGGCGACGAGCGCCGGGTGGAGGCCTTCGTCCTCGACTTCGACGGCGACCTGTACGGCGAGCACGTGGGCCTGGCCTTCACCGAGCGGCTCCGGGACACCGTCCGGTTCGACGCGGTGGAGGCGCTGGTCGCGCAGATGGAGCTGGACGTTGCTCAAACCCGGGAGCTGGTGGATCACCCGTCCGGGTGAGGGGGCGGGGTCGCGGCGGCGCCGATGCTCTGAACGACCCCCTCGGAGGCGTTCGGGCGTTTCGCCCCTCGGCTTCGATCCTCGCTCGGAGGTGCCGAATGCCCAAGATCCTCGTCGTGGACGACGACCCGTCCATCCGCTCGCTCGTCGCGGACTCCCTCGGGCTCGAGGGCTACGAGGTCCTGGTCGCCGAGGACGGGTTCGCGGGCTTGCGGGCCATCGACTCCTACCGCCCCGACTGCGTGCTGCTCGACGTGATGATGCCCGGGCTCGACGGCCACCAGGTGCTGCAGCGGATCCGCTCCGCCGAGGACAGCCCGGCGCTGCCGGTCGTGATGCTCACGGCGTACGCCGACGACAACAACGCGTGGCAGGCCTGGACGGAGGGAGTCGACTACTTCCTGGCCAAGCCGTTCGACGCCGACGAGCTCCTGCGCTACCTCACCTACCTGTTCCAGGGCAGCGCGCTCGCCAGCTGAGCCGAGGGCCTCGGCTGCTAGCCTGGGTGCACGCCGGGTCTTCCCGGTGGTGCGACGTCTGCCCGGGTGCAGAAGACCTCGGGCGCGCACCGTGCGAGATGAGGAAAGCCCGTGGCGCTCAGCACTGAGCAGAAGCAGTCCATCATGGCGGAGTACGCCACGGTCGAGGGTGACACCGGTTCGCCGGAGGTCCAGATCGCGATGCTCTCCAAGCGCATCAGCGACCTCACCGAGCACCTGAAGTTCCACAAGCACGACCACCACACGCGTCGCGGCCTGCTCGCGCTCGTCGGACGCCGTCGGCGACTCCTGAAGTACTTGGAGAAGACCGACATCCAGCGCTACCGCACGCTCATCGAGCGTCTCGGCCTGCGCCGCTAGCCGCACGACGGGTGGCGCCCACCGGGGCGTCGCCTGACCCACGAGTCCGCGCCTGGGGCAGCACCCGGAGCCTGGTCCTCGGGAGTGGCAGCCGGTGCACCTGCCCCACAAGGGCACACCGGACGCTTCCACTGATGACCGGCTCCCTGGCTCCTCCGGGCGTGGACCGCACGAAGAGGAGTGCCCATGACGGGCGAGAGCAACATCTACGGCTCGGAGTTCTCCGAGGCCGTCATCCAGAACCCCGGTGGTGCGACCCGCACCATCCGCTTCGAGACCGGACGCCTCGCGAAGCAGGCCGCCGGCTCGGTCACCATCTACCAGGGCGACACGCTCATCCTGTCGGCGACGACCGCGGGCAAGAAGCCGAAGGAGCACTTCGACTTCTTCCCGCTGACGGTCGACGTCGAGGAGCGCATGTACGCCGCGGGCCGGATCCCCGGCTCGTTCTTCCGCCGTGAGGGCCGGCCCTCCGAGGACGCGATCCTCACCTGCCGGCTCACCGACCGGCCGCTGCGCCCGTCCTTCGTCAAGGGCCTGCGCAACGAGGTGCAGATCGTCTCGACGGTGCTGTCCCTCGACCCCGACCACCTGTACGACGTGCTGGCCATCAACTCGGCTGCCGCCTCGGTGCTGCTGTCCGGCCTGCCGTTCACCGGCCCGGTCGGCGCCACCCGCGTCGCGTGCATCAACGGCGAGTGGGTCGCGTTCCCGACCCACAGCGAGCTCGAGGACGCGACGTTCGACATGGTCGTCGCCGGCCGCATGCTCGAAGACGGTGACGTCGCGATCATGATGGTCGAGGCCGAGGCCACCAAGAACGTCTACGAGGTCATCAACGGCGGGGGCACGGCCCCCACCGAGGAGATCGTCGCCGCCGGCCTGGAGGCTGCCAAGCCCGCCATCGCGGCGGTCTGTAAGGCCCAGCTCGAGCTGAAGGCGAAGTCGCCGAAGGACACCATCGACTTCCCGGTGTTCCTGGACTACCAGGACGACACCTACGCTGCCGTCGAGGACGCCGCCGAGGCCGAGCTCGCCACGATCATGCAGATCTCCGGCAAGGCCGACCGCGAGACCGCGACCGACGGCCTCAAGGCCAAGGTGCTGGAGACGCTCAGCCCGAAGTTCGAGGGCCGCGAGGGCGAGCTGTCCGCCGCCTTCCGCGCGGTGACCAAGAAGCTCGTCCGCAAGCGGATCGTCAACGACAAGGTGCGCATCGACGGCCGCGGCCTGGAGGACATCCGCCAGCTCGCCGCCGAGGTCGAGGTGCTGCCGCGCGTCCACGGCTCGGCGCTGTTCGAGCGCGGTGAGACGCAGATCCTCGGCGTGACGACGCTCAACATGCTCCGCATGGAGCAGATGGTCGACACCCTCAACCCCGAGAACCGCAAGCGGTACATGCACAACTACAACTTCCCGCCGTACAGCACGGGGGAGACGGGGCGCGTCGGCTCGCCGAAGCGCCGCGAGATCGGCCACGGCGCGCTCGCCGAGCGCGCCCTCGTCCCGGTGCTGCCGAGCCGCGAGGACTTCCCCTACGCGATCCGCCAGGTGTCCGAGGCGCTGAGCTCCAACGGCTCGACGTCGATGGGCTCGGTCTGCGCGTCCACGATGTCGCTGATGAACGCCGGCGTGCCGCTCAAGGCGCCCGTCGCCGGCATCGCGATGGGCCTCATCAAGGAGGGCGAGCAGTTCGCGACCCTCACCGACATCCTCGGTGCCGAGGACGCGTTCGGCGACATGGACTTCAAGGTCGCCGGCACGCCGCAGTTCGTCACCGCGCTGCAGCTCGACACCAAGCTCGACGGCATCCCGTCGCCGGTGCTCGCCGGTGCGCTGCAGCAGGCCCGCACCGCGCGCCTGGCGATCCTCGAGGTCATGTCCGAGGCGATCGACGAGCCCGACGAGATGTCGCCGTACGCGCCGCGGGTGCTCTCGGTGAAGATCCCCGTCGACAAGATCGGCGAGGTCATCGGCCCGAAGGGCAAGATGATCAACCAGATCCAGGCCGACACGGGCGCCGACATCACCGTGGAGGACGACGGCACGATCTACATCGGTGCCACGTCGGGGACGGCGGCCGAGGCCGCGATGTCGGTGATCAACCAGATCGCCAACCCGACGATGCCCAAGGTCGGCGAGCGCTTCCTGGGCACGGTCGTCAAGACCGCCGCCTTCGGCGCCTTCGTCAGCCTCATCCCGGGCAAGGACGGCCTGGTCCACATCAGCAAGCTCGGCAACGGCAAGCGCGTGGGGAAGGTCGAGGACGTCGTCAACGTCGGCGACAAGCTCCAGGTGGAGATCACCGAGATCGACCAGCGCGGCAAGATCAGCCTGACGCCCGTGGCACCGGGTGACACGGGTGAGGCCGCCGAGGCGGCTGCGCCTGCTGCCGAGTAGGAGCACATGACGCACAGGACCCCGGGCTTCCGTCGTACGACGCTGCCCGGGGGCCTGCGTGTCGTGACGGAGGCGGTGCCCGGGGTC
>DATLCV010000030.1:0-6291 GCA_035526225.1 Mycobacteriales bacterium
GACGTGAGCACGCACCACCGCACCGGCTCGGGGTTGCTGCTCGGTGAGGTCGTGGCCACCTTCGGCTTGGTGCTCGTCGTCTTCGGTGTCGTGCGCTCCGGACGCAAGGACCACGTCGCCTACGCCGTCGGTGCCTACATCACCGCGGCCTACTGGTTCACCTCGAGCACGTCCTTCGCCAACCCCGCCATCACGGTCGGCCGCACCCTCAGCGACACCTTTGCCGGCATCGCCCCGGGCTCCGTCGCGCCGTTCGTCGCGATGCAGCTGCTGGGTGGGCTGCTTGCTCTCGGCGCCGTAGCCCTGCTCTACCCGGACGCCCACGAGATCGCCGAGGAGATCGCTGCATGAACCGCCCCGTCGTCCTGTACGCGTGCATCCACAACAGCGGGCGGTCCGTGGCGGCGCTCTACCTCACTCGCCACCTGTTCCCGCACCTCGACGCTCGCAGCGCCGGCTCCGAGCCCGGTACGGCGGTCAACCCGGGAGTCGCGGCGGTTCTTGCCGAGCGGGGCATCTCGGTGGCCGACCACGTGCCCGCGCTGCTGACCTTCGAGGGCGTGCAGGAGGCCGATGTCGTCGTCACGATGGGCTGTGGCGAGTCGTGCCCGGTCTTCCCCGGGAAGGCCTACGAGGACTGGCCGGTCGAGGACCCCAAGGGCAAGGACCTCGAGACGGTGCGGCGGGTCGTCGACGACGTCGAAGCCCGCGTGCGTGACCTGGCCGCCCGCCTGCCCTAGTGGCAGGCGTGACCCTCGTGACCGCTGTGGTCGTGGGCGGAGGCCGCGGCTGACGCCACGGCGAACTTCGCCGGCTCCTTCTCGAACCGCTCCGCGCACCGTTGCGAGCAGAAGTACACCGTGCTGCCCTGGTGCTGCCGCATGTCACCAGGGTGTGCCTTCTCGACCTGCATCCCGCAGACCGGGTCCTGCGCGTAGGCGCCGCCGGGCTCCCGCTGCCGGGCCAGCCACCACACGACCGCCGCTACGAGCAGGAACGCGATGTTCAGGAACGTCGTGTAGTCCCACGAGAGCTCGCTCATCGCGATCTCGTCCTTGCGCGCCGGGGCGTCGATCCCGACGCCGCGGAAGAGCAGGTCGGTGAGGAGCCCGGCGGTGCTCATCACGAGCCAGAACGCCAGCACCATCCGGATCGCCAGGCGCCGGCCGTACAGCTTGACGAAGATGAGCACCAGCGGCAGTGCCACCAGGTCGGCGAAGACGAAGGCGATGGTGCCGCCGAAGGAGATGCCCCCGCCGTACAGGGCGGCGGCGAGCGGCACGTTGCCGATGCTGCAGACGAAGCTGATGAAGGCGATGAACGGGCCGATGAGGGCGTTCTCTACCTCGGTGAGCCAACCGTGCCCGGGGATGAACAGGGCCTCGTACACGGAGGCGGGCACCGCGACGGCGAGAAAGCCCGCGACGACGTAGCCGATGACGAGCTCGCGACGCAGCATGCTCACGTCCGACACGGCGTACCCAGCCGCGTCGGACCACCCGGTCCGGGTACGGATCCTCTCGCGCCACGGACGGGTCGGCTCGTGGCGGTCGTGATCGTGGGCACCGCCAGCGGCCCTGCGGGCCCGGGCAGCCTCGATGTCCGCGCGAGGCAGGACGCGGGGGGCGAGCAGCACGAACAGCACGATCATGATCGCCCCGCCGACGAACTCGGCCAGCGCGAACTGCCAGCCCATGAGCAGCCACAGCACGATGCCGAGCTCGATGACGAGGTTCGTGCTGGCGAACATGAAGACCATCGCGGTGGTGAAGTCGGCCCCGCGCTGGAACAACGAACGAGCGAGCGCGCTGGCGGCGTAGGAGCACGAGCTGCTCGCCGCGCCCAGCAGGCTGGTGCGCACGACGGTGCGCGGGCGGTGGTCGCCCATCGTGCGCTCCATCGCGTCGCGGGAGACGAACGCCTGCACCGCTCCGGAGAGGGTGAAGCCCAGCACCAGGGCCCAGAGCGTCTGCCAGAGCATGAAGAAGGCCTCGCGGAGGCTGTCGAGCACCATGTCAGCTCCTCACCAACCGGGCGATCGCCTCGGACGCCTCACGGAGCTTGGCGTCCTGCTCGGCGCCACCCTGTCGGGCGGCCGCGACGACGCAGTGGCCCATGTGCTCGTCCAGCAGGTTGAGCGCGACCGACTGCAGCGCCTTGGTGGCCGCCGAGACCTGGGTCAGCACGTCGATGCAGTAGGTGTCGCTCTCGACCATCCTGGCGATCCCGCGGACCTGTCCCTCGATACGCCGCAGCCGCTTGAGGTGGTCGTCCTTGCTCTGCGAGTAGCCTGTCATGCTGAACACCATACCCCCCTAGGGTATTGGGTGCAAGGGGGGCGAGGGACCCCTTTCCCGGTTGGCAGGATGGGGCGCGTGCCCGTCCTCCGCGCTGCTGCCGCTGCTCTGGTCCTGACCTTGGTGAGCGGGTGCGCCGAGGGCGACCCCTCCCCGGTCCAGACCCCCACACCCTTCGCGAGCGCGCCCGCGAGTGCCACGCCCACGACCGCCCCCACCAGCACGCTCCCGGCCGGTGTCGACCAGCTCGTCAGCGTCGAGGTCAGGGACGGCGAGATCGTCGGTGGTGCCCGACGGGTGCGTGTGCGCACCGGCAGCGTCGTCCGGCTCGTCGTCACGAGCGATGTCGCAGACGAGATCCACCTGCACACCTACGACAAGACCGTCGACGTCGAGGCCGGCGGCCGTTCGGTGCTGACCTTCACTGCCTCCATCCCGGGCGTCATCACGGCGGAGCTCGAGAGCCGCCACCTGACGCTGGTCCGCTTCCAGGTGCAGTAGGTGCTGGCTCACGGCGTCGGCACGCGAGCCGACCTCCCGCTGCCCACGTCCTACGTCACCGTGGGCGCGGCCGTGGTCCTCGTCGCGTCCTTCGCCGCCCTCGGTGCGCTGTGGCGCAGTCCGCGGCTGGCGGGCGACGAGGCAGGCCGCCCCGTCCCCGCGGCCCTGGCCCGCCTCCTGGACAGCTCGGTCACGACCGGCGTCCTGCGCGCCGTCGTCCTCGTGCTGTCGCTCGGCGTCGTCGCCGCGGCGTTCATCGGGTCGCCGCTGCTGCAGCTCAACCCCGCACCGTGGGCGCTGTACGTCACGTTCTGGGTGGGTCTCGTCCCGGTGAGCCTGCTCGTCGGCCCCGTGTGGGCGCGGCTCAACCCCCTTCGGACCCTGTACGCCGGGCTCGCCCGTGTCACCGGCCCCGCGCCCTTCACGCACGTCCTGCCTCGGCTCGGGCTGTGGCCGGGAGCCCTCTCCCTCCTGGCTTTTGCCTGGATGGAGCTGGCCGCGCCGGACCGCAGCGCACCGCGCCGGGTCGGCCTGTTCCTGCTCGTCTACGCCGTGGTCCAGCTGTTCGGGGCCCTGTGCTTCGGCGCCGGCTGGTTCGCGCAGGGCGACGGCTTCGAGGTCTGGTCCCGGTTGCTGGGTCGCCTGGCCGTGATCGGTCGACGCGCCGACCGGGCCCTCGTCTGGCGCAGCCCGCTCGACGGAGTGGCCGGCGCACCCGCCGTACCGGGGCTGTGGGCGGTCGTCGTCGTGCTCGTGGGCACGACCGGGTTCGACGGGGTGACGCGCACGACCTGGTGGCAGGACGCCCGGCACGGCCAGGAGGGTGGAGCGCTCACCGCGACCCTGGCGATGGCAGCGACCGTGCTGGTGGTGGCGGCGCTGTTCGCGGTGGGTGCGGGTGCAGCCGGGAGGATCGCCGGGCGGACAGGGCTGCTGGACCGGTATGCGTCGTCGCTGGTCCCTATCGCCGCGGGGTACGCCGTCACGCACTACTTCTCGCTGTTCCTCCTGGACGGGCAGATGACGTGGATCCTGGCCAGCGACCCCTTCGCGCAAGGGCTCGACCTGCTCGGGACGGCAGGGCGTCAGGTGGACTACACGCTGGTGAGCCCGCGGGTGATCTCGCTCGTCCAGGCCGGCGCGATCGTCATCGCCCACCTCGTGGCCCTGGCACTGGCTCACGACCGCGCCCTCGTCGTCGACGCCGAGCGTGGTGGCCGGCCGCACCGGCCCTGGGTGGCACAGCTCCCCATGCTGGTGGTCATGGTGGTCCTCACGAGCGGCGGCCTCCTGCTGCTCCTCGGCGCATGAGGCGGCTGTCGGCAGCGGTGCTGCTGTGCGCCGCGGCGTGCGGGGGGTCGGCGCTGTCGCCGCAGGAGAAGACCGAGCGGTGCCAGGACTTCGCCGCCGCGGTGGCTGCAGGAAGGCTCAGGACCACGCCGTCGGAGCAGGTCGCGCGGGACGTCGCCGCATCCCTCGACAACAAGCTGTCGCGACTGGGGACGCCGGCGCTGCACACGCCGGCTGTGCAGGTCCATCAGCACCTGCACCGGGTCGAGGCTGCGCAGCGGCGCGGGGACGCGGCCGCCGCAGACCGGGCCTCCGCCGACGTGCGCCGGGCCGTGTCGGACCTTGCCGACGCGTGTGACCTGCCCGAGGCGGCGTTCTTCGGAGACTGAGAGCCCTCCTCACTGATCCGGACGCGGCTTCGCGGCGAACGCTGTGCGTGATGGATGTCATGGAGTTCGCGCGCTCGTCCCGTCCTGTCGAGGTCGACGACCTCGACCTCGAGCACGCCTTCGCAGCGGCGCCCCTGAGCCCGGCGACGCTGCGCTGCCTGAGGTACATGGCCGACATCGAGAGCCACACCGTCTGCTACCTCAGGGACCTGCTGCTCACCGAGTCGCACCGCGACCCCAGGGTCACCACGTTCCTCACCACCTGGGCGTGGGAGGAGCAGTGGCACGGCATCGCCCTCGGCCGCGTGCTCGCCGCGCACGGGCTGCCGTCCGGTGACGCGCGCGTCGCAGCCGTGCGCTCCGGCCTGGGCTTCAAGGACCGGCTGGGGCCGCTGCTCACGACCGCGGGTTCGGTCCTGGCGCGCAAGGACTTCGTGGCCGTGCACATGACCTGGGGCGCGCTGAACGAGTGGTCGACGCAGGCGGGGTACCAACGGCTCTCTTCCCTGGAGCCGCATCCCGTCCTCGTCGAGCTGCTCGAGCGGATCAACCGGCAGGAGTCGCGGCACATCGCGTTCTACGCGACGGAGGCGCGCGCCCGGCTGGCTGACAGCCCCCGGGCCCGTCGGTTGGTCCGCTTCGCGCTCGACAAGCTGTGGGCGCCGGTCGGCGCGGGCGTCGTGCCGAAGGAGGAGACCGCTTTCCTCGTGCAGCACCTGCTCGGGGGTGTCGAAGGCGACCGCCTCGTGGCGTCCCTGGACGCGAAGCTGCACCGGCTCCCGGGGATGGACGGCCTCGGGCTCGTCACCCGCGAGGTCGCCCGCTGGCGGGCCGTGCCGACCGGCCCGGCTCTCGCCGTACCGGAGCTCGTTCCTGCCTGAGCGGCTCCTCGGGGTCGAACGAGTCGGGCGTAGATTCCTGGTGCCCCCGAAGCATTAAGGTGATGCAGCGGCCTTTTAAGCCGTGGAAGACGGGTCGGTACCGTCCGGGGGCACGACTTGCCCGGGTGCCTGGAGTTCGCAAGGATCGGCGCACAAACTCGTTGAGCCTTGGGAGACCCCCGTGCGCCGTGTCCTTCTTGCCGCTTGCGTCGCCGGCCTGCTTGCGGGGCTCGCGGCGCCCTCACTGGCCGGCACCTTGCCGGTGGGTGTCACCTACAGCACCAAGGACGGCGGTGTCTCCGTCGGCACGACCGTGAACGGGCAGCCGGGCGTCGGCGCATGGGTGCGCGGCGGCAGGGCGTGCGTCGGTGCGAGCTACCAGATGCCGCAGTGCGTAGAGCTGGAGACCGACCGCTAGTAGGACTTCGGCAGGCCCAAGGAGTGCTGGGCCACGAAGTTCAGGACCATCTCCCGGCTGACCGGAGCGACCCGGCTGAGACGTGAGTTGGCCAGCAGGACCCCGAGTCCGTACTCCGAGGCGAAGCCGTTGCCGCCGTGCGACTGGATGGCCTGGTCGACCGCCTTCACCGAGGCCTCGGCCGAGGCGTACTTCGCCATGTTGGCGGCCTCGCCGGCACCCATGTCGTCACCGAGGTCGTAGAGCGTCGCGGCCTTCTGCATCATCAGCCGCGCCAGCTCCATCTCGATGTGGGCCTGCGCGAGGGGGTGCGCGATGCCCTGGTGCGCGCCGATCGGCTGACCCCACACCTGCCGCTCGTTCACGTACTTCTTCGCCTTGCCGAGGGCGTACCGCGCCATTCCGGACGCGATGGCCGCGGCCATGATGCGCTCAGGGTTGAGCCCGGCGAACAGCTGCATCAGCGCGCCGTCCTCCTTGCCGACTAGGGCCTCGGCAGGCAGGTGGATGTCGTC
>DATLCV010000031.1:0-2184 GCA_035526225.1 Mycobacteriales bacterium
GGTGTCGATCATGTCGTCGGTCAGGATGCAGATGCGGCCCTTGACGTCACCCACGACACGGTTGGCGACGGTCTCGTTGGGACGGTCGGTACGCCGGGTCTTGTGGATGAAGGCCAGGGGCACGCCACCCAGCCGGGCCGACCAGCGCTCGGCCACCTTGATCCGGCCGGCGTCGGGAGACACGATCGCCAGCTCCTGGTCGCCGTACCGATCCCGCACGTAGTCGGTGAGGATCGGCAGCGCCATCAGGTGGTCGACGGGGCCGTCGAAGAAGCCCTGGATCTGCGCGGTGTGCAGGTCGACGCTCATCAGCCGGTCGGCGCCGGCGGTCTTGAAGATGTCGGCGATGAGCCGGGCGCTGATCGGCTCGCGGCCGCGGTGCTTCTTGTCCTGCCGCGCGTAGGGGTAGAAGGGCATGACCACCGTGATGCGCTTGGCGCTCGCCCGCTTGAGGGCATCGACCATGAGCAGCTGCTCCATCACCCAGGTGTTGATGGGCGCGGCGTGGCTCTGCATGACGAACGCGTCGCAGCCGCGCACCGACTCCTCGAAGCGGACGAAGATCTCGCCGTTCGCGAAGTCGTACGCCGCGGTCGGGACGGGGTCGACCCCGAGGTGTCCCCCGACCTCCGCTGCGAGCTCCGGTGCCGCACGACCGGTGAACAGCATCAGGTTCTTGCGGTTGTCGATCTCGAGGCTGCTCACGACGTCCCCTTCTTCGGGCGCTTGCGCGCCACCCAGCCCTCGATGTTCCTCTGCTTCGCCCGTCCGACGCCGAGGGCGCCGGGCGGGACGTCCCCGGTGATGGCGGACCCGGCCGCGGTGTAGGCCCCGTCGCCGATCTCGACCGGGGCGACGAGGCTGTTGTTGCTGCCGATGCGGGCGTCGTCACCGACCGTCGTGCGGTGCTTGGCGACGCCGTCGTAGTTCACGACGATCGTGCCCGCGCCGATGTTGCTGCGCTCCCCGACGGTCGCGTCCCCCACGTACGCCAGGTGCGGCACCTTGCTGCCGGCGCCGATCTCGCTGCCCTTGACCTCGACGTACGCGCCGACCTTCGCGCCCTCGCCGAGGAGCGTGCCAGGGCGAAGGTAGGAGAACGGACCGACGGTCGCCCGCGCGCCGATGACGGCGCCGGTGGCCTGGGTACGCGTGACCGTCGCCCCCGGACCCACCTCGCAGTCGGTCAGGGTGCTGTCCGGTCCCACGGAGGCGTCCCGCCGTACGACGGTGTTGCCGTGCAGGGAGGTGTTGCGGTCGATGGTGGCGTCCGGCTCGAGGACCACGTCGACGTCGATCCAGGTCGACTGGGGGTCGAGGATCGCGACGCCCGCGCGCAGGTGCGCCTCGTTGGTGCGGTCCCGCAGCTTGCGGGCGAGGTCGGCGAGCTGCGCGCGGTCATTGCAGCCGAGGGTCTCGTCGGCGTCGTCCGCGACCACGGCGCCCACCGTCCGGCCCGCCTCCCGGTGGAGGGCGACCACGTCGGTGAGGTAGAGCTCGCCCTGGGCGTTGTCGGTCGTCAGCCGGCCCAGTGACTCCCGCAGCGCCGCGCACTCGAAGGCGTACACGCTGGTGTTGATCTCCCGCACGGCGAGCGTCGCCTCGTCGGCGTCCTTGTGCTCGACCACGGCGCGCACACCGTGGTCGTCGCGCACGACCCGGCCGTAGCCCGTGGGGTCGTCCACCAGGGCCGTGAGCAGCGTCGTGGCGGCGCCGGCCCCCTCGTGCTCTTCGACGAGCGCCTGCAGCGTGGCGGCGGTGATCAGGGGGGAGTCGCCGGGGAGGACCACGACGGTGCCGTCGAGCGCGCCCAGCGCGGCCAGCGCCACCCGCACGGCGTGGCCGGTGCCGTCCTGCGTCTCCTGCACGACCCCGCGAGCCTTGCCCGACAGGGTCGCGGAGACCTCCTCGCGGCCGTGCCCGACGACCACGAGCAGGTGCTCAGGGTCGAGGGCCTCCGCCGCGGCGAGCACGTGGCCGAGCATGGTGCGGCCGCCCAGGCGGTGCAGGACCTTGGGGGTGGCGCTCTTCATCCGCGTGCCCTCGCCCGCCGCGAGGACGATCACGGCGGATGGCCGTGCGTGAACCGGCGCGGACGGCACGCAGTCTCCCAGCGATCGCGGGCGGGCAGGCGGAGCGGGAAGTACCGGTCGCCCGGTGGCGACACTCTAGCGAGCGTTCACC
>DATLCV010000043.1:0-27927 GCA_035526225.1 Mycobacteriales bacterium
GCTACACGGCGTTGGTGTTCCTCGGCGCCTGGCTCGGCCCCCGTTGGAACGAGGCGATCGGGCTGCGTCGCTGTGACATCAATCCTCTGCGTCGAGAGCTCACCTTTGGTCGGGTGGTGGTCAACCAGAACGGTTCTCAGAGGGGTCTGCTGCCCGCTGATTGACTGGACCTGCGCGGGCGTGACACCGTCGGTATTCGGAGCTTCAGTGATGAAGCCCGATCGCATCGAGTGGCCGACGAAACGGGCGCCGTCCAGGCCGGCGCGGCCAGCGAGGGTTTGGATCCGTTGGCTCACGGCCTCACCGGATAGCCCCATGAGCCGCCCGTGCCCGTCCAGCCGGGCCTGGCCTTCGCGTCCGACCCGCACCAGGAACGGCTCGTCCCTGCGGAACTCGCCCGGATGGGATCCGGCTTCACGTTCAACCGCGGCGGCATAGGCGCGATAGGCGGTGACAGGGCAGGTGCTTGGATCGTCGGACGGAGTCAGCCAGTACTCCAGGCCGACCCCGTCCAGGTCTCCTTTGGCACCTCGCACCAGGACTCTGACGTCGTCCCCTTCATCGCACAGATCGCCCCAGTCCAGGTTCGAGGCGCTACTTTGGCGTAGGGCGCCGCACCAGGTCGTGAGAAGCAGGGCCTGATCACGCAACGTGGTGAACGATGGCGCGGCAAGGGCCGCCGAGGTTGGGCGAGGCATGCTGGCCGGTCAAGTGATTCCGGAAGGCTGCGAGTTTCGGCGTGCCGATGTCGACCAAGAACGCCACACGCTGGGCGGAGAAATCGTGAGCTTCGTCGCCAAGCCCCACCAGGGTGCGTGGCGCGCTGAGTCGGTGGCGCTCTCTGCCGACCCCAGCGGCGATGTCGCGCGGTTGCGCCGACAGCGGCAAATGCTGATGCAGCAGGTCGTCATGATGGATGACGACGACTGACCTGGAGCGCCCACCGTCGCGATCCGCGGCATGGGCGGATGTTGCACGAGACCACGCTCGGCGGGTTCGGGACTAACTTCCTCTAGGCCCGTCCAGCGCGAGACGGGTAGCGGCTAGGGCTCATCCTGAAAGATATAGGCGTTGAGGAACTCGCGACCGAACAGCGTGTCGCGCTCTGCCTTCGTCAGACGTGCCTCGTCGCAGACGTCGTTCCAATCTCGCTGGATGGTGGAGACGACCTGGTCGATGATGGCCTGGGCTCCAACGCGGTCGATGTGGAACTCGGGTGCGGCATCCACGCAATACCTGAGCTGGCTGTGATGCTCGGTGCGGGTGAGGCCGATCGCGTGGGAGGCGACAGACGTGTTCCGTTGCACAGGCTCGAGGTCGTAGGCCGGGGTCAGCGTCAGCCGGTGACCGTCCCAGAAGGTGGCATGGTTGCGAAGGTGATCGTCGGTATTGCCGATGCAAACGTTGAAAACCATGCGGCGGAACAGCTCGGTGAGAGTTGCGCTGATGCTGCTCCAAGGGCCGGTGCGGATGCTCTCGGCGATCGCCGCGTAACTGGAGTGACGTGAGCCGATCTCGTTTTCGCCCATCACGGTGAGCGCGGAGACCATGCCACGGCGGGTTCCGTCCGCCCCACGGTCGAAACGCTCCACAAGCAGCACGTCGCGCTTGTCAACGAGGTGGACTTCGACGTTGGCAACGTCGATCCCGACCCGGGCGGCAAGCAACATGGCGGCGGCTTCAGCCTTCACGACAGGCCGGGTGTCGGTCGACGACGGAAACTTCGCGATCAGAGAACGGCTGCCGTCGCTAAGGAGCGCCTTTGGACGTGCGCCGCCGATGGAGGTACCTCGGGCCGCGGCGGCAGCAAGATCGGGCGGGATCGGCTCGCCCGCCTCGAGCAGTTCCGCCGCGCGCAAGAGGTATTTGAGGTCGGCGGTGTCACCACGAGGGATGTACTCGGTCGGTGAGTCTTGGAAGTCGAGGGCACCGATGCGGTCGGAGCCCGACTGGCGCAGGTAGGTGAGCTCGTCGAACTCTTGCGAGCGATCTCCGCCAAGGCGCAGGTTGATGACGCGGCGGCCCCACGCGTCTGGGGCGGCGTCGCGCAGGCAGCTGTGCATCGGGAGTGGCTGCTGCTCACGGGTCCAGGAGGGGCCGACTGTGAGCGTGGACGTCGCAGTGAGCACGCCGAGGGTCTCACCGGGGCGGGTGGGGTCGAACGTGCCCCCCTGCAGCGGGAGCTCCGGCGTGAACAGGGAGATCGCGTTGTCGCGTTCGCGGTAGCTGCGGGCATAGGTAAACGTGATGATGGGGTGGGTGTCGTAGACGGCTTCGGTGCGGGTGAGGACGCCGGCGACGACCGGCTCGGTGGCACCGGGCAGCCAAACCCAGGCGTAGAGCTGGCGAGGCGGGACAGGGGTAGCCATCAGTACACCTAGAACTCGTCTGAGACCGGCTGGGGCCGGGTCCTGACTCGGGCAGGCAACAGCGCGAGCCGGTCGCGCTGGCGAGCGGCCACAGACGCCAGCTTCTCTGGCCCGCCGCCGAACAGCGGCACGCCACAGATCACGGCTGCGTCGAGAACCGTTCCGATGGCGACCGCAGGGGAGCCTTTCTCGATTCGGGTTACGAGCGCTGGAGTAACCCCGAGCCGTTCAGCGAGCTCGGCCGCAGTCCAGCCAGCCTCGCGGCGGGCGACAGCGATCTGCGACCCGAGCGCGCTCAATGCAGCCTGTGTGGCTGGCAGAACCCTCCTCGCCGGTCGCGGCATCTCACCCTCCATAGAACGCAGAACAAGACCCTTACTGACGTTCTATAGTAGTCGCTGCTCTGGAGAGCGCAATCAAAAACGGATCACTTCAGAGCACGGTGCGTGACGAAGCGCCCGCCTGGCTGGGCGGCTTCGCTAGTACGACGACGGCCTAAAGGCACGCCATCGGCGGCAGAAGCGGATGCTGGCGGTGCGCGAATAGCGCTGCACTGGGTAGGCACGGGCCTCGCCCCGCAGGTCCCAGGCTGTCCCGGTGCCACCGGCGCCACGGGGGTGGGACGGTTCGATCCGGTTCGATTCGGTGCGAGGTTGTCACGGTCCGTGCAGCAAGACCAGAAGGTTGCTTGCATCGCGTCACGTGCGGATCGTCCGTACCGGAGGGGAACAGCATGAAGCATATCCGCAAAGGCCTGGCTCTGACCGTGATCTCCATCGCTGCGGCAGGGATCTGGCAGGCCTCGCCCGCCGCCGCGTACGTGCCCGGCAACTGCGAGGTCAACGAGTTCTGTGGTTTCAAGGACAACCTCTACAAGGGTGGCTTTCTCATCGAATCGGCGGCGCCAGCGGGCAGCAACCACGTCGAGATCGCGGACAACCTGCTGTCGTCGGGAAACAACCGCAGTGGCACGAACACGTGGCTGGCGATCAACGACCACAGCTGGCCGCAGGACGACGAGACGTCATGGCGTTTCTTCCCCAACACGGCGGTGCCGGCGATGACCGGTGCCAACGACGAGGTTGACTGGTTCGACGTCCGCTAGTCGGAGCCCCTAGGGCCTTCGCAAAAACGTCGCCGGAGCGGCCCTTAGGCCGCTCCGGCGATCGCCAGACAGGAGAAAGCATGCGCAAGACTCTCGCCGGACTCGTTCTCTTGACCTGTGTCGCCGGCTGTAATGGTGACCCGGCTTCCGTTTCGGTGTCGCAGACAAGCAAGCAGGCTTTCCTCGCCCTGACTGCCGCGTCTCCCGACCTCGCAAACGCGGAACAGGAGCTAACACGACGGTGCCTTGTACGTGCCGGCTTTCCCGACGTGCCAAGAAGCACATCCTCGGCAGTCGACACTGACCTGTTGGGCTACCCGGCTCGCCTGTCTGCCAGCCAGGTGAGCGTCTCCGGATACGGCTCCAGTATTCGCCGGGATCCATCCTCGAGCACGGACCCGCAAGGCTCCTACCTTGAGTCGCTTCCGTCCGACCGGCGCGCGGCCTATGAGGTCGCCAGCGTAGGTGGGATCGCGGACACCAGTCGCGTCACCTTGCCGGATGGCACGATCGTCGAGGCCCCAAAATCAGGCTGCGTCGCGCAGGCGCGCACCACGCTCTATGGCAATGTCCAGCAGTTCTTGCTCGTCGCGTATCTGCCCCAGACTGCCCTCAAGGAGGTGAATGGAGTCAGCGATGCCGACGAGCTGAAGGCCGTTCGCTCTGCCTACAAGGCCTGCATGAAGGAGCGGGGACTTGAGGTCGGCAACTGGCAGGACGGCGTCAAACAGGCCCAGGAGATCTACGAGCGCGCTCCCAGCCCTGATGGAAGGGTTTCGGGACAGGAAATCCTGATCGCTGTGGCCGATGCAACCTGCCGAGACAAGACGGGCCTCGTCGCCGCCTACGACAGGGTCGTGCAGGACCGCGCGGTGCGCTGGTTGGCGTCGAATGAGACCCAGGTGCTCGCAGCCGCGGAGGCCCGTCGCGCGGCCGAGAAGCGCGCCGTGGCGGCGCTCTCCTCCGGTTCATGACCAACGCCAGCGCCCGATCGGGAATGCGTCGGACCCCACGGGTCATCCTGCCGCTGATCATGCTCCTTGGCGTTTCGCTGGTCGTGGCACTCGTCATCGCTCCCCGGCTTGGCTCGGATGCTCAGCGCCAGTTCGCCCATGCCACTACAGGCCGGCCCATGGTCACGACCACCGTCTCAACTGGCACCCTTGCCTCATACATTCGGGCGCCCGTCACGCTCGAAGCCGCTTTCACGCTCGCGGTGCCCGCGCCCATCCTGAGTTCGGAGGTGCTCCCCGTCGTGACGCTCGGCGCCACCCGCGGCCATCCGATCCGCGAGGGGGAAGTGCTCGCCGCTATCGCCGACCGGCCAGTGATCGTGGTTGTCGGCAAGGTCCCTAGTTACAGAACGATCGGCGCTGGATTCACGGGCACGGACGTTCGCCAGCTTCAGGCGGCACTCGTTCGGCTGCACTACCCGGTCGGGCAGGACGGTGTCTTCGACACCAGAACTGCCCAGTCGGTGATCCGGATGTACCGCGACCGCGGTTACGCCCCTGTCGGCGAGTCCCCCACCAGCGTTGTCCTTCCACGCGGAGAGCTTGTCTTCGTACCGGATCTCCGTGCTCGCACGCTCTCCTCGGCGTCGCTTGGGGAGCAGGTCGCGCCCAGCGACCCTGTAGCGGTCGTCGAATCCACGACAAGGAGACTCGTGGCGCGAATCGCGGCTGCTGAGGCCACCCCACTTCGAGTCGGGCAAGCCGCCCAAGTGGACATAGCCGGACACGTATTGCGCGCGACCATCAGCAACGTTGGGCGTGGCCCATCACCCGCGGCCTCGTCGGAAGGCAATGCGGGGCAATCCGAATCCGCGATCGTGACGTTTCAAACCGCTGCCGCGCTGCCACCCTCGGGGCTTGTTGGCCAGGTACGCATCACGACCGCACATGGCCCGACTAATGGATTGACACTCCCGGCAACAGCCCTTTATGACGACGGTGCCGTGACCTGGGTGGTCGTGGCAGACGGAAGGCGCGTCGACGTCCAAGTCACCTTCAGGTCGGAAGGCATGGTTCAGGTTGCCTCTGGGGACCTGCATCCGGGCGACAAGATCCGAGTCGACACAAGCAAGCCGGCCCCGTGACCTCCCCAAACGCCGGGCAGCCGGTGATCCGGGCGGTGCAACTCGGTCGTGCGTATGGCGGCGACGTTCATGCGCTAAGAGACGCTACTGTCACCGTGCCGCGCGGTGACTGGGTGGCGATAACGGGCGCCAGCGGGTCGGGCAAGTCAACCCTTCTGAACCTGCTTGGGCTCCTCGATCGTCCTACCAGCGGCCGTTACGAACTCGATGGGGAGGACGTCGGCACACTTCCCGAAAGTGAACGCACCGCTCGTCGTGCCCTGAAGCTCGGGTTCGTGTTCCAAGCGTGCCATCTCGTGCCCCACCTCACAGTCGAAGAGAACGTTACGTTGGGCCTGCGATACGCCCGAGTCCACCTCGCTGACTGGCCGGAACGCACGGCCGAAGCACTGCGTACCGTAGGGCTTCAGCACCGCGCACATGCCTGGCCGAAGACCCTGTCGGGCGGAGAACAGCAACGGGCCGCGATCGCTCGGGCCATCGCTACGAGGCCCCCGGTCCTCCTGTGCGACGAACCCACCGGAAACCTCGACACCGACAACACCACCCGCGTGCTCGATCTGCTTCAGCAACTGAATGACGCGGACCAAACCATCGTTATGATCACCCACGAGGCGGACGTCGCCGCCCGAGCGCGTCGCCGCTTGAAGATGCGGGACGGCAGACTGGAGCCCAGCGGCGGCGAGGCCGCGTGAGAACCGCGCGGATCCTGCTGCTTGACGTGAATCGGGCCCTGAGCCGACGGATGCTGCGCACGGTTCTAACAGCAGCCGGCGTAGCGCTGGGTATCGCTGCGGTTGTGACCGCCACATCTCTGGCACGGACAGCTTCGTCTCAAGTCGACACTCGTTTTGGCCTGGCGAGCTCGACGCTGCTCCAAGTCGAACTGCCGTCGCAGATCCCCGGCGGACCCGTTGCGGCAGCCCAGCGTGCCGCGGAGCTCGCGGGAGTCTCCGCAGCGGGTTTCGTGAGCAAGCTCGAGATGCCTGACACAGCACTCGTGACAAGCACTCGAGCCCCGCGCGGTGTAGCTCCTGGGACCTGGCTACTCGCGGATGCGACGGGCTTGCAGGCACGGCAGGCCGTGCTACTCGCCGGCAAGGTGTCCGACCGCGGGCTCGGACCGTCCCAAGGCGGGGCAGTTGCGCTTGGAACGGCCATCGCCCGAGACTTGGATGTCGCTCCCGGGGCCGGTCGCGACATCGTGCGGATCGCCGGGCGGCCCTACCATGTGGCGGCGATCATCCAGGATGGCGGTGAAGGGGCCGAGCTGACCCTGTCCCTGGTGTTTTTGGATTCTGCGCCAGCGTCGATAGCGGCCCCGAGGCAACCGCGGCTAGTCGTTCGGACGGTCCCCGGCAGTACCCATGGCGTCTCCCAGTCCCTTCCCTTCGCCCTGTGGCCGGCTCAGCCTCAGGACGTGCTCGTTCTCGCTGCCGCGCAACCAGGGCGGCTTCGCAGCGGCATCGCTGGCGACACCTCACGGCTGGCAGTCCTCCTTGGCATCATCACGTTGATTGTCGCTGCCTTCGGAATCGCGAACTCGATGCTCATTTCAGTCTTGGAACGGCGTGCTGAGATCGGACTCCGTCGCGCAATGGGGGCGTCCCGGCGCGGCATCGCCTGGCTCTTCCTGACCGAAAGCGCAATGCTCGGGGTCGTCGGAGGCTTCGTCGGCTATGCCGGTGGCCAGATCCTGAGCATCGTGGTGTCAGCCGCAAATGGCTGGTACCCGATAAAGTTGTGGTATCTGGCGCTAACGCCTCTACTTGGCATGATGGTCGGCGTGCTGGCCGGCGTCTATCCGGCGCTGAAGGCCGCGCGGCAAGAACCCGTTGAGGCCTTGCGGGCGTGAGTGAGCCCGGTGTCAACGGCGACCGAAAATTGACCCCCCTTCGGCGGAAGCTTCAGGCGATCATGGCAACGGCGGTCGACTAGGAGACCTCGTGCGGAGTCTTCCATGAGAGCCGTTCGCGGAGCCTCTGGCTGAGTGGTCGACGACTTGCTGGACGCGCTCCGGCGGCGCAAGCGGCAGGTCGGCCGTTTGGGGAAGTACTGCCGCCGCAGGCCGCTGGGGGTCTCGTTGCTGCCGCGCTGCCAGGGGCAGGAGGGTCGCAGAAGTACACCGGCATGCCGGTGCCCTCCATGAAATTGAGGTGGTCGCTCATCTCGACCCCGCGGTCCCAGGCCAGTGGCCACCGAACCACCCGTCCCGTGCGCAGTTCCTCGTCAGCTCCCGGCGCAGATCGTCCTTCGCTTGCACGAACAGCGGCATGTTGGCCCTGCCAGCTTGATCTGCCCCACCGTCATCCTGGGACTAGGTCGGGTTGACACGGCCAGCGTGTAGATCGTCTCGTCTGTGACCCTCCTCCGCTTGTCGTCGGATGTCCGTGGCCAGGGACTGCCCAGGGTTCAGTTGACTCCTGACCTGTGAGGACTGGTCCTCGCTGGAAGGATCAACCCCGTGCCCAAGCCCTTTCCGGCGGAGTTCCGCCGTGACGTCATCGCGGTCGCTCGAAGTAGTGATGCGACGGTGGCCGCGATTGCTCGTGACTTCGGGATCTCCGAGGCGTGCCTGGTCCGTTGGTTGCGCATTGCCGACCGGGAGGACGGCCTCGGTGACAGGCCTGGCGGACGTCGTGCCGACGGTTCGGTCGCTGCCCCGGTGACGCCGGCCGCGGCGGCGACCGCGGAGCATCGGCTGCGTGAGCTGGAGAAGCGCAACAAGCAGCTCGAGCAGGAGAACGAGGTGCTGCGTCGCGCGACGGCGTAATTCGCCCGCGACGTCCTCCCAAAATGATCTACCCGCTGGTCAGGGACCTGGCCGACGAGGGCATCCCCGTCGTGCTGACCTGTCGGGTGCTGGGGTTCAGCAAGCAGGCCTACTTCAAGTGGAAGGCCAACCCGATCAGCCAGCGAGACTGGGACGACGCGCACCTGATCAACGCCGCGTTCGACATCCATCACGACGACCCCGAGTTCGGCTGCCGGTTCATCACCGACGAGCTCGCCCAGCTCGGGCTGAAGGCCTCCCGCAACCGGGTGAACCGGCTCTGCACGGTCGCGGGCATCTGGTCGGTGCACTCCCGCAAACGCGGCCTGCACCGCAAGCCCGGCCCGCCGGTGCACGAGGACCTCGTGGTGCGCCAGTTCGGCGCTGCCCGACCCAACGAGCTGTGGTTCACCGACATCACCGAACACCCCACCGGCGAGGGCAAGCTCTACCTGTGCGCCGTGAAGGACGCCTGCTCCAACCGGATCGTGGGCTACTCCATGGACGCCCGGATGACCGCCGACCTCGCCGTCCGTGCCCTGCAGCACGCGGTGGCGCTGCGCGGCCCAGCCGGCACCGTGGTCCACTCCGACCGCGGCAGCCAGTTCCGCGCACACGTCTACGTCCATGCGCTGCGCACCGCGCAGCTGCCCGGCTCGATGGGCCGCGTCGGGGCCTGCGCCGACAACGCCGCGATGGAGTCCTTCTTCAGCCTGCTGCAGAAGAACGTCCTCAACCGCCGACCCTGGGACACCCGCGATGACCTGCGCGCCGCGATCGTGTTCTGGATCGAGTCGACCTACCACCGCCGCCGACGCCAAGACGGCCTCGGTCGACTGACCCCCATCGAGTTCGAGACACTCCTACAGACCGCACACGCGGCCTGACCGCCCGAGTCAACCGAAACGAGTCAACCGAAGTCGGGGCAGTCCCAACCGCTCGGGCCGCTTTGATAACACACCTCGCGTGACATCGTTGAAAGAGCGCCCCGCTTATCGACGATGGCGGTTAACGCTGGTTAACCTCCTGACGATCTTGGAGGTTGGTGTTGGGAAGGAAACCGAAGCCGGTTCAGCGGAGGGCCGCGTCCTTCACGGCGGGCGACCGGGGCAACGCTCCGTCAGGCGGTGCGGCGGGCGTGTCCCGAACCATAGATCCCAACTGGCTCACAGGCAGTCCGGGGGCGTCAGGCCGCGGCGTCGCCGTCCGCAGCCGCCGTTGCGGCGCTGCGAGGAGGAGCAGAAACCGCCGCGCGGGGGGGTCAGTTTTTTTGAAGTGCCAACGCCCGCGGGTCCAGCGCCGCTAACCAGCCTGCTGCTCTCTGATCGGCGGCGACACTCGGCCACCGAGCGTCGCTGAGCCCGTGGGCCCCGGAGGTGGGCGCCCTAGCCGACCGACTGAGCCGATCGCTTCTGCCTCCGCTTGAAAAATTCTTTGAGGGGAACCGCGAGGCCGTCCGTATCGGAAGCATGACTCGCATCCTGATTGCTCTTGCTGTCGGTGTTTTCCCCTTGGTGGGTGGACCGCATCCCCAGAACCAGGTCGGTGATCGGACCCGGCCGCTGCTTCTCGCGGCCGAGCACTGCGTCGAGACGGATCCGACCTACGTCGTAGGCCACCAAGTCCTGCCGGCGGGTGAGTATTGCGCGCCGGTCTGACGCCCGCGCTCCGGCGCCACGGGGTCGTTGGGGCGGCAACCCACCCGTGAGGGTTCGAGATACAGACCCTCCCGCAGGCACCGCTGGAGGGTTTGCAGGGTCGACTCGTCCTCGTTCCGGCCCGTGACGGCTGCGCCGGTCTGCACGACGTCTCGGTCTCCGACCGTGCCAGTGTCCAGATACGTTCGCCTCGGCGACGGGATCTGCTTGGTCGAGGTGGACCGCGACTTTGCGGGGCGAGGTGGCGCTTGGCTTTGTCCTGTCGGTGCGGCCCTGTGAAGGTTGGTCTGCGACGCTCCAATGAGACGCTCCCTGGCTTTGCCGGTGCGGCGATCGGGCGTTTCGAGATCGCCATCCGGCGTCTCAAGGATGGCGAGTACGAGGACCAGGGCGGCAGCCGCCAGGGAGGTGGTCGCGAGCACTGGTTGGGATCGTGATGCGATTTCGCGTATGCCGATGGCGAGGCCGACCAGGATCCCCAAAGTGCTCTGCCAAGCGTGCCTAAGGGCCCCGCGGGCACGGGTGACGGCTGACTCCACAGACTTGTAGGTCAGGCCGAGCGCTGCTGCCGCCGAGGCGTTCGTGTGCCCAGCAGCCTTGTGCAGCAGAGCTTCACGCTCGCGAGGCAGGAGTTCTTGCATCTGGCGGTAGAGCCAAGCGGCTTCGCTTGCATCGTCGAGTTGCTCACCCAAGTCGATCAGCTCGGTGTTTGCCGTGCAGCGGGCTTCAAGGCGACGGCTGCGGGCGTCCTGCCGGTGCAGGTCGTGTGCAAGGCGGATCGCGATCGTGCTCACGAGGCCACCCACAGCGTCCTCGCGCAGGTCTTCGACGTTAACCGCGCGTATGAGCGTCTCGGTGGCGATGTCCTCCGCATCGGAGCGGGTGGCGGTGCGAGCGCGCGCGACGCGGTAGGCGCGGTCCCGCTGCGGCAGGACAAGGGCCCATCGCCGTTTGAGCTCCGTCGAGTCGAGAGAAGCGCGCATTGTTGCCTCCCCCCGGAGAGCAGTTCGTCGCATCTTAGGGCGCCGTGTAGACGTGTTCGTCGTTCGGGGGTTCCCTCCCGCGGGCGTCAGGCCCGGACTGCCCCACTTTGGGAATGGTCTGAGGGAAGAGTCGCCCACCCGCGTATCGCTCTTGCCAGACTTGTCGTCAGTGAGGAGCGCCGCGTGAGTCTCATCGTTGCCATCAACCCCGACCACGACCGGACCCAGTCCCCTACCGATCGGACCGACTCGGCGAACTACCCTAACCCCGCGGAACCCCTGCGACCGCTACGCCTGGATCTCGTGCAGACGTTTGTTGTTGTCGCCGAAGAGCACTGCTTGGCCCGCGCCGCGACGCGGTTGTACCTGAGCCCTTCCGGGGTCAGCCGCCGCATCCGGGTCCTCGAGTCACAGCTCGGACGTGCGCTCGTTGACCGTCGAACCCGGGCGCTCGCGCTCACGCCGACGGGTGCACTCATCCTCCCCCACGCGATCTCGCTGCTTGCGTCGGC
This sequence comes from Mycobacteriales bacterium, assembly GCA_035526225.1. Classification (GTDB taxonomy): domain Bacteria; phylum Actinomycetota; class Actinomycetes; order Mycobacteriales; family SCTD01; genus RYN-111. The sequence goes on from DATLCV010000043.1 coordinate 11,499, forward strand.
GCGCCGCGCATTCGCGCAGCTGGACAGCCCTTCGCCGTTGCGTGTTGTGATGTAGGAGCGAAGCGGCCAGGGTCCCGTACGCATAGGACCTACCTCACGAAGAGCCACTTATCGGTGAGTCGGGATCACTCATGGTGGCCCAAGGGCGTGCGGACACGTCGTTTTGAGATTCGATGGTTCGAAATCCGCCCCCTCCGGGAGCCCAGCGCCGGTCAGCATCGACGTTGAAGGACATGGCCGTACGCAGCGCCCCAAGTTCCCGTTCGGCTGCGTCAAGATCGCGCAACGCGGCAACGTGCCGGGAACGCCCGTCGGCGTGCATCCTCATTAGCTGCAACAGCCCTAGGAGATCTACAACCAGGAGCAATGTCAAGAGGCCGTTCGTGGGGATCATCGCTGCGACCTTCCTGGTCGGCAGACGGAGTGCAATCCGAGCACCGAGGTTTGGGTCAGTATCTGCTTCGGCCGCCGGGTCCGCTACTCAAGTTGCGAGGTCGTCACGACGGGGCCCTGGGTCGGCGGCGTTGGGGTACGGCCCCCACGCGAGTGGAGTCCTTTGGTCAACGATTGGCGGGCAACGCCAGATCAGACATGCGGCGATCCTGCCCCCTATTGCATCGGGCCTACGCCCAAGATCATTTCTTGTGGGTGCCACGGCGGCCACAGCGGAACTCCAACGTCCTCGCCGCGCCTGTTGTCGGGTGTGGCTGGCAAGGCCCGCTGAACTGCCCGCAGAGGCTGCCGGCCACCCGGCTGTGTAGCCAGCACCCCGATCGCGGGCTTGCTGTTCAGGACGCATCCGATGCCTCGGCGTCAGTGCATGGTGCCGTTCGATGTCGTCCAGGACGCCAGCGTCCCTCCCAAGCCCTTCCAGTCCTTCCACCGAAGTGTTGGAAGACTGTTGGAAGTCGTCGCGTCAGGCAGAGAGATCGTTTAGCCTTATACGTGCTGACCTGCAACAACAGAAGTGCCCCCGGCAGGATTCGAACCTGCGCCCCTGCCTCCGGAGGGCAGTGCTCTATCCCCTGAGCTACGGGGGCTCGGGGGTTCGCCAACGCTAGCAGTCAGCCTCGCGCCGGTGACCCCGCGTGTACGGTGCGGCCATGTCCGGCAGCCTCGGTCGCGTCCTCGTGGTGGACGACGACGACGTGATCCGGCAGCTCATCACCGTGAACCTCGAGCTCGAGGGTTTCGAGGTCGAGACGGCGCACGACGGCCAGGACTGCCTGGACAAGGTGAAGGAGGTCGCGCCGGACGTCGTGACCCTCGACATCATGATGCCGCGGCTCGACGGGTGGGAGACCGCGACCCGCCTGCGCGAGGACCCCGACACCGCATCCCTGAAGGTGGTGCTGCTGTCTGCCCGCGCCCAGGAGGCGGACCTCCAGCGCGGCAGCCGGATCGGCGTCGACGCCTACCTCACGAAGCCCTTCGACCCTGACGAGCTCATCTCCGTCGTACGGCGGCTGGCGGGCCTGCCGCCCGCCTGAGCGCTACTTCGCCGGCGTGACCGACGAGGTGGCCGCCGGCGTGGCCGACGAGGTGGCCGACGGTGTCGTGCCCGGCGAGGTGGTGGCCAGCGGACCGGTGGCCGTGGTGCCGGTGCAGGCCGACCCGCTCTCGAGGTCCTGCGGGCCCTGGGTGAAGTACTTGAGGAAGGTCTTGATCCGCTTGTCGTCGGCCTTGTCGACGAACACCTGCTCGCCCCAGGCCTGCAGGCTGATGGGCGACTTCAGGCCGGGGTACGGGCTGAGCATCCGGAACGGGCTGCCCTCGAGGTAGCCGGTGAGCTTCGTGACGTCGGCCTTGCTGACCTTGTCCGGGTTGTAGGTGATCCAGACGGCGCCGTGCTCCAGCGAGTGGACCGCATGCTCGTTGGCGATCGGCTGCGTGTAGCCCTGGCACGACTGCGGCGTGCCGTTGTGCTTGCCGCCGACCGGCGGGGTGTCGTCCTGGTCGGGGTAGCCGACCCGACCCTCGACGTGGTCCCGCTTGTAGTCCTGGAAGGTGCTCTTGATCCCGTTGACCTGGCTCTCGGCGTACTTCAGGCTGCTGTGGTCGCCGATGCCCTCGTTCTGCACCGCGTAGACCAGGATGCCGATCAGGAACGCGGCGAGCGCGCCGGAGCCCAGCGCGAAGCCCAGCGGGAACGGCTTCTTGACCGGGGCGGCCTTGCGCCCGCGGGCGCGGGCGACGGGGTCGTTGCGCTTCGACATGAGGGTCCGTTTCGGCAGGTCGTGGTTCGGCGACGCGCCAGATAGTAGGTGGAACTCCACTAGTAGCCTCGGCTGGTGACCCCTGCTGAGCTCCAGCGCGCCGTCCGGACGGCCGTCGCCGCCTGCGTGGACAACGGGGATCTGGCCGTGCAGGTTCCCGACGAGGTGGTCGTCGAGCGGCCTCGGGTGAAGGAGCACGGCGACTACGCGACCAACGTCGCACTGCAGCTCGCCAAGGCTGCCGGGATGCCCCCGCGGGCAGTGGCAGAGCTCGTCGCGGCGCGCCTCCGGGAAGCCGAGGGCGTCGAGAGCGTCGACATCGCCGGGCCCGGGTTCCTCAACGTGCGGCTGGCCGGCTCGGCGCTCGGCGAGGTGGCACGGCAGGTCGTGGCCGCGGGGTCGGCCTACGGCAGCAACGACCACGCCGCAGGCCAGAGCGTCAACCTGGAGTTCGTCAGCGCGAACCCGACCGGCCCGATCCACATCGGCGGTGTGCGGTGGGCTGCCGTGGGTGACGCGCTGGCCCGGCTCCTGCAGGCCAGCGGTGCCAAGGTGACGCGGGAGTACTACTTCAACGACCACGGCGCGCAGATCGACCGGTTCGCCCGATCCCTGCTCGCGGCCGCGCAGGGCGAGCCCGCCCCCGAGGACGGGTACGGCGGGGAGTACGTCAAGGAGATCGCTGACCGCGTGGTGGCGCTGGCGCCCGACGCCCTGCAGCAGGCCGACCCGCAGGAGGTCTTCCGCGCCCACGGCGTGCAGCTCATGTTCGCCGAGATCAAGCAGAGCCTGCACGACTTCGGCGTCGACTTCGACGTGTACTTCCACGAGAACTCGCTGCACGAGAGCGGCGCTGCCGAGCGCGCCCTGTCCCGGCTGCGGGCGCTGGGCCACGTCTACGACAAGGACGGCGCGGTCTGGCTGCGCACGACCGACTTCGGCGACGACAAGGACCGGGTCGTCATCAAGAGCGACGGCGATCCGGCGTACATCTCCGGCGACCTCGCCTACTACCTCGACAAGCGCGAGCGGGGCTTCGACCGCTGCGTGATCATGCTCGGGGCCGACCACCACGGCTACCTCGGCCGGCTGATGGCCATGTGCGCCGCGTTCGGCGACACCCCGCACGTCAACCTCGAGATCCTCATCGGGCAGCTGGTCAACCTCCTCAAGGACGGCCAGCCGCTGCGGATGAGCAAGCGGGCGGGCACGGTCCTCACCCTCGAGGACCTCGTCGAGGCGATCGGCAAGGACGCGGCCCGCTACGCCCTCGCCCGGTCCAGTGCCGACTCGACGCTCGACATCGACCTGGACGTGTGGACGCGGCGGACCAGCGACAACCCCGTCTTCTACGTGCAGTACGCCGCGACCCGGGCCGCCTCGGTGCTGCGCAACGCGACGGAGATGGGCATCGAGGTGACGGCCGACGCCGACGTCTCGCTGCTCACCCACGAGCGGGAGCAGGACCTGCTGCTCGCCCTTGCGGAGTTCCCGCAGGTGGTCGCCACGGCTGCGGAGCTCCGGGAGCCGCACCGGGTCGCGCGCTACCTGGAGGAGAAGGTCGCGAAGGCCGCGCAGCGGTTCTGGGACGACTGCCAGGTGCTCCCCAAGGGCGATGAGCAGGTCGCGCCGACGACGGCTCCCCGACTGCTGCTCTGGAAGGCCACTCGCACGGTGCTGGAGAACGGCCTCGGGCTGCTCGGCGTCAGCGCACCGGAGCGGATGTGAGCGACCTCGTCGCGGGCGTCTGGCCGATGGGTGCCGCACGGTCCGCGGAGGGCGTGCTCGAGCTCGGTGGGCTCGACGTGCGCGACCTCGCCGCCGAGTTCGGCACGCCTGTGCTGGTGCTCGACGAGGACGACCTGCGAGCTCGCTGCCGGGCCTGGCGGGAGGCCTTCGAGGGCTGGCCGTCGGGAGCTGCCGTCGCCTACGCCGGCAAGGCCTTCCTGTCCAAGGCCGTCGTGAAGGTCGTGCAGGAGGAGGGCCTCGGGCTCGACGTCTGCACCGGTGGCGAGCTGGCTGTCGCCTTGGCCGCCGGGTTCCCGGCCGAGCGGCTGTGGTTCCACGGCAACAACAAGTCGGTCACCGAGCTCGAGCGCGCCGTGGCCGCGGGGGTCGGCACGGTGGTGCTCGACTCCTTCGAGGAGATCGCCCGGCTGGCTGCGGTCACCGGTCGCGCCGGGGTGCGCCAGCGCGTCTACGTGCGGGTCACGCCCGGCGTCGAGGCCCACACGCACGAGTACGTCCAGACGGGCCAGGAGGACCAGAAGTTCGGCTTCTCCCTCGCCAGCGGTGCGGCGGCCGAGGCGGCTCGGCGGGTCGTCGCCCTCGAGGAGCTCGAGCTGGTCGGCATCCACTGCCACATCGGCAGCCACATCTTCGACACCCACGGCTTCTCGCTCGCCGCGCACCGCATGGTCGAGCTGCTCGCCGCGGTCCGGGACGAGCACGGCCTCGAGCTGCCGGAGCTGGACCTCGGAGGCGGGCACGGGATCGCCTACACCGCTGCCGACGACCCGATGTCGCCGCAGGACCACGCCGACGGTCTGCGAGCCATCGTCGAGCGCGAGTGCGCCGCGGCCGGCCTGGCTGTGCCGAAGGTCGTGGTCGAGCCTGGCCGGGCGATCGTGGGCCCCTCGACCGTCACTCTCTACGAGGTGGGCACCGTCAAGGAGCTGCCCGGACTGCGCACCTACGTCAGCGTCGACGGCGGCATGAGCGACAACATCCGCACCGCGCTCTACGACGCGCGCTACACCGCCGTCCTCGCCAGCCGCACCAGTGCCGCCGAGCCACGCAACGTCACGCTGTGCGGCAAGCACTGCGAGAGCGGCGACATCCTGGTGCACGACGTGCCGCTCCCTGGCGACCTCGCCCCCGGCGACCTCGTGGCCGTGCCTGCGAGCGGGGCCTACCACCGCTCGATGGCCAACAACTACAACCACGTCCCGCGCCCGCCGGTGGTCGCGGTGGCCGACGGCAAGGCCCGCGTCATCATCCGACGCGAGACCGAGGACGACCTGCTGGCACTGGACCAGGGGTAGCCGTGGACCGCCGGCTCACCGCCCTGTTCGCCACCGCCCTCGTCGGCGTCGTGGTCGTGGTGGGCCTCGCCCTGTCGGCGCTCGGCTCGCTCGCGCTGGTCGTCTACCTGCTGCTGCTCACCGCCGGCCTGTCCCTGCTCGTACGCCGGCAGCGGGCGCTGCAGCCGCCGACCGGCCGCACCTGCACCTGCTGCACGAGCACCGTGCGCGACCCCGTGACCGTCGTCGACCGGGTGGTGCCCTGATGGTCGAGCCCCTGCGCATCGCCCTGCTCGGGTGCGGCACCGTCGGCTCCGAGGTCGTGCGGCTGCTGCAGAGCAGCGCCGACGACCTCGCCGCGCGGGTAGGCGCGCCGCTCGAGCTGGTGGGCATCGCCGTGCGACGGCTGGGCAAGCAGCGTGACCTCGAGGTCGACGAGGCGCTGTTCACCACCGATGCTGCCGGGCTCGTGGCCCGGGCGGACGTCGACCTGGTCGTCGAGGTCATCGGCGGCATCGAGCCCGCGCGATCGCTGCTGGTCGCTGCGCTCGAGGCAGGCAAGGGCGTCGTGACCGCCAACAAGGCGCTGCTCGCCGAGGACGGTGCCACGCTGCACGCCGCGGCGGCCCGGGGCGGAGCCGACCTGTACTACGAGGCCAGCACCGCCGGTGCCATCCCCATCCTGCGGCCGCTGCGCGAGTCGCTGGCAGGTGACGACGTCAGCCGGGTCATGGGCATCGTCAACGGCACGACCAACTACATCCTCACCCGCATGCACGAGCAGGGCATGGGCTTCCAGGAGGCCCTCGACGAGGCCACCGCCCTCGGGTACGCCGAGGCGGACCCCACCGCCGACGTCGAGGGCTTCGACGCGGCCGCGAAGGCCGCGATCCTCGCCGGGCTCGCCTTCCACACCCGGGTGACGGCGGCAGACGTGCACCGCGAGGGCATCACGGACGTCAGCGCTGCAGACGTCGCGAGCGCCAAGGCGATGGGCTGCGTGGTCAAGCTCCTCGCGATCGCGGAGCGCATGCGCGACGGGGTCAGCGTCCGCGTGCACCCGGCGATGATCCCCGAGTCCCACCCGCTGGCCAGCGTCCGCGAGGCCTACAACGCGGTGTTCGTCGAAGCCGCGTCGGCCGGTCAGCTCATGTTCTACGGTCGCGGCGCCGGCGGGGCGCCGACCGCGAGCGCCGTCCTGGGCGACCTCGTGGCCGTCGCACGCAACACGCTGTCGGGGACCAGGGGGGCGGGCGAGTCGTCGTACGCCGACCTGCGGGTGCTGCCGATGGGCGAGGTGATCACGAGGTACCACATCAGCCTCGACGTGGCCGACAAGGCGGGTGTGCTGGCCGCGGTCGCGCAGACATTCAGCCGGCACGACGTGTCGATCCGCACGGTGCGGCAGGAGGGGCACGGCGACGACGCCGCCCTGGTCGTCGTCACGCACACCGCGACGGACCGCGCGCTGCAGGCCGTGGTCGACGAGCTGCGGGAGTCCGACGTCGTCCGTGACGTCGCCTCCGTGATGCGAGTGGAGGGTCAGACATGACGACCGTGTCGCGCGCGGGCTGGCGGGGGATCGTCGAGGAGTACCGGGACCGGTTGCCGGTCACGGTCGAGACGCCCGTCATCACACTGCTCGAGGGGGGCACGCCGCTGCTGCACGCGCCCCACCTGTCGGACCTGACCGGTTGCGAGGTCTACCTCAAGGTCGAGGGCGCCAACCCCACCGGCTCCTTCAAGGACCGCGGCATGACGATGGCGATCAGCAAGGCCCTCGAGGAGGGCAGCAAGGCCGTCATCTGCGCGTCGACGGGCAACACCTCCGCCTCCGCGGCGGCGTACGCGGCGCGGGCCGGCATGACCTGCGCCGTGCTGGTGCCCGACGGCAAGATCGCCATGGGCAAGCTCGCGCAGGCGCTCGTGCACGGGGCGCGGCTGCTGCAGGTGCAGGGCAACTTCGACGACTGCCTCGACCTGTGCCGCGACCTGTCGGACCACTACCCGGTCACCCTCGTCAACTCGGTCAACCCCTTCCGGATCGAGGGCCAGAAGACGGCGGCCTTCGAGGTCGTCGACGTGCTCGGCCGCGCGCCGGACGTGCACTGCCTGCCCGTCGGCAACGCCGGCAACATCACGGCTTACTGGAAGGGCTACAAGGAGTACGCCGCGAGCCCGCGGATGCTCGGGTTCCAGGCTGCCGGAGCTGCGCCCATCGTCAACGGCGCACCCGTCGCGTCGCCCCAGACCATCGCCACGGCCATCCGCATCGGCAACCCCGCCTCGTGGCAGCAGGCGCTCGCGGCGCGTGACGAGAGCAACGGCGACATCCAGTCGGTCACCGACCGCCAGATCCTGTCGGCGTACAAGCTGCTCGCCACTCGGGAGGCTGTCTTCGTCGAGCCGGCCTCGGCCGCTTCCGTGGCTGGGCTGCTGCAGGCACAGGCTGCGGGGCTCGTCGCGCAGGGCGAGCTCGTCGTGTGCAGCGTCACCGGCAACGGCCTGAAGGACCCCGACTGGGCGATCTCCGGCGCACCCAAGCCTGTCACCGTCGCTGCCGACGCCCACGTCGCAGCCGCCGCGCTGGGCCTCGCCTAGTGCCCTCGTTCCGCGCTGCTCCCGTCCGGGTGCGCGTCCCGGCCACCAGCGCCAACCTCGGACCCGCCTTCGACAGCGCGGGGCTCGCGCTCGGCCTGTACGACGACGTCGTGGTGCGCGTGGCCGACAGCGGCCTGGCCGTGGACGTCGCCGGTGAGGGGGCCGACTCCCTGCCGCGCGACAGGCGGCACCTCGTCGTCAAGGCGCTGCGCGAGACCTTCACCATGCTCGGTGGGCAGCCGCGCGGGCTCGAGGTCGTGTGCGCCAACCGCATCCCGCAGTCGCGCGGGCTCGGCTCCTCCAGCGCGGCCATCGTCGCCGCGGTCGTCGCCGCCCGGGCGCTCGTGCTCGGTGGCGAGGAGTCGCTCGACGACGACGCCGCACTCGAGCTCGCCACCCGCATCGAGGGCCACCCCGACAACGTCGCGGCCTGCCTGCGCGGCGGGCTCACGTTCGCCTGGACCAGTGGCGACCGCGTGCGGGTGCAGCGCTCCGACGTGCACCCGTCCGTCCGTCCCGTCGCCTTCGTCCCGACCACCAAGGCGTCGACGAAGAAGGTGCGTGGCCTGCTCCCGGAGACCGTCCCGCACGCCGACGCCGCAGCGAACTCCGCGCGCAGCGCGCTGCTCGCGCTGGCCCTCACCCGCCACCCCGGGCTGCTGCTCGACGCGACCGAGGACCGGTTGCACCAGGGCTACCGCGCCTCGGCCATGCCACGGTCGGAGACGCTGGTCCAGAAGCTGCGCGCGGCGGGTGTCCCGGCTGTCATCTCCGGTGCCGGTCCGACCGTGCTCGCGCTGACGACGCCGGACGCCGTCGAGGACGTCATCGCTCGGGCTCCGAAGGGCTGGGACGTCCTGCAGCTGCCCGTGGACGACGCCGGAGCATCCGTCGTACCGATGGGTTAGGGGAAGGCGCTCGCGGGCACCTGTGTTGATGGGAGTGCAGCACGGCGGTTACGCTGTGCACGCACCGGTCGCCCGCTTCCCCCAGGGCGAGGTGCTCCACCGCTGAGACGCCCACCTGAGCAGCTCGCGGTACCCCCTTCACAGACTCCTCGGCGCAGAGCCGAGGCAGCCGGCCTCCGCCGGCTCCCCGTCCGCCGGACCCGCTCCACGGGTCGGCGGCCCCACCAGGAGGACACTCCTTGACAGACACGATCGACCTGCAGCCCGGCGTACCGGACACAGCCGCAGGCACCGAGCCCGCCCCCAAGACCCGGCGACGGGCCACCTCCGGCGGCGGCGGGCTCAGCTCCTTGCTCCTGCCCGAGCTGCAGAGCCTCGCCAGCGACCTCGGCCTCGAGGGCACGGCGAAGCTGCGCAAGAGCCAGCTGATCGAGGCCATCCAGGCCCACCAGGCCGGCACGTCGGCTGCGCCGCTCCAGGCCGAGCCCGCCGCGGCACCCACCAAGGCACAGCGTGCCGTGCGCGACGACCAGCCCGCCGAAGCCAGCCCCGCAAACCACTCCGGCGACCAGCAGGACGACGAGCGCGACGACCGCGACTCCGACGGCGACGACGGTGACCGCCCCGGTCGCGTCGACAGGGGTCGCGAGCGGTTCCTCGAGCGCGAGGCCAAGCGCCAGGAGCGCATCGCCGCGCTGGTCGCCGAGGGCATGACCGCCGAGGCTGCCGCCGACCTCATCGCGCAGGAGCGGCTCCAGCGCGAGGCGCAGCGCCAGCAGGCCCGCGAGGGCCGGCCGCAGCAGGCCCGTCAGGAGGCACCTCGTCTGGACGCGCCGCGGCAGGAGCGTCCGGAGCGCCAGGACCGGCAGCTCGACGTGCCCGGCCAGGACGACGACGAGCTCGCCCCGCGTGGCCGGTTCCGCGAGCGCGGCCGCGGCCGCAACCGCAGCCGCGAGCGCTTCCCGGTCGGCGGCGACGCGGACCCGGTGATCAGCGACGACGACGTGCTCGTCCCGATCGGCGGCATCCTCGACATCCTCGAGAACTACGCCTTCGTCCGCACCACCGGCTACCTCACGGGGCCGAACGACGTCTACGTCTCGCTGCAGCAGGTGCGCAAGTACGGCCTGCGCCGCGGTGACGCCGTCACCGGTGCCGTCCGCCAGCAGCGCGAGGGCGAGAACCGCGCCAAGTACAACGCCCTCGTCCGCCTCGACACGATCAACGGCATGGACGTGGAGGAGGCGCGCAAGCGCGCCGACTTCACCAAGCTCACGCCGCTCTACCCGCAGGACCGCCTGCGGCTCGAGACGGACCCGAGCGACCTCACCACGCGTGTCATCGACCTCGTCATGCCGATCGGCAAGGGCCAGCGCGCTCTCATCGTCAGCCCGCCCAAGGCCGGCAAGACGATGGTGATGCAGGCCATCGCCAACGCCATCACGACGAACAACCCCGAGTGCCACCTCATGGTCGTCCTGGTCGACGAGCGGCCCGAGGAGGTCACCGACATGCAGCGCTCGGTGAAGGGCGAGGTCATCGCCTCGACCTTCGACCGGCCGCCGCAGGACCACATCACCGTTGCGGAGCTGTCGATCGAGCGCGCGAAGCGCCTTGTCGAGCTCGGCCACGACGTGGTCGTGCTGCTCGACTCGATCACGCGGCTCGGCCGCGCCTACAACCTCGGCGCGCCGGCCTCGGGCCGCATCCTCACCGGTGGGGTCGACTCTGCGGCGCTGTACCCGCCGAAGCGCTTCCTCGGTGCCGCGCGCAACATCGAGAACGGCGGCTCGCTCACGATCTTCGCCACCGCGCTCGTCGAGACCGGGTCCGCCATGGACACCGTGATCTTCGAGGAGTTCAAGGGCACCGGCAACGCCGAGCTCAAGCTCGACCGGCGGCTGGCGGACAAGCGGATCTTCCCGGCGATCGACATCGACGCGTCCGGGACCCGCAAGGAGGAGCTGCTGCTCGCGCCGCAGGAGCTGCGCATCGTGCTGCAGCTGCGCCGGGTGCTGCACGCGCTCGACACGTCCGCCTCCCTCGAGCTGCTGCTGGACAAGATGAAGGCCACCCGGACCAACGTCGAGTTCCTGATGCAGATCCAGAAGACGACCGTCGACCAGGCGGAGAACGCCTCCGCCTAGCCCTCGCCGTACGGCGGGAAGCAGCCGCGCACGGTGAGCGTTGTGAAGACCGTGCTGCTCTCTGGCACACTTGTCTCGACTCCGGCTCCGGTTCACGTCCCTCGGGACGACCCGGCGGCCACGAACCGGAAGGCACTGCCGTGAAGGCCGACATCCACCCCAAGTACGTCGAGACCAGCGTCTCCTGCACCTGCGGGAACGAGTTCACCACCCGCAGCACTGCCGGCGAGCAGATCCGCGCCGAGGTCTGCGCCGCCTGCCACCCGTTCTACACGGGCAAGCAGAAGATCCTCGACACCGGTGGCCGCGTGGCCCGGTTCGAGCAGCGCTTCGGCAAGCGCTCCAAGTAGCGACCCTGCGGCGCCCGTCCCCTCACCGGGGGGCGGGCGCCGCTGCTGTGTGCAGGAGGAACTGATGGCCGAACCGCTCGACGACCTGCTGGCCGAGCACGCCGACCTCGAGGCGCGCCTCGCGGACCCGGCGGTGCACGCGGACCAGGCGGTGGCGCGCGAGCTGGGCCGTCGCTACGCCGAGATCGGTCCCGTCGTGGCCGCCGCGCACCGCCGCGCGGCGTTGCAGGACGACCTCAAGGCCGCGGCCGAGCTCGGGATGAGCGAAGAGGCAACGGAGATCACGGCCGAGCTCGACCAGCTCGAGGCCGACATCGTCCTCATGCTCGTGCCGAAGGACCCGGCCGACGCGAAGGACGTGATCCTGGAGGTCAAGGCCGGGGAGGGGGGCGACGAGTCCGCGCTGTTCGCCGGCGACCTCGTCCGCATGTACACCCGGTACGCCGAGCGGCAGGGCTGGAAGACCGAGATCGTGTCGGCGACCGAGGGCGAGCTCGGGGGCTACAAGGACATCGCGATCGCCGTGAAGTCCCGCGACCCGGCCAACCCCGTGTTCGGACGGCTGAAGTTCGAGGGCGGCGTGCACCGCGTGCAGCGCGTGCCTGTCACGGAGTCGCAGGGCCGCATCCACACCTCAGCGGCCGGCGTGCTCGTGCTGCCCGAGGCGGAGGAGGTTGACGTCACGATCGACCAGGGCGACCTGCGCATCGACGTCTACCGCTCCTCCGGACCCGGCGGGCAGTCGGTCAACACCACCGACTCGGCGGTGCGCATCACGCACGTACCGACCGGCGTCGTGGTGTCGATGCAGAACGAGAAGAGCCAGCTGCAGAACAAGGAGGCCGCGATGCGCGTGCTCCGCTCGCGACTGCTTGCGCTCGCGCTGGAGGAGCAGGCCGCGAAGGACAGCGCCACGCGGGGCGCCCAGATCCGCACGGTCGACCGCTCGGAGAAGATCCGCACCTACAACTGGCCGGACAACCGGATCGCCGACCACCGCAGCGGATACAAGGCCAACAACCTCATGCAGGTCCTCGACGGCGACCTCGACCCCGTCATCCAGTCGATGGCCGACGCGGCCACCGAGGCACGACTCAAGGGGGATCCCACATGAACCTCGCCGAGGCCCTGAGGTGGGGGACCGGGGTCCTCGAAGCGGCCGGCGTCGCCAGTGCTGAGCACGATGCGCGGGCCCTCGCCCTGCACGTGCTGGGGCTGCGCCAGCCGCACGAGCTGGCGGGGGTGAGGGAGCTCCCCGGCGAGGCGTACACCGCACTGGTCGAGCAGCGGGCCGCCCGGGTCCCCTTGCAGCACCTGGTCGGCTCCGTCGGCTTCCGCTGGATCGAGCTGCAGGTGGGCCCGGGGGTGTTCGTCCCCCGACCTGAGACAGAGGTGGTCGTCCAGGCCGTCATCGACCGCCTCGCCGGACCCGCCGTCGTCGTCGACCTGTGCACGGGGTCGGGCGCCATCGCGCTGTCGGTCGCGCACGAGGTGCCCGGCTCGGTCGTCCACGCCGTCGAGCTCGACCCCGCTGCCCTCGAGTGGGCCCGGCGCAACGACCCGAGCGGTACGGTCACCTGGCACCTCGGACCGGTCGAGGGGTGCCTGCCCGACCTTGACGGCAGCGTGGACGTGGTGGTCAGCAACCCGCCGTACGTCGCCGAGAGCGAGCGCCACCTCCCGGATCCCGAGGTGGTCGACCACGACCCGCACGTCGCGCTGTTCGCCGGCGAGGACGGCCTGGACGTGGTGCGCCAGGTCGAGCAGGCCGCGCGTCGCCTGCTGCGGCCCGGCGGGCTGCTGGTGGTGGAGCACTCCGACCGGCAGGGGACGTCCGCCCCGGCCGTGCTGGAGCAGGCCGGCGGCTGGGCGGCGGTCGAGGACCACCAGGACCTGACCGGCCGCGACCGCTACGTCACGGCAAGATGGCAGCGATGACGACCTACGACTGCCGCACCGACCTCGACACCGGGGTGACCGCGGCCACCGACGCGCTGAAGCGCGGCGAGCTGGCCGTGCTGCCCACCGACACGGTGTACGGCGTTGCTGCCGATGCCTTCAACCCCATCGCCGTGGGGCGGCTGCTCGAGGCCAAGGGACGTGGTCGCGACATGCCCACGCCCGTGCTCGTGCCCAGTGCCAGGACGCTCGAGGGCCTGTGCGACAGCGTGCCGCAGGCGGCACGCGACCTCGTCGAGGCGTTCTGGCCCGGCGCCCTCACCCTCGTGCTGACGCACGCGGTGACCCTGGCATGGGACCTGGGCGAGACCAAAGGCACCGTCGCGGTGCGCATGCCGCTGGACCGTGTCACCCTGACCGTGCTGGAGCGGACCGGCCCGCTGGCCGTCTCCAGCGCGAACCGCAGCGGGATGCCGCCGGCGGTGACCGCCGCCGAGGCCGAGGACCAGCTGGGCACCTCGGTGGACGTCTACCTCGACGGCGGCCCGGCAGGGGACCCGGTGCCGAGCACGATCGTGGACCTCACCGGCGAGACCCCGAAGGTGCTGCGGCTGGGGGCGCTGTCGGTCGAGGAGCTGCGCGGCGTCGTACCAGGCCTGATCGGCCCCGAATGACCTTCCGGGTCCTCGTGGTCTGCACCGGGAACATCTGCCGCTCGCCCATGGCGGAGCACCTGCTGCGTGCGGGACTGGCCGAACGGCGGGTGCAGGGGGTCGAGGTCTCCTCGGCCGGCACGCACGGCCTGGTGGGCGAGCCCGTCCACGAGCACGCCGCCGCGGTCCTGACCGGGCGCGGCATCGACCCCGCGGCCTTCTGCGCGCGCCGCCTGGACGTCTCCCTCGTCGCCGCGGCCGACCTCGTCCTCGGCGCGAGCCGGGAGCACCGCGCGGCCGCCGTCACCCTGGTCCCGCGCGCTGCGGCCCGCTCCTTCACGCTGCGCGAGCTCGACCGCCTGCTCTCGGCTGTCGATCCCGCAGGGCTGCCGGCCGACGCCGCCGAGCGAGGTCCCGCGCTCGTCGCGGCCGCAGCGCGGCAGCGCGGGCTCGTGCGCGCGGAGCGTCCCGAGGACGACGACGTCACCGACCCGTACGGCGGTCCGCCCGCCGGCTACCCCCCGACCGCCCGGCTCATCGAGGCCTCGCTGCAGCGCTTCCTGGACCTCCTCGGCGGCTGAGCACGGGGCGATAGGCTGGACCGGCCGGCAGTACCGCGGAGCAAACGAGGAGCAACAGCCGTGACGTTCTGGGGTCCTTCCTTCGACGACCTGCAGCAGATCGACCCCGAGATCGCCGGGGTGGTCGTCGACGAGCTGGACCGGTTGCGGAGCGGCCTTCAGCTCATCGCGAGCGAGAACTTCACCAGCCCCGCCGTCCTCGCGGCGCTGGGCAGCACCCTGAGCAACAAGTACGCCGAGGGCTACCCGGGCAAGCGCTACTACGGCGGGTGCGAGGTCGTCGACCGGGCCGAGCAGATCGGCATCGACCGCGCCAAGGAGCTGTTCGGGGCCGAGCACGCCAACCTGCAGCCGCACTCCGGCGCCAGCGCCAACATCGCCGTGTACGGCGCGTTCCTGCAGCCGGGCGACACCGTGCTCGCGATGTCGTTGCCGCACGGCGGGCACCTCACGCACGGCACCAAGGTCAGCTTCAGCGGCAAGTGGTTCAACGCCGTGCACTACGGGGTCAGGCCGCAGGACGCCTCCTCGAACTCGGAGGACATCGACTACGACCAGGCTCGCGACCTGGCTCGCCAGCACCGCCCGAAGATGATCATCTGCGGTGGCAGTGCCATCCCCCGGCTCATCGACTTCGCGGCCTTCCGCGAGATCGCCGACGAGGTCGGTGCGGTGCTCATGGTCGATGCCGCCCACTTCATCGGCCTCGTCGCGGGCGGCGCGATCCCCAGCCCGGTGCCGTACGCCGATGTCGTCACCTTCACCACGCACAAGGTCCTGCGCGGCCCGCGCGGCGGCATGCTCGTCTGCAAGGAGGAGCACGCGGCCAAGCTCGACAAGGCCGTGTTCCCGATGATGCAGGGCGGCCCGCTCATGCACGCGGTCGCGGCCAAGGCTGTCGCGCTCAAGGAGGCGTCGACCGACGCGTACAAGGCCTACACGCGCCAGGTCATCGCGAACAGCCAGGCCCTCACCGAGGCGCTGGCTGCGGAGGGCATGCGCCCGGTCACCGGGGGTACCGACACCCACCTCGCCCTGCTCGACCTGCAGGGCATCGATGTCACCGGCCAGCAGGCGGAGGCCCGCTCTGCCGCCGCGGGCATCGTGCTGAACAAGAACGCCATCCCTTACGACCCGCAGCCGCCGTCGGTCGCGTCCGGCATCCGGGTGGGTACGCCGAGCGTCACCACGCAGGGCATGGGCGAGGGTGACATGAAGGAGATCGCGGCCCTCATCGGGCGGGCGGTCCGCGACGAGGACGGCTCGCAGGCGGCTGACATCAGGAAGGGCGTCGACGCGCTGGTGACAGCGCACCCTGCCTATCCCCGCTAGGTTCGCCCGGTGCGCGAGTACTTGCTCGTCCTCCTGGTGGCAGCCGGGGTGACGTACCTCCTCACCCCGCTCGTCCGCAGGCTCGCACTCGCCACCGGCGCGGTCGCCGAGCCGCGCGACCGCGACGTCCACACCGAGGCCATCCCCCGCCTCGGCGGCCTTGCCATGTACGGCGGGATCTGCGCCGCGTTCGCCGTCGCGCACTCGCTGCCCGCTCTCTCGGCGATCTTCAAGTACTCCGACGTGTGGGCCGTCGTCGTCGCGGGCGGGTTCATGTGCCTGCTCGGCATCGCCGACGACCGCTGGGAGCTCGACTCGGTGACCAAGCTCGCCGGCCAGACCGTGGCTGCGGGCATCATGGTCCTGTTCGGCCTGCAGCTGCTGACCGTGACGTTCCCCGGCGTCGGCGCGATCAGCCTGGGCACCGAGGGCGTCCCGCTCACCGTCCTGCTGGTGCTGCTCACCGTGAACGCGGTGAACTTCATCGACGGCCTGGACGGGCTGCTCGCGGGTGTCGGCGCGATCGCCGCGCTGGCGCTGTTCTCCTTCTCCTACGGCCTGGCCAGCGGCCGGGTGACGTTCGGCGTCGCCCAGGAGCGGATCAGCGCGCCCACCCTGATCGCGGTGGTACTGGCAGGCGCCTGCCTCGGCTTCCTCCCGCACAACTTCAACCCCGCGCGGATCTTCATGGGCGACACCGGTTCGATGCTGGTCGGACT
>DATLCV010000066.1:0-39989 GCA_035526225.1 Mycobacteriales bacterium
GCCCGTGCGCAAGGTCCTCATCGCCAACCGCGGCGAGATCGCCGTCCGCGTCGCCCGCGCCTGCAAGGACGCCGGGCTGACGTCGGTGGCGATCTACGCCGAGCCCGATCTCGACGCGCTGCACGTCCGCGAGTGCGACGAGGCGTACGCGCTCGGCGGCACCACCCCGGGCGACTCCTACCTGCGCATCGACAAGGTCCTGAAGGCGCTCGCGGACAGCGGCGCCGACGCGGTGCACCCGGGATACGGGTTCCTGTCGGAGAACGCCGAGTTCGCGCAGGCCGTGATCGACGCCGGCGCGACCTGGATCGGACCCTCCCCCGACGCGATCGCCGCGCTCGGTGACAAGACGACGGCGCGCCACATCGCGCTGAAGATCGGCGCCCCTCTCGCGCCTGGCACCGCCGACCCCGTCAAGGGCGTCGACGAGGTGCTGGCCTTCGTCCAGGAGTACGGCCTGCCGGTCGCCATCAAGGCGGCGTTCGGCGGTGGCGGGCGGGGCCTGAAGATCGCACGCACCCAGGAGGAGATCCCCGAGCTCTACGAGTCCGCCGTACGCGAGGCTGTTGCCGCCTTCGGCCGTGGCGAGTGCTTCGTGGAGCGCTACCTCGACAAGCCGCGGCACGTGGAGACGCAGGTCCTCGCAGACACGCACGGCAACGTCGTCGTGGTCAGCACCCGCGACTGCTCGCTGCAGCGCCGCTACCAGAAGGTGGTCGAGGAGGCGCCCGCGCCGTTCCTCACCGAGGAGCAGACGGCGCAGCTCTACCAGGCCAGCAAGGACATCATCCGCGAGGCCGGCTACGTCGGAGCCGGCACGTGCGAGTTCCTGGTGGCCCAGGACGGGCTCATCAGCTTCCTCGAGGTCAACACCCGCCTGCAGGTGGAGCACCCGGTCACCGAGGAGGTCACCGGCGTCGACCTGGTGCGCGAGCAGTTCCGCATCGCCGAGGGCGAGGCCCTGAGCTTCGACGACCCGACGCCGCGCGGCCACTCCTTCGAGTTCCGCATCAACGGCGAGGACCCCGGCCGAGGCTTCCTGCCCGCGCCCGGCACTGTGACGACGTTCGTCCCCCCGCTCGGGCCCGGTGTGCGTGTCGACGCCGGCATCGAGTCGGGCTCGGTCATCGGGGGCGCCTTCGACTCGCTGCTCGTCAAGCTCATCGTCACCGGCGCCACCCGCGAGCAGGCGCTGCAGCGCTCCGCGCGCGCCCTGGACGAGCTCAAGGTCGAGGGCATGGCCACCCTCATCCCCTTCCACCAGAAGGTCGTCCGCGACCCCGCCTTCACCAGCGAGCCGTTCACGGTGCACAACCGCTGGATCGAGACCGAGTTCGACAACGACATCCCCCCGTACGGCGGGTCGGCCGGCGCCGACGACGACACCGAGCCGCGACGCACCGTGGTCGTCGAGGTCGCCGGCAAGCGCCTCGAGGTGACCCTCCCCGAGGGGATGGGCGGCGGCTCGGCGCCGGCCGCGAAGGGCCCGGCGAAGCGGAAGGCAGCCGGCAAGGCGAGCGCCGCCGTCTCCGGCGACTCCCTCACCTCGCCCATGCAGGGCACCATCGTCAAGGTGGCCGTCGAGGACGGCGCCCAGGTGCAGGCCGGCGAGCTCATCGTGGTGCTCGAGGCGATGAAGATGGAGCAGCCGCTCAACGCGCACAAGGCCGGGACCGTCACCGGCCTGTCCGCCGCGGTCGGCGAGGTCGTCACCGCTGGCGTGGCGATCTGCGAGATCAAGGACTGACACCCCTGGCGCCGACCGCTGGTCGGCCGACCGTCGTGCTCGTCACGAGCAACGGCACCGGCATGGGCCACCTCACCAGGCAGAGCGCCGTCGCCCGGGCCCTCGCGAGGCGCGCCGACGTGGTCGTGCTGTCGCTGTCCTCCGGCCTGCCCGTCGTCCTGCAGCAAGGCCTGCGCGGGGAGTACCTGCCGAGCTACCAGCGGCCCTGGTTCCCCCGCTCCGACTGGCACCGCTACCTCGCCGACCGGCTCGTCGCGCTCGTGCACGAGCTCGACGCCGACGTCGTGGCCTTCGACGGGGTGGCGCCGTACCGGGGCCTGGTGCTTGCTCGGCGCCGGTTGCCGGCCACGGCGTTCGTGTGGTTCCGCCGGGGCCTGTGGCGACACGGGGTGAACCGCGCGGCACTGCGGGCCGAGCCCTTCTTCGACCTCGTGATCGAGCCCGGCGACCTGTCTTCGGCGGCCGACCGGGGAGCGACAGCGCGACGGACCGCGGCCCGGGTCCCCCCGGTCTCCTTGCTGGACGTGCTCGCCCCGCTGCCCAGGGACGAGGCGGCCGCAGCGCTGGGCCTGGACCCGAGCCGGCCGGCCGCGCTGGTGACCCTGGGCTCCGGCGCGTTGGGTCACGACGAGGACGCCGTTGCGGCCGCGCTCGCAGCGGTGCGGCTGCACGCTCCCTCGTGGCAGCTCGCGACGACGCAGTCGGCGCTGAGCACGCAGGTGGCGGAGCACCACGACGTGCACCTGCTGCGCGGCGTCTACCCCCTCGCTCAGTACGTCCGCGCCTTCGACCTCGTCGTCAGCGCCGCCGGCTACAACGCCGTCCACGAGTTCGTCGCCGCCGGGGTGCCGACCGTCCTCGTCCCCAACACGCACACCTCCACCGACGACCAGGTCGCGCGCGCGAGCCACCTGGACCAGGCCGGTCTCGCCGTGCTCAGCGACCCGGCTCAGGGCACGGCGGGGCTCACGGACGCCGTGGCCCGCTGCCTCGACCGGCGCGCCGACCTCGCCGCGGCGGCCGACGTCGCACCGACCGGCGGGGCACAGGCGGCCGCCGCCCTGCTGCTGTCCCTCGCCGCCACCGATCCGTCCGTGCACCCCCTCACCCGCGTACGGCGCGCCCGCTACCTCGCGCGAGCGACCGTCGTCGACGGTCTGCTCCGCCTGCTCGGTGCAGCCAACGCGGAGCGGCTGCGGACCTGGCGCCGCTCAGGTCGCCCCGGGCTGACGCACCGGCTCCCGGTCGACGTCGTCGAGGACCCCGCGGCACCGCGCGCGGAGCACGCGACGCTGCTGCTGACCGAGCACCTCGACAGCCTCCTCGTAGGCAGGGCCGACCCGGTGGAGCACCTGCTGGCCGGCGCATCCCCGTCGTACCGGCAGGAGCGGCTGGCCATCCTGCGTCGCGCGTACGACGTCCGGTCGGGCCTGCCTGCGCCCTCCGCCTGAGCGGGTCGACGGCGCCCGGGTGGCACAATCGTCGGGACTCACCGCCCCCACCTCCGGAGTGATCGTGTCCTGCAACCTCGTCGTGATCGGGCTCGGCTACGTCGGGCTGCCCCTGGCGCAGGCCGCGTGCCGCGCGGGGCTCCAGGTCACCGGGCTCGACATCTCCGCACGCATCGTCGAGGGCCTGAGCGCCGGCCGCTCACACGTGGACGACCTGTCCGACGACGAGATCGCCACGATGCTCGCCGCGGGGTTCACCGCCACCTCCGACACGAGCGTGCTCGCTGCCGCCGACGTCGCCGTCATCTGCGTGCCCACGCCCCTCGACGAGGCCGGCGGTCCGGACCTCGGGGCCGTCTTCAGCGCCGTCGGGATGATCGCGCCCCACCTGCACCACGGGATGCTCGTGGTGCTGGAGTCGACGACCTACCCCGGCACCACCGAGGACGAGGTGCGCCCGCGGCTCGAGGCCGGCGGTCTTGTCGCCGGCACCGACTTCCACCTGGCGTTCTCCCCGGAGCGCATCGACCCGGGCAACCCCGTCTACGGCATGACCAACACCCCGAAGGTCGTCGGCGGCACCACGCCCGCCTGCACCGAGGTCGCGGCCGCGTTCTACGGCCAGTTCGTCGACACCGTCGTGACGGCCAAGGGCACCCGCGAGGCCGAGATGGCCAAGCTGCTGGAGAACACCTACCGGCACATCAACATCGCGCTGGTCAACGAGATGGCCCGCTTCTGCCACGAGCTCGACATCGACCTGTGGGACGTGATCCGGGCGGCCTCGACCAAGCCGTTCGGGTTCCAGGCCTTCTACCCCGGCCCGGGTGTCGGCGGGCACTGCATCCCGATCGACCCCAACTACCTCAGCTACCAGGTGCGCACCAAGCTGGGCTACCCGTTCCGGTTCGTCGAGCTGGCCCAGGAGATCAACGCCACCATGCCGGCGTACGTCGCCCAGCGGGTCCAGGACCTGCTGAACGCGGACGGCAGAGCCGCGAAGGGCTCGGCCGTGCTGCTGCTGGGCGTCACCTACAAGCCCGACATCGCCGACGAGCGCGAGTCACCGGCCAAGCCCCTCGCGGAGGCGCTGCACGCCCTGGGTGCCGAGGTGTCCTTCCACGACCCGCACGTGTCGTCCTGGCACCTGCGGCACGCTGACCTCAAGGTCGTGCCCGACCTCGACGCCGCCCTGCGTGCGGCAGACGTCGTGGTGCTGCTGCAGGCGCACACGGCCTACGACCTCGCGTCGGTCGTCGCCGGCGCCCGCCGGCTCCTCGACACCCGGGGCGCGGCACCGGCCGCGCCGCACGTCACCACCCTCTGAGCACCGGCGTGCGCGTGCTGGTGCTCACCGTCGTGCACCGTCCCGACGACGCGCGCATCCGGCACCGCGAGATCACCGCGCTGCTCGAGGCGGGCCTGCAGGTCGAGCTGGCCGCGCCCTTCTCCGGCTGGGGGGTGGACCCGCCGCACGACGTGCCCGGCCTGCGCTGCCTCGACCTCCCGCGGGCGCACGGGAGGCACCGCGTCGCCGCTGCCCGCGCGGCACGTCGACTGCTGCGCAGCACCGATGCCGACGTCGTGCTGATCCACGACCCGGAGCTCGTCCCGTGGGCGGCCCGGGTGAAGGGCCGCGCCGTCGTGTGGGACGTGCACGAGGACACCGCTGCCGCCCTGTCGATGAAGGCCTGGCTGCCCCTCCCGCTACGCCGACCGACCGCCGCTGCGGTCCGGCTGCTCGAGCGGTGGGCGGAGCGACGGGTGCACCTGCTGCTCGCCGAGGACGGGTACGCCCAGCGCTTCGCGCAGCCGCACCCCGTGGTGCCGAACTCCACCCCGGTGCCGCCCGCGGTGCCGCTGCCCGACCGCCCCGTCGCCGTGTACGTCGGGCACGTCACCCTCGCGCGCGGCGCCGCCGAGCTCGCCGAGGCCGCCCGGCTCCTGCGCGGCAGCGGCATCGCCCTGGATGTCGTGGGCCACGCCGACGCCCCCGCCCGGGCGCTGCTGGAGCAGGCCCAGGGCCGCGGCGACCTGACCTGGCACGGCTTCCTGCCCAACTCCGGCGCGCTCGCAGTCGTCGAGGGGGCAACCGCCGGCTTGTCCTTGCTCCACGACGAGCCGAACTACCGGCACTCCCGTCCGACGAAGGTGCTGGAGTACATGGCCCGCGGTGTCCCCGTCGTCACGACGCCCACCCCGCCGGCTCGGGCGCTCGTCGAGCGGCACGGGTGCGGGGTCGTTGTGCCGTTCGGCGACGCGGAGGCTGCCGCCGCTGCCGTCCTCGGGCTGCACGAGGACCGCGCCACCCGGCACCGGCTGGGTGCTGCGGGGCACGCGGCAGCGCTGGCGGAGCACGACTGGAACGCCGACGGTCCGCGCTTCGTCGAAGCGGTGCGCGGCTGGGCCGGGGCGGTACGCACGTGACCGCTTTGGCCCGGCTGCGCACCAGCGCCCTCGCCCGCACGGCGCGGCGGGTCGAGGCGCGCGACCCGGAGCGGGCCGCGCACCTGCTGCGCCGGGCCGGCGACCCTGTCTCCCGGGCGCTCGCCGCAGAGGTGGACCTGCGCCGGGGCGTCATCCCGGCCGACCTCGACCACGTGCGCCAGGTGCTGGCCGACAGCGCCGACGCCGCGCACGCCAGCGGCGCGACCGACCAGGCGCTGCGGCTGCTCACGCGGCTCGTCGCGCTGTCGTTCCACCGCGCTGTCCAGCTCGACGGCCCGTCCTCGCCCCTCGCCGAGGACCCGGAGCAGTTCCTCGCACCGCTCCGGTCGAGCATGGCCTGGCGGTGGCTCACCGCCCCTCGGGGCGCAGCACCGGGTCCGGTCCCGCATGCGGGACCTTTGCGCGTCTGCGTGGTGGCCGACGGCGACCTGCGCTTCCTGGCCCCGCTGCTCCCGCACCTGGGCCCGGACGTCGAGGTCGACGTGGTCGACCTGTCTGCGTGGGACGGGCCGCGCCTGCCGCTCACGCCGGCGGAGCAGGTGCGCGCGCGGGCGGACACCGCGGTCGCAACGAGCCCGTGGGCGCGGGAGCTGAGCAAGCGCATCGGCCGGCCCGACGTGATCTGGGTGGAGTGGTGCCAGCGGGCAGCGGTGCTCGTGAGCCTGACGCAGGTCTCGGCCCCGGTGGTCGTCCGCCTCCACTCCTTCGAGGCGTTCACCGCCTTCCCCCACCTGCTCGACCCGTCCCGCGTGGCCGCGGTGGTCACGGTCTCGCCCGCCTTCGGCGAGCTGGTGCGGGCCGCCGTACCCGCCCTTGCCGACGTGGTCCAGGTGCTGCCGAACGCGCTCGAGCCGGGACCCTTCGCGCTGGCGAAGGAGCCGGGGGCCGAGCACACGCTGGGCCTGGTCGGATGGGGCGCCCCCGCCAAGGACGCCTGCTGGGCGGTGGACGTGCTGGCCGAGCTGCGCCGCGCCGACCCGCGCTGGCGGTTGCGGCTGGTGGGGGCGCCCCCCACGGCGCCGGGGTACGCGGCGGCGGTCCAGGCCCGCCTCGACGACCTCGGGGACGCCGTGGAGGTCGTCGGCCCCAGCGACGACGTCCCTGGCGAGCTCCGGCGCATCGGGGCGCTCGTGTCGGCCAGCACCCGCGAGTCCTTCCACCTCGCCGTCGGCGAGGCGGCGGCCTCGGGCGCGCGGGTCGCGGTGCGCGACTGGCCGACGCTGTCGCCGTACGGCGGGCCGCACGGCGTCTGGCCTGACGACTGGGTCGTCACCACCCCGCAGGAGGCGGCGGCGCTGCTGCTGTCCGACCGGCCCGTGTCGCCGGCCCCGGACCTGCGCGCCGTCACCGTCGCTGGGCGCTACCGCGCCGTGCTGGCCGAGGTCGCCGGGCGGCCGGGATGACAGGCCCGCTTCGATAGGCTGGCCGGCGTGCCACCACCCCTGACGAGCCCTTCATGACCCCTGCTCGCCGGAAGGTGGTCATGATCGTCGACAACAGCGTCGACGGCGACTCGCGCGTGCAGAAGGTCGCCCGCTCCGCCGCTGCCGGCGGGTGGGACGTGGTCCTCGTCGGGCGCTCGCGCTCGGGCCAGGTGGAGACGTACGAGCTGGGCGAGGCGCAGGTCCGCCGCGTCCCCGTCGCGATGACGCTGCTCGGTCACCGGCTCCGCGCCCCCCGGCGCAGGTGGCGCTGGCCGCTGGCCTACCCGCACCGCGACGAGGCGGCCTACCGCGCGCGACGCCTCGACGCGCTGAAGCTGCGGGTCAACGAACGGCGGGCAGCGCAGAAGCTGCGTGGGGCGTCACTGCCGCAGCGGGTCCTGAGCAAGCTGCTCGTCCTGCGGATCCGGGCAGGCGTGCTGCTGCACAAGGTCCGCAACGACCAGTTCCGGCGGGCCAGCGACTCCCACCGCGAGCCCGACGGCCGCATCGCGCAGCTGCGCGCCCGGCTGGTGACGGCCCTGCGTCCGCGCAGCGCGTGGCGTCGCCTCGACCCACTGCTCGAGGACTACCCCCTGGTCTACGAACCGCTCCTGCACGAGCTGCGGCCCGACCTGGTGCACGCGCACGACTTCCGGATGGTGGGCATCGCCGCCCGGGTCGCCGAGCAGCGCCGCTCCAAGGGGCACCGCTGCGCAGCCGTCTACGACGCCCACGAGTTCCTCCCCGGGGTGCGCTACCGCTCCAAGGGGTGGCACCTGGGCAACGAGGCCCACGAGGCGACCTACGCGCCCCGCTGCGACGCGGTCGTCACGGTCTCGCCCCGCCTGGCCCAGATGCTCCAGGCGCGCCACGGCCTCGCGGAGCTCCCGACCGTGG
Source organism: Mycobacteriales bacterium (assembly GCA_035526225.1). Taxonomy (GTDB): domain Bacteria; phylum Actinomycetota; class Actinomycetes; order Mycobacteriales; family SCTD01; genus RYN-111. The sequence goes on from DATLCV010000066.1 coordinate 7,968, forward strand.
TGCTCAACGCACCGGCCCTTCGCCCCGGCGGCGAGGCCCCCGACGGCGGGGTCCGGGCGGTGTGCGGCCTGGCCGACGACGTGCCGCTCCTGGTCTACGCCGGGAGCCCCTCGCCACAACGCGGACTGGCCACGGTCGTCCACGGCCTGACGCTCATGCCGGACGCGCACGCGGCCATGCTGCTGCCACCGGGCAAGCACGCCGACGACCTGGCCAAGCTCGCCGCAGAGCTCGGCGTGGGCGAACGCCTGCACGTCCTGCCGTACGTCGAGCAGGACCTCGTCGTGCCGTTCCTGCGCTCCGCCGATGTCGGGCTGGTGCCGATCCACCACCACGTCAACCACGAGATCGCGCTCATCACGAAGTACTTCGACTACAGCCTCGCCGGGCTGCCGATCGTCACGAGCGACGTCGAGACGATGGGCGGTGTGACCCGCGAGCTCGGCAACGGCGAGGTCTTCGTCGCCGAGGACGTCGAGGACCTCGTACGCGCCGTCCGCGCCGTGCTCGCCAGCCCGCAGCGGTACCGCGCGGCGTACACGCCGGAGGTCCTGGACGGCTGGACCTGGCAGGCGCAGGAGAAGGTGCTGCTCGAGCTCTACGACCGGTTGGTCCCGGAGGGCGACGCCGCGTGACGAGCCCGCGCGCGCCGAAGGTCGTGATGCTGGTCGACAACACCGTCGACGGCGACTCGCGCGTGCAGAAGTCCGCGCGGTACATGGCCGAGCTGGGCTGGGACGTCACCCTCGTCGGCCGCTCCCCCGGCGACGACGTCAGGGAGGAACCGCTCGGCGACGCGACGCTGCTGCGCGTCCCGACCGCGCTGCCGCTCAACCTGCGCGCGCGGCTGGCACCTGGCCACACCTGGCGCTACCCGCTCGCCTACACCGACAGCGAGACCGCGAAGCACGCCGAGGCCGTCGCGTCGTGGCAGCGCATCGACCTGCAGACGCGGCTCGCCACCTCCAGCACCCTCGCCGGGCTGCTGCCGCGCCTGGTCGTGAAGGCTCGTCGGGTCGTGCACCGCGAGCGGCACCGCCAGCTCAAGGCGGCGTCACGCCGGGCTGCCCGGCCGACGAGCCGGGCAGGCCTCCCGTGGCGCGGCAAGGCTCGGCAGTGGGCCTGGGACGACCCGTTCCTCGCCGACCTCGAGGTCGCCTTCGCCCCGGTCCTCGCCAAGCTCGAGCCCGACCTGGTGCACGCCCACGACTTCCGCACGATCGGCATCGCGGTCCGGTACAAGCAGCGGATGCGCCGCCGCAAGGGGCCCAAGCCGGTCGTGGTGTACGACGCCCACGAGTTCCTCCCGGGCGTCGGCATCCCCGACGCACGCCGCCGCAGAGGTGATGAGTCCTACGAGGCGGTGCACCTGCCGCACGCCGACGCCGTCGTGTGCGTCGCGCAGACCACCGGCGAGGAGCTCGTGCGCCGGCACGGTCTCCCGCGCCCGCCGCTCGTCGTGCTCAACGCGCCGCACGCCCGGTCCGGGCGCTGGTACGACGACGCCCCCGACGTTCGCAGCGCGGCCGGCGTCCCTGCCGGAGCGCCCCTGCTCGTCTACGTCGGCGTCTCCGCCGCCAAGCGCGGTCTCGACACGGTGCTCGCCGCGCTGCCGCAGCTGCCCGACGCCCACCTCGTGCTGCTGACGAAGCGGAACGGCTACGTGACGCAGCTGGTCAAGGACGCCGAAGCTGCCGGCTGCGCCGACCGGCTGCACGTCCTGCCCTACGTCGCACCCGACGACGTCTCGGCCTTCGTGCGGACCGCCGACGTCGGGCTCTCGCCGCTGACCCACACCCTCAACCACGAACTGACGCTGCCGACCAAGCTGCTCGAGTACGCCCTCGGCCGGATCCCGGTCGTCACCAGCGACGTGCGGGCCTCCGCTGAGCTGGTGGAGAGGGAGGGCATCGGCCTGAGCCACCCGGCCGAGGACGTCGACGCCTTCGCCGAGGCCGTCCGCACGGTGCTGGCCGACCGCGCACGGTTCGTCGCGCCGTACAGCGAGACCGACCTGCTGGAGCGGTGGAGCTGGGAGACGCAGTGCCACCCGGTCGACGACCTGTACCGCGAGGTGCTCGGGCGCGGCCCCGACGCGGCTGTCACCCGACTGCGGGCCGTCGAGGCCCAGCTCACCCAGGGCGAGGCCCCCGCGACCCAGGACCTGCTCGGTGCCACGACCGACCTGCTCGCCGCCGCCGACGCCTCCCTGCGCGACGCAGACGTGCGCAGCGCGGCGCGCGACGCCGCCCGAGCTGCCGCCGTGCTCTTCCACCGCACCTTGCACTTCGACCTCGAGACCTCACCGCTCACCGAGGCCCCCGACTCCTACCTCGCCCCCTGGCACGCGTCCGAGGTGGGTGCGCGCGCCGCACGCCGTTCCGGTGCCGGCCCACGTGCGAGCGGCCCGGTCGAGGACGTCGCGGTGCTGTCCCTGAAGAACTTCGACTTCGTCGCGCCTCTCGAGCGCGACCTGACCGCGCTCGGGATCCGCTCGCACCGCGTCGACCTCGGGGTCGACAGCGCCGGCACCCCGCTCACCCCGGCCGCCCAGCTCGCCGCCAGGCTCGACGCGAGCGACGAGCGTGCGTGGTCAGCCGCGCTCGACGCACGGCTCGGCGACAGCGACACCGTGTGGGTGGAGTGGAGCCAGCGCGCGGCCGTCGTCGCGTCGCTTCTCACCGGCTCGCCTCGCCGCACGATCGTGCGGCTCCACTCCTTCGAGGCGTGGACCGTCTTCCCGCAGCTGGTGGACTGGTCACGGGTGGACGACCTCGTGTTCGTCGGACCGCACCTGCGCGACCTGATCGTGCCGCGGCTGCCGGGGCTCGACCCGACCACGACCCGCCTCCACGTGCTGCCGATCAGCGTCGACACCGCCCGTTGGGCACTGCCGAAGCTGCCAGGCGCCGACCGGACCCTCGCGGTCATCGGCTGGGCGGCACCCGCCAAGCAAGCCGTGTGGGCCCTCGACCTGCTCGCCCGCCTGCGCAGGCACGACCCTGGTTACCGCCTGCTCCTCGTGGGCAAGGAGCCCGACGCGAAGGGGCCAGCCGGCTTGCGGCGGTACCACCACGAGGTGCTCCGCCGTGCCCGGCAGCCCGATGTCGCCGACGCCGTCGAGCTGGTGCCCTTCACCTCCGACGTCCCCGGCCTGCTGCAGCGTGCCGGCTTCGTCGTCAGCAGCAGCGTCCGCGAGTCGCTGCACATGGCGGTGCTCGAAGGGGCCGCGAGCGGGGCGGTGCCCGTCGTACGCGACTGGCCGATGCTCGCTGCGTACGACGGGCCACGGCGGCTCTTCCCTCCGCACTGGGTCGTGGACACGCTCGAGGCAGCAGAGATGCGGGTGCTCGGCGCCTCGTCGCCGGACGCGTTCGCGGCCGCTGGGGCCGAGGCGCAGGCGACCGCCCGCGAGCGCTTCGACGACCGCATCGCCCAGGAGCAGCTCGCCCGGCTGCTGAGGGGCGCATGACGGTGCCGCACGTCATCTACCTCGCGTACGGCTTCCCGCCCGCCGCCAAGAGCGGCAGCTTCCGCCTCCGCGCGGTGGCCAACGCCTTCGCCGAGCGCGGCTGGGACGTCACGACGGTCTCCCCCTCGGACAAGAGCTGGGAGCGCGACCACGGCACCGACCCGAGCATGCTCGAGGGGGTCCACCCGCGCGTACGCCGGTACCAGCTCGACCTCGCCCGACCCGACCTGGAGCCCGACCTGCGACGGTGGGACAAAGGACGGGCCAAGCACCCGGACCCCTGGCGGCTGGCGTTCTACGAGCAGAGCAAGAAGGACTTCCCGGAGGCGACGTTCGGCGCCTGGATGGCGGAGTACCGCCGCGCGGTGGAGGAGATCCACAACGAGCACCCCGCGGACCTGCTCGTCGCCTCCCCGATGCCTTACGTCACTCTCGACACCGCCCGGCACCTGCACCGCGTCGCGCAGGTGCCCTACGTGATCGACTACCGCGACGGCTGGTCGGTCAACGTCGTCACGAGCGAGGAGGCCTTCACCCCCGACTCGCGCGAGGGGGTCATCGAGGGCGACGTGCTCGGGCACGCGCTGCAGGCGTGGTTCGTCAACCCGGCGATCAAGGGCTTCTACGCCGATCGCTACCCCGACCTCGCGGACCGGTTCCGCGTGGTGCGCAACGCCTTCGACCCCGAGTTCATGGGCGCACCCCCGCACCGCACCCCGGTCGAGCCGCCACTGGTCCTCGGCTACCTCGGCGTGATGTCGCTGGGCCTGCCGCAGCTGCGCGATCTCCTCGACGGGTGGCACCTCGCACGTGAGCGCGAACCGCTGCTGGCCGACGCGCGGCTGGAGTTCCGCGGTCACATGGGTGCGGGGTACTCCGCTGGTGCCAGTGGGCACGCCGCGCTCGTCGCTGCCCGCGCGTACGACGGGGTCTCCTACCTCGGGCCGGTCCCCAAGGCCGAGGTGGCCTCCGTCTACGCGAGCTGGGACGCGATCGTGCTCGCGATCATCGGCGGCCGTTACATGACCAGTGGCAAGGTCTACGAGTGCCTCGCGACGGGCCTGCCGATCCTGTCCGCTCACGCCGTCGAGCACGACGCGACGACCGTGCTCCAGGGTTACCCGCTGTGGGCACCGGCGCGCTCGCTCACTCCCGAGGACCTCGCCGACGCGTTCGTCGAGGCGGCGCGGCTCGCCGTGCGCGCGACCCCGCAGGAGCGGCGCGCTGCCGCGGAGCACGCCGCGGCGTTCAGCCGCCCGGCCATCTTGCAGGTGGCCTTGGACGACCTGCTCCGCGCCCACGCCGCAGTCACCACGCGACGGGAGGAGATCGGCAGGTCACCCGCTGCGCCGGCCGCCCCCGCGCAGGACCCGGCCGCACCGGTGCACGCCCCGCGTCGCGTCTGCATGGTCGCGGTGCTGCCGGTGATGGCACCCGCCGTGCGCGCCGCCGTCCGCGACCTGGTGGCCGCGGGGCACGAGGTGCGCGTGATCAGCCGCAACAACCCCTTCGGTGCCCTGCACGACCTCGGGGTCGAGTTCCGGATGCTCAAGGGCGTCGGCCCCGGTCGCCCCAAGAGGGGCACACCCGCCTGGGTCGCGGGGCAGTGGCGCGGCCGCGTCGTCGGACGCGTCGCACGAAAGCTGCGCCCCCCGCGCGGGCCCTGGCTGCAGGTGCGCAGCGACGCCGTCGCGAGCCGCTGGTTGGGTGAGGCCGACATGGTGGTCGCGCTCGACCGACATGCCGCCTATGTCGCCTGGCAGGTGGCGCAACGCCGTCCGGAGATCGACGCCGTCCTCGGCCTCACGGAGACCAGGCTCCGCCTCGGGGTGCCGCACGGCGGCGCAGACCCCCTCGGGTGAGAGCCAACTGTCACCTCAACGGGGCCGCCGCACCTGTCGAACGAAAGGGCATGGCTCCGGCGCGCTCCTTGTCCCCTGCCCAGCAGTGGTCCCTCCGCGGCGCCGTCGTCGTCCTGGCCCTGAGCGCCGTCAGCGCGGTGCTGCCGCTTCCGGCCGCGCACGCGGTGTCGAAGGCGACCCTGCTGGCGCTGGTCGAGGCCAGCTACAGCGACTACGCAGCCACGAAGCCGGTGTCTGCCCTGTTCCCGTCCTACGACCGCCTCCGGTGGCAGAGGTCCTACGCCACCTCGACCGGCGTGCTGTACCGCGTCCGCGCGCAGCTGCGCGCAGCAGACACCCCGAGCCGTGTGGAGGCCATCGCCCCCTACGTCCGCCGCGAGCGCACCCGGGCCCGGGTGTTCCGCATCAGCACGACGTTGGACCGGACGAGCTTCGCGGCGCGCAACGCGGCGCGCAACGCAGGGCAGCGCGCGTTCAGCGACCGGCTCGCGGGCAACGTCACCGGTGCGGCGTACGCCGAGCGCCGCAACGACGCAGCCGCTGTCGCCGGCCTGGCTGCTGCCGACCGGCGCCGCGCGTGGGCTGCTCTCGGTGGGACGGTGGCACCCGCCGCATCGAAGGCCTACCCCGCGCTACCCGCCCTCACCAGTACCGCTCGGGTGACCATGCCCACGGGCTGGGTCGCGGTGCCCGGCGGGTGTGCCGTCCCCGCCGCCTCCAGTGCGTGGATCGGCAGCGCCGCGCAACCCGGCCGCCACCTGTGGGTCAGCGAGGAGCAGATCGCGAGCGCCCGGACCCGTGCTGAGAGCGGACCGGCCCTGGCCCAAGGGGCCGACATCGCCCTGCGGCGGGCTGCGGACCGCATGAAGACGCCCATCACCACTGATCTCACCGCCGTGGCGACGCCGCTGAAGATGCGCTCGTCACGGCTGGGCTACCAGGCGCTCATGGGCGACGCGGAGGCGCAGTCCTGGTTGGAGGCGGACCTGGAGGCCGTGGTGCCCCCTGGGCCGCTCACGGGCAATCCCCTGCGCGACGCCATCGCACTCGAAGGGCTCGCCACCGACCTGGACTGGACAGGGGCGGACGAAGCTCCTGGCGCCGCAGCGGAGCTGCTGCGCGAAGCCCTGCTCGTGCGCTGGCTGGGCCCGCTGTCCTGCCGCTTCGACGACCGTGAGACGACCGTGGTCGACAACGACAACATCTCGATCATCAACGACACGGCGATGCTGCACGGCGCCCTGGCACTCGCCCCCGCCGAGCCCGGGCTGGCCGCTGGGCTGGCCCGCGCCGCGCTGGTGGAGCTGGTCGTCGGTGCCAGGGCGATGACGGCCGACGGCGGGAGCTTCGAGGGCCCGTCGTACTGGAACCTGCAGGCGCGCTACCTCGGCGGGGCGTACGGCACGGTCGCGAGCACCTACGGCACGAGCCCGCCGGTGGCGCTGCCCGCCCCGAGCCGGACGGCTGACTACGCGTGGAGCTCGGTGACCGCCGACGGCAGCTCGCTGGCCTTCGCCGACTCCCTCGTCGACCCGGAGGGCTTGCGACCGGGTCTGGTCACCTGGGTCGCGCACCGGACGTCGAGCCCGGCCGCCGGTGCGTTGGCGAGGATGTCCCTGGTCGTCCCCACCGAGGGCTTCCAGCTGCTGTGGTGGCCGACCGACGAGGCGCTCGCCGCGCCGCCACCCGCGCGCGCGTCCTCGCTGTTCCGACGCACCGGGTTGGCGGCGCTGCACGCCGGCACCACCACCGCGTGGCTCAAGGGCGGGACCACCAAGGAGGAGCACACGCACCTCGACTTGGGCAACGTCGGCTTCTACAAGCACGGACTGCAGTGGGCGGTCGACCCGGGCCAGGACGACTACGCCCTGGAGGGCTACGGCTCGTCCAACGCGGAGAGCAAGCGCTGGACCTACTGGAAGGTCGCAGCGAGGGGGCACACCACCCTGCGCCCCACGGCCGGGCAGCCGCCACTGCGCTCGGCTCCCTTCACGGCGTTCTCCCCCACGTCCGGGGTCGCCCGGGTCGACCTGCTCGGCGCCATGCCGGGCGCGTCCACTGCGTCGCGCACGTGCACCCTGTCGCCGGAGGGCGTGCTCGTCGTCCGTGACCGGGTCACGAGCACGCTCGCACGGTCGTGGCTGTGGGGGTGGGTCACCGACGCCGACGTCACGGTCGCGGGCACCGGGTCCACCCGCACCATCAGCCTCACGCGCGACGACCACGTGGTGCAGATCGTCCTGTCCGGCCTTCCCGCCAGGACCGCGATCTCGGTGGTGTCCGCACCCTCGACCGCCACCGGCCCCACCGGCCTGCCGCTGCGCGCGGTGACCGTCACCCTCGGTGCCACCACGTCCCTCGCGGTGACCGCCACCGTCTCCTGACGGCTCCAGCAGCCGACGTCAGGCCGCGCCGACGGTCCTGACCACGACGCCCGCGAAGCCGTCCGCTGTGAGCACGCCGCGGCCGTCGACGACGGTCCGCACGCCGGGCAGGTCAGCAGCGCTCAGGTCGCGGTACTCGGCGTGGTCGGCCTGCACGACCGCCGCCGCGACCGGCTCCCCCAGGTGGTACGGCGTGAAGCCGAGCCTCTCGAGCTCCGCGTCGGTGTAGAGCGGGTCGTGCACGAGCACCTCGGCGCCGCGAGCCCGCAACGACTCGACTGTCGGGAAGACCCCGCTGAACGCCGTCTCCTTCACCCCACCGCGGTACGCCGCCCCGAGGACGACGACGCGCTCCCCCTGCAACGACCCGTGGGCACCCTCGAGGAGCCCGACGGTGTAGTCGGGCATCGCGGCGTTCGCGGCACGCGCGGCGGCGACGACCGTGGCCTCCGGGTCGTTCCAGAGGTAGAAGCGGGGGTAGATCGGGATGCAGTGCCCGCCCACCGCGATGCCGGGCCGGTGGATGTGGCTGTAGGGCTGGCTGTTGCTGGCCTCGATGACCTTCAGCGCGTCGATGCCGCGGGTCGCCGCGAAGCGCGCGAACTGGTTGGCCAGCCCGATGTTCACGTCGCGGTAGGTCGTCTCCGCGAGCTTGGCCATCTCGGAGGCCTCGGCGGAGCCGAGGTCCCAGACGCCGTTGGGCCGGACGAGGTCCGGCCGGTCGTCGAAGTCGAGCACGGACTCGTAGAAGGCGACTCCCTGCTCGGCGCTCGCCTCGTCGACCCCGCCGACGAGCTTGGGGTAGCGCCGGAGGTCGGCGAAGACCCGGCCCGTGAGCACGCGCTCCGGGCTGAAGACGAGGAAGAACCCCTCCCCGACGGCCAGGCCCGAGCCCTCGGCGAGCACGGGCCCGAAGCGGTCGCGCGTGGTGCCGACCGGCAGCGTGGTCTCGTAGCTCACGAGCGTGCCCGGCTGCAGGCCCTTGGCGATCTCGCGGGTCGCGTCGTCCATCCACCCGAAGTCCGGCACGCCCTCCGCGTCGACGAACAGGGGTACGACGACGACGACCGCCTGGGAGCGGGCGACGGCGGCCGCGGTGTCGGTCGTGGCCTCGAGGTGACCCCCGTCGACGACCCGCTTGAGCAGCACATCGAGGTCGGCCTCGCCGGGGAAGGGAACCTGCCCGGCGTTCACGAGGTCGACGGTGACCTGGTTCACGTCGGCACCGATGACGTGGTGGCCCTTGCTGGCCATCTGGACCGCCAGGGGGAGCCCGATCTTGCCCAGTGCGACGACGCAGATGTCCACGAGCCAGCCTTCGTTGCGGGGCTCCGGCAGTGCGCACCGAGCCGGGTGGGGTTGCCCTCCAGGCTAGCGTGCGAGCCTGGCGCGGCCCGGCCTCAGGAGGTGCGGCGCGAGCGCCGCAGACGCCGTCCGTCCGCGAGCAGGGCACGTGCCGCAGACAGCGGATGGGCACGCAGCCGCACCAGCTGCTGACCGAGCACGTAGCTGGCGCTCGCACGCAGGCGTGCCTCCCGCTCCACTGCCCGCTGGGCCTCTCGGTCGCCCTCCGCAGCCCGTTCCCGCGCAGCGTCGAGCTGTGCCTGCAGCGCGGCGCACCGCGCGGTGAGCTCGGCCAGCTGCACCTCGGCGTCGGTGTCCCGGGCGCGGTGGACGAGGCCGGTCAGACCCCACTCCCACCACGCGCGAGCCGCAGCGTCCTCGTCCGGCACCTCGACCGCGTTGCCCTCGAGGTAGCCCAACACGTGCCTCGGCGACCTGCTCGCCACCACGGCCGCGCCGTACCGGTGCGGCAGCGGCACGGCCTCGACGAGGTGCAGCCCCTGCGCGCGGGCCGCGGACACCAGCGGTCCGACCGGGAGCTCGGCGGCCCGAGCGGGGTGCAGCAGGAGCCAGGTGTCGACCTCCGGCCAGCGCGCGACCCACGGGGCGAGCGCCGCGGCCGGACCGCCCTCCGCCCCGACGTCGACGACGACCGCGACCGGCGGGTCGCCTTCCCAGTCCTGGGCGACGGACCACGAGGCAACGCGTTCGAGGTCGGGGAACAAGCCCGGGTCGGCAGCGACGGCGACCCGCGCGCCCTGCTCGAGGTGTCGTCGGACGAGCTCACGCAGCAGCATCAGGCGCTCCGGGTGAAGTGGTGGAAGCCGGCGGCGTTCTCACGGAAGCCGTAGGGCAGGAACCCGTCGTACCGCAGGCCCTCGGAGCGGACCACCGACAGGTACCGCTCCCGGGCCCGGCTGACCTGGTAGCTGCTCCAGAGCCGCTCCTGCTCGACGTCGTGGTCGGCGACGACAAGCCTCCCGCCGTACCGGACGAGCTGTGCGAGCCGGCGCAGGCTGGCCTCCCAGACGGCGTCGTCCATGACGTGGAACAGCACGTCGATCGAGACGACGGCGTCGTAGAGGTACGGAGGCGCCCAGGACTCGAGCGTGCTCTGGTGATACCGGTCGCCGCCGACCGCCTGGCGTCGGCACTCCTCGACGGCGTGCTCGCTCGCGTCGATGCCGTCGACCCGGTGGCCGCAGTCGGCCAAGCGGCGCGAGAACCAGCCCTTCCCGCAGCCGGCGTCGAGCACGCGCAGCGGCGCCGCGACGTCGCAGTGGTGACCGAGCACGTCCAGGAGCCGGCCCAGGCGGACGGCGTAGAACACCTGGTTCGCGGCGAAGTCGTAGGTCATGTCGCCGCCGGAGCGCAGCTCGTCACCCGTGCGGTGCCGCTGGTCCCAGTAGCCCAGGGCCTCGTCGACGGCGAACCGGCTCGGCGGCGTCTGGGGCACGACGGTTCTCCTTGCCGTCACGCGGCTGGTCAGGCCGCAGGCAGGTCGACCGTGGTGCCGGTGGCCGCGGAGCGCAGGACGGCCTCGGCGACCGCAACGGTCGCCAGCCCTTGGCGCATCGTCACGATGTCGGTGTCCTTTCCGAGGACCGCGTCACGGAAGGCCTCGTGCTCCACCCGGAGCGGCTCCGGCTTGGCGATGGCGTAGCGGATCATGTCGCCCTCGCTCACGCCGCGGAACTTCGCGATCGCGTCCCACTCGGTCGGCACGACACCGTTGGCCCAGAAGGTCAGGTCGGCGGTCAGGGTGTCGGCGACGAAGGCGCCCTTCTCCCCCGTGACGATCGTGACGCGCTCCTTCAGCGGCGACAGCCAGTTGACGAGGTGGCTGGTCACGGTGCCGTCGGAGAGGTTTCCGACCACCGCCACCAGGTCCTCGAACTCGCGTCCGCTCTTGTAGGCGGTGCGCGCCGACACCGAGGTGAAGCGCCGCTGGGTCACCCAGGCTGTCAGGTCGATGTCGTGGGTCGCGAGGTCCTTGACGACACCGACATCGGCGATGCGTGCCGGGAACGGTCCCTGCCTGCGGGTCTGCACCTGGAAGACCTCGCCCAGGTCGCCGTGCTCGAGCCGCGTGCGCAGGCTCTGCAGCGACGGGTTGTACCGCTCGATGTGGCCCACGGCGCCGACGAGGCCGGCGGTCTCGAAGGCCTCGGCGAGGCGCAGCGCCGCCGGTCCGTCCTGGGCGAGGGGCTTCTCGATCATCGCGTTGACGCCCGCGGCGGCGAGCGCGAGCCCGACCGGCTCGTGGTAGATCGTCGGCACGGCCACCATGCAGTAGTCGAGGCCGACGGCGATGAGCTGCTCGACCGAGTCCAGCAGCGGCAGCCCCCCGGCGACCCCGTGCGGGTCTCCGGCCGGGTCGGCCACGCCGACGAGCTCCACGCCGTCGATGCTCCGCAGCACGCGCGCGTGGTGACGGCCCATCATCCCCAGGCCGATCAGACCTGCGCGCAGCACCATCAGGCTCCGGCCTTGGCCAGCGCGTTGACCGCGGTGACGATGCGGTCCAGGTCGCCCTGGGACAGCGACGGGTGCACGGGCAGCGATACGGCCTCCTGGGCCGCGCGCTCGGTCTCGGGCAGGTCCAGCTCGAGGCGGAACGACGGCAGCCGGTGGTTGGGGATCGGGTAATACACCCCGCACCCGACCTTGTGCTCCTCGCGGAGCGCGGTGACGAAGCCGTCGCGGTCCTCGGGCACTCGGATCGTGTACTGGTGGTAGACGTGCACGGCACCGTCGGCGACGGGAGGCACGACGACGCCCTCGAGGTTGCTGTCGAGGAACGCGGCGTTCTCCTGGCGGGTCTTGGTCCAGCCGCCGACCTTGGTCAGCTGCACCCGTCCGATGGCCGCGTGGATGTCGGTCATCCGGTTGTTCAGCCCGACGACCTCGTTCTCGTACTGCTTCTCCATGCCCTGGTTGCGGTAGAGGCGGAGCCCGCGCGCCAGCTCCTCGTCGACGCAGCTGACCATCCCGCCCTCGCCGGAGGTCATGTTCTTGGTCGGGTAGAGGCTGAACATCGCGAAGTGGCCGAACGTGCCGACCTTCTGGCCACCGAGGCTGGCGTCGTGGGCCTGGGCGGCGTCCTCGAAGACCTTGAGGCCGTGCTTGTCCGCGATCGCCTGCAGCGCAGGCATGTTCGCCGGGTGGCCGTAGAGGTGCACCGGCATGATGCCCACGGTGCGCTCGGTCACCACCGCCTCGACCGACGCGGGGTCCAGGCAGAAGCTGCCGGGCTCGATGTCGGCGAAGACCGGGGTCGCTCCGGTGAGGGCCACCGAGTTGGCGGTGGCGGCGAAGGTGAAGGAGGGGACGATCACCTCCTGGCCGGCACCGACGCCCGTCGCGAGCAGCCCGAGGTGCTGACCCGACGTGCCGGAGTTCACCGCGACGCAGGTGCGGCCCTGCACGAGCTGGTCGCCGAACTCCTTCTCGAACGCAGCCACCTCAGGGCCCTGCGCGATCATCCCGCTGCGCAGCACCCGGTCGACCGCGGCCCGCTCCTCGTCGCCGATGATCGGCTTCGCGGCGGGGATCATCTCGGTCACTGCTGCTCCTGGAGTGTCTCGTCCTGCTGGAGGTAGGTGCGGCCCGTCTGCGGACACCGCCACACGCTCTCGCCCGCGGGTTCGAGTGGGACGCCGGCGTGGCCGACCCAGCGTATCCGCCGAGCCGGCACCCCAGCGACGAGCGCGAAGTCGGGCACGTCCTTCACGACGACCGCCCCGGCGGCCACCATCGCCCACCGACCGATCGTCACGGGGGCCACGCAGACCGCGCGCGCGCCGATGCTCGCGCCGTCGCCCACCGTGACCCCGACGGGCTCCCAGTCGTCGCCGCGCTTGAGCTCCATCTCGGGCGTGACCGAGCGCGGGTAGTGGTCGTTCGTGAACACCACGGCAGGCCCGACGAACACGCCGTCGCCCAGCACGGCCGGCTCGTAGACGAGGGCGTGGTTCTGCAGCTTGCAGTGGTCCCCCATCCGCACGCCGCTCCCGACGTAGGCCCCGCGACCGATGATGCAGCCCTTCCCGAGCACCGCGTGCTCGCGGACCTGGGCGAGGTGCCAGACGCTGGTGCCCTCACCGAGCTGGGCGCGCGCGTCGACGTCCGCGCTGGGATGGACGGTCACGGCTAGAAGTCCTCCATCGTGGCGGACGTCTCGCCCACCTTGAGGAAGCGCGTGTAGGAGTCGATGACCTCCTGCGGCGCGCCGCGCATCATGAGCTCGCCCTTGTGCAACCACAGGGCCTCGTTGCACATGTCGCGGATCGTCCCGAGCCCGTGGCTGACGATGAGCATGGTGCGGGCCTTCGCGGCCAGCTCGTCCATCTTGGCGCGCGCCTTCTCCTTGAAGTGGGCGTCGCCGGCAGACAGGGCCTCGTCGATGAGCAGGATGTCGGGGTCCATGTGCACGGCCACCGCGAACGCCAGCCGGCCGAACATGCCGGAGGAGTACGTCCTCATCGGCATGTCCATGTAGTCCTCGAGCTCCGCGAAAGCGGTGATCTCGTCGTACTTCTGGGCGATGTCCTTGCGGCTGAGGCCTGCCGCGAGCCCTCCGAGCACGACGTTCTGCCGGCCCGACAGCGCGCCGTTGAACCCGACGCCGAGGGAGAGCAGGGTGCTGACCTTGCCGTGCACCTCCACCCGGCCGGACGTCGGGGCGAGGATGCCGGCGACGCTGCGCATGAGGGTGGACTTGCCGGCCCCGTTGGCGCCGACGATGCCCATGACCGTGCCCTCCGGCACGTCGAAGCTGATGCCCTTCAGGGCCTGCACCTCCCGCACGATCCGCTCGCGGCGGCCGAGCCGGACCAAGGTGCTCTTGAGCGTCGGCGCCTTCTGCAGGTTGGTGCGGTAGGTGATCGCGAGGTCCTGCACGCTGATCGTGGTCGGCAGCGCGGGCGCGTCGGCCGGCGCGGGCGCCGGGGAGTCAGAGGCGGACAGCGAAATCACGCTCCCGTGACATGAACAGCAACGAGCCCAGGACGAACACCCCGAGCGACCAGCCCACGGCCTGCAGCCACAGGTCGAGGCTGGGGACCTTGCCCTCGTCGAGCACGTCGGTCCACGCGCCGAGGAGGGAGTAGAGGGGGTTGAGCACGTGCAGCCCGCGGAACTTGTCACGGATCTGGTCAGCGGTCAGCAGCACCGGCGACACGTACAGCCAGATCCGCACGAAGTAGGGCAGGAAGCTGGAGGTGTCGCGGAAGTAGACCTGCAGCGTGGCGAGCACGTTGGCCAGGCCGAGGGCGAACAGCGCCATGAGCAGGAAGATCGGCAGGAGCAGGAGCAGGACCATGCCGAGGGGCCGGTCGGCCGCCAGGTGGATGGCGAGGTAGACGACCATCGTCGGCAGGAACCGCCGCAGGGCGGTGTACGTGGTCGACAGCGTCAGCAGCATCTTGGGGAACGGCGTGTTCATGATGAGACGTCCGCTGGACAGCACCGCCTGCGCCCCGGTGGTCATCGAGGTGCTCACGAAGTAGAAGGCGAACAGGCCCGCGGTGATGTGGGCGAGGTAGTCCATCCCGTCGTGGCGGCCGGCGCTGATCACCGAGACGAGCAGGTAGTAGACGGACGCGAGCAGCATCGGGTTGAGGACGAGCCAGAGCTGCCCGAGGACCGTCTCGGTGTTCGCGGCGTCCATCTTCGTGTGGGCGAGCTCGGTCGCGAACGCGCGCCGTCGCCACAGCTCCCGGAAGTACGGCCCGAAGCGCGGCAGGCCGACCCGGTGCGGCTCGTAGACGTGGTGCTCACCGAGGTAGTCGTCCTCGGGTGATACGACGGGGTTCACGAAGGCTCTTCCGGTGACGGAGAAAGGGCTGCCAGCCTATCGGACACGGGTACGGCGACCCCGCCGCTCACGCGCGCCCCAGCCCTCTCGTGCTGCTCAGGAAGCCCCATCCCCAGCACAGGTGCATGGTGGCGAACACCACAGGGAGGCGGACGGCTTCGCGTGCCCTGAGGCGCCTTCCGACGACAGCGCTGGCCCCCAGGTTGGCAGCGGCGTAGGCCGCGGGCGCGAGCCAGCCGACCGGCTGCCCGACCAGCACGAGGGCCAGTCCGACCCCGATGCCGACCACCGTCACGGGCGGGACGAGGTAGTGCCAGCGCACCGAGTCGCTGTGCCGGCGCATCACGACGCGGCGCCAGCGGCCGTAGTCGCGGTACTGCCGCCCGAGGGCACGCAGCGACGGACGTGGCCGGTAGGTGACTCGCAGCTCGGGGGCGAACCACACCAGCCCGCCGCGGCCGCGGAGCCGGTGGTTGAGCTCCCAGTCCTGCGCGCGCGTGAAGCTCTCGTCGTACCCGCCGACGGCGTCGAGCGCGTCGCGCCGGAAGATCCCGAGGTAGACGGTGTCGGCAGGGCCCGGCTGTCCGCCGTAGTGGAACCGGCCGCCACCGACACCGAAGGGCGACGACATCGCCGCCGCCACCGAGCGCTCGAAGTCGTTGGTGCCCTCCGCCCCCATGACGCCGCCGACGTTGACCGCCCCGGTCTCGGTGAGCAGCTCGACCCCGCGCCGCACGTAGCCCGGAGGCAGCACCGCGTGGCCGTCGACGCGCACGATGACGGGTTCGGACGTGGCCGCGATGGCGGCGTTGAGCCCGCAGGGGGTGCGCCCCGTGGGGTTCGGGACCACCGTGACGCGCGGGTCTGCGGCGGCCATCTCCGCCGCGACGGTCTCGGTGCCGTCCCGCGAGGGGCCGACGGCGACAGCGACGTGCAGCGCGCCGGCGTACTCCTGCTCGAGGATCGCGGCCACCGCCTCACGCAGGTGCATCGCCTCGTCTCGCACCACCATCACCACGGCCACGGGGGGCCACGCGCTGAGTCCCGCCACCCGTCAGGCCTCGCGGGTCATCAGCTGGCGGGCGGCCTCGGTCAGGGAGCCGCTGAGCGAGGGGTAGATGGAGAACGTGTGCGCGACCTGGTCTGCTGTCAGGCCGTTCTGCACCGCCAGCGACACACCCAGGATGAGCTCTGAGGCGCGGGGGGCGACGACGACACCACCCAGCACCTGTCCGGAGCCCGGTCGGCAGAAGAGCTTCACGAAGCCGTCCGTCAGGCCCTGCATCTTGGCCCGCGCGTTGGTCGCGAGCGGGAGCCGGATGCCGGTGGCCGCCACGGCGCCCGAGTCGACCTGCGCCTGGGTGATGCCGACGCTGGCCACCTCCGGATCGGTGAAGACGTTCGCTGCGACGGTGCTCAGGCGCAGCGGTGCCACCGCCTCTCCGAGCGCGTGCCACATCGCGATCCGCCCCTGCATGGCGGCCACCGAGGCGAGCATCAGCACACCGGTCACGTCGCCTGCGGCGTAGACGCCGTCCGAAGTCGTGCGGGACACCCGGTCGACGGTGATGAAGCCACCCGCGTCGACCGCCACCCCGACCTCCTCGAGCCCGAGGTCCTTGGTGTTGGGCACCGAGCCGACCGTCATGAGGCAGTGGGAGGCGGCAACGGTCGCGCCGTCCACCAGGCGCACCAGCACGCCGGCCTCGGTGCGCTCGACGGCGGCCGCACGGCCGCGGAGCACCTGCATGCCGCGTCGCACGAACACCTGCTGGAGCTGGTCGGCCGCGTCGGCGTCCTCGGAGGGGAGCACCCGCTCTCGGCTCGAGACGAGCGTCACGCGGCAGCCCAGGGCGAGATACGCGCTGGCGAACTCCGCACCGGTGACGCCCGAGCCGACGACGACGAGGTGCTCGGGCAGCTCCGGGAGGTCGTAGAGCTGGCGCCAGTCGAGGATGCGCTCACCGTCGGGCTCCGCCCCTGGCAGCACGCGGGGAGTGGCTCCGGTGGCGAGCAGGACGACATCCGTTGCCAGCACCTCGTCGTCCACCTGCACACGGCGGCCGGGGAGCAGCCGGGCGTGACCGCTCAGCACCGTGACCCCCT
Organism: Mycobacteriales bacterium; assembly: GCA_035526225.1. Taxonomy (GTDB): domain Bacteria; phylum Actinomycetota; class Actinomycetes; order Mycobacteriales; family SCTD01; genus RYN-111. The sequence continues at coordinate 24,954 of DATLCV010000066.1, forward strand.
CGCGGACGAGCCGCTCGGCGATGTCGTGCGACTGGGCCAGCGCGAGCGCCTTCACGCGCTGGTTCACCTCGGCCAGGTCCGCGCGCACGCCGCCCTCGGCGACGCGCACGCCGACGTGGTCGGCATGACCGAGCTGCGTGAGCGCGTCGCTGGTGGCGATCAGGGTCTTGCTCGGTACGCAGTCGGCGAGCACGCACATCCCGCCCACGCCGTCCCGGTCGACCAGGGTGACCTCCGCGCCCAGCTCCACGGCGACGAGGGCGGCTTCGTACCCGGCAGGGCCTCCTCCGACGACAGCGATGCGGGTCACGCGCCCATTCTTCCGCACCTGCGCGTCGGCCGGGCCCGTTGGGCCCGTCTCGCTAGGCTCGTCGCATGGCGCTCTACGCGGCGTACGGGTCGAACCTCGATCCGGCGCAGATGGAAGAGCGCTGCCCCCACTCCCCCTCCGCCGGCACCGGATGGCTCGAGGGATGGCGCCTGACCTTCGGCGGCGAGGACCTCGGGTGGGAGGGCGCGCTCGCGACCATCGTCGAGGACCCCGGCAGCCACGTGTACGTCGGGCTGTACGACGTGACGCCCCAGGACGAGCGCCACCTGGACGGGTGGGAGGGCGCCGACACCGGGCTCTACCGCAAGGTGCGCGTCCGGGTGGACAGCCTCGAGGGCCAACCGCTCGCCTGGGTCTACCTGCTGGACGGGTTCGAGGGCGGGCTGCCGAGCGCGCGCTACCTCGGCGTGCTCTCCGACGCGGCCGAGCGGGCGGGCGCCCCGGACGACTACGTCGCCGAGCTGCGCAACCGGCCCTGCCGGTCCGTCGGGACGTAGGGCTCCGGCGACGTCGCCTGCACTGCGGTCACCCGGCGCCGGCGGCGTCCCTCCTCGGTCACGACGACGTACACCGCGAGGAGCGTCACGAGGCCGCCGACGAGGCTGGTTGCCGTGACGCGCTCCCCGGCGACGAGCGCGCCGAGCCCCACGGCCACGACCGGGTTGACGTACGCGTAGGTCGCGGCCTGGCTCACCGGCGCCGTCTGCAGCAGCCACGAGTACGCGGTGAAGGCGATCACCGAGCCGAAGACGACGAGGTAGGCAAGCGCCAGCCACGCCCTCGGGCCGGCCCCGCTCGCGGTGAGGTGCTCGCCCCTCGCGGCCCCGACCAGGGCCAGGCCCGCTGCCCCACCGACCATCTCCCCGATGGTCACGACGAGCGGGTCCTTCGGCAGCTCCAGCTGCCCGGCGAGCACCGACCCGGTGGACCACAGCAGGCTCCCGACGACGACGGTCGCCGCCGCCCCGAGCGAGACACCCGCCGGCCGCGAGCCGGGCAGCAGCAGCACCGCGAGGCCCACGAACCCGATCCCGACGCCGAGCAGGGTGCGCGGCGTCGGCCTGTCCCGGAGCAGCCAGCGCAGCGCCACGACGAACAGCGGCACCCCGGCGACGAGCAGCGCCGTGAGCCCGGAGGGCAGGTGGGCGTCCTCGGCGAGCATGACCGCGCCATTGCCACCGAGGAGCAGCAGCAGACCGACCGCACCCGCGCCCAGCCACTGGCGGCGGGTCGCTCGGAAGGGCCCACTGCCCCGCCGTACGGCGACGAAGGCGCCCAGGACGAGGGCGGAGACGAGGAACCTGCCGGCAGCGGTGAGCAGCGGGGGCAGGCCGTCCACGGCGTAGCTGATGGCGAGGTAGGTGGAACCCCAGACCACGTACACGATGCCGAGCGCCGTCCAGGTCTTCCAGACGGGAACGGCCATGGGCCAAGCCAACCACCGGAGTCGAGTGCTTTGATCTCCCGATGGCTGAGATGGCAGGGAAGACATGCATCGTGACCGGCGCGACGGCCGGGATCGGCGAGGCCCTGGCGCGAGGGCTCGCCGAGCAGCACGCCTCAGTGGCGCTCGTGGGCCGGGACGAGGCGCGGTTGCGAGCGGTCGCCAAGGACTGCGAGGAGCTCGGCGCTCCTACGGTGCACACCTACCGCTGCGACTTCGCTGCCCTGGACCAGGTGCGCGACCTCGCTGACAGCCTGCTCGGCGACCTGACGCGGATCGACGTGCTGGCCAACAACGCCGGCCTGGTCGTGCAGAAGCGCCAGGAGACGGTCGACGGGCACGAGCTGGTCTTCCAGGTGAACCAGCTGGCGCCGTACCTGCTGACGCGGCTGCTGCTGGACCGACTCGTGGCCTCGGCGCCGGCGCGCATCGTCTGGACGGCCTCGGACTCTCACGAGTTCGGTCCGCTGCAGACGGACGACTACATGAGCACCCGCGGGTACAAGCCGCTCAAGGCCTACGGGCGCAGCAAGCTGGCGAACATCCTCACCACCGCCGAGCTGGCCCGCCGCCTCGAGGGCACGGGCGTGACGGCCAACTCGTTCCACCCCGGGTTCGTGTCGACCTCGATCGGCCGCGACCACGTGCTGGGCGTGGTGTTCCTCAAGCTGGTTCGGCCGTTCATCAAGAGCCCGGAGCAGGGCGCGGACACCGGCGTCCACCTGGCGAGCGAGGACGTCGCCGAGAACGGTCAGTACTTCTACAAGCGGCGGGTGCACGCGACGAAGAACGATGCGCTCGACCCCGCGCTCGGTGCGCGCCTGTGGGACGACTGCGCCGCCCTCGTCGGCCTGTCCTAGTCCTCAGCCGGGCTGCCGGCCCCGCACGAGGTGCACCACAGGTCCCTCGTCGACGGCGACGTCCACGAACCCCGCATCCTGGAGCTCGACGACGATCTCGGGCACCGAGCGCAGCGGCACGTGCCACAGGTCGAGGGCCAGTCGCTCCACGGCGATCCGTTGGTCCTCGGCGCTGCCGGGCTCCGGGGGTGCCCCGTCCCAGATGACAGGCATGGTGATCCAGCCTCCCGGGCGCAGGGCCCTGCGAGCGGTCGCGAGGGCCGGGCGCCGTGCGCCCTCCGGGAAGAAGAACTGGCTCCACCCGACGAGGTCGAACGCGCCGTCCGGCTCATAGCTGCCCGCGTCCCCGACGACGACCTGCAGCCGGTGCCCGAGACCCAACCCCTCGGCGCGCTCGCGTCCGAAGACGGCCAGGTCCTCGGCCAGCTCCACACCCACCGCTGTCGCGCGCGGGAAGCACAGCAGCACCGCGCTGAGACGGGAGGCGACGCCGCACCCCAGCTCGAGCAGCCGACCTCCCTGCTCCAGTGCCTCGACAGCGCCCGGCACGCGCTCGACGTTTCCTCTCGCCATCGCCTGCCCGGCAGGCGAGGACGGCTCGAAGCTGATGCCACGCGCCACCAGGAGCCGGTCCTCGGCCGTGAGGCCCCAGTAGTCCTCCAGGTCAGGGTCGAGGCACCGACCGCTCTGCTCACGCTGCACGCGCCCCTGACCCAGTAGGGCGCGCAGCTCGACCGGCGACTCACCGCGGGCGAGGGCGGCCCAGGACGGCGCGAGAGACCAGTGCCCCGCACGCTCCTCGGCGATGCCGTGCGCGCGCAGCAGCACGAGCACCGCTTCCAGCCGGCTCAGCGGCAGGGCCGTGCGGGTCGCCAGCGCGGCGACGCTCGTGCCGGCGGCCAGCTCGAGGAGCAGCCCGTGCCGCTCCGCCGCCAGCAGGACCTGCACGACCTGCGCGCTGCGCTCCAGCTCGTCCAGGCGCTGGAACGCTTCCAGCCACACGGCATCGGATGCGCTCACGGCGCCACCGTACTCAGCCGGGACCGGCGCTCCCCGCGCTAGCAGAGCAGGCAGGCCTCAGACGCATACCGGGCTTCACGAGTAGCTCACCTTGACCACGTCGGACACCGGGTGGGCCTGGCAGGCGAGCCGCCAGCCCTCGTCCAGGTCCTCCTTCTCCAGCACGCTGTTGTTGTCCAAGCGCACCGCGCCCTCGACGAGCATCACCGAGCAGGCGCTGCAGGCGCCCTCCCGACAGGAGTACGGCGCATCGAGGCCCTTGTCGAGCAGCAGGTCGAGGAGCTTGGTGCTCTCGGGCCACTGCAGCTCGTGGTTCTCGCCGTCCAGCTCGACGTGCAGCGCGGCCACCTTCTCGCCCTCGACAGGAGCCGCGACCTGGACCTCGGCCCACGGGTCGCCCTGCAGGGAGGTGTAGCGCTCGATGTGGATGCGGTCGCGGCCGACGCCCAGGCCCTTCACCACATCGGCGGCGCAGTCCATGAAGGGCGCCGGGCCGCAGATGAAGGTCTCGCCGCGCACCCACGGCTCCACGAGCAGCGACAGCGGCTTGTGCGACGGCAGTCCCTGCACGGACTCCAGCCAGTGCAGCACCACGAGGCGCTCCGGGTGCTCGGCGACGAGCTGCCGCAGCTCGGCGTGGAAGATGACGGACCTCTCGTCGCGGTTGGCGTAGACCAGGAACATCCGTCCCGTCCCGTGCGCGAGCGTCGCCTTGATGATGCTCAGCACCGGCGTGATGCCCGAGCCGCCCGCGAGCAGCAGCAGGTCCACGTCGTACGAGTGGGGGGTGAAGGTGCCGCTGGGGGCGAGGACGTCGATCTCGGTGCCCTCGACCACGTTGTCGCAGACCCAGTTCGAGCCACGACCGCCCTCGACCCGCTTGATGGTGATCTTCAGGTGGTCGTCGACGCCCGGGGCACTGGAGACGCTGTAGCAACGGGCGACCACGCCGTCGTCGTGCGGCAGCCGCAGCGTGAGGAACTGACCGGGCTTGTAGCTGAAGCCCTCGGGGGTGTCGAAGACGACGGAGTGCGCATCGCCCGTCTCCTGCACCACCTCGCGCACGCGGAGGCGGAGCCTCTCACTCGTCACGCGCCACCACCCCCACGGCCCCGCCGAGCACGGCGTCGCGGATGGTGTCGCTCAGCTCCGGGCAGGTCTCGCCGACGGCGAGCTCCGCGCGGCGCGGGCAGACGGTGCTGTCCTCCTGCCACTGGATGGAGGTCTGCTCCGCGCTGAACTTCGACACCAGCACGGTGGTGCCGCAGCGCCCGCAGGTCACAGGCTCCATCAAGCAGTCGCTGGGTCAGAGGCCTGCTGGGCCGCCTGCTCCATGAGCTCCTTCTGCCAGAAGTCGACGGCCTTCGTCGTGTCGATCTCGAACTCGAAGCGCTTCGTGCTCTCGGGGTCGATGTCGGCGACGTCGACGTAGAACTGCTCGTACCACCGCCGCAGCTGGTAGACCGGTCCGTCCTCCTCGCACAGCAGCGGGTTGTCGATCCGGGTCTTGTTCTTCCAGATCTTCACGTCCTCCATGAAGCCGCTGCCGATGCCCTTGAGCATCTTTCCGGCCACCATGTCGTTGGTCGCGTCGTCCCAGTCAGGCATCTTGCGCATGACCATCCCGTAGTTGAGCTTGAAGCTCGTGCTCGACAACGGGTAGTGGCAGGTGATGAGGACCGTCTCGAAGGTCATGTCTCCGTACTTGGTCCAGAGCTTGTCCACCAGGTACGACGGACCCCAGTAGGTCGCGTCGGAGACGGTCTGCTGCCCGTCGTACTCGCCGATGTCGATGGGCGCACCCGTGGCGGCGATCTCGTGCGTCGTCCCGGCGTAGTACTGGGTGCAGACGTGGCCCTCGAAGACGTTCTTGAAGTAGGTCGGAAGGCCCTTGTGGATGTAGTAGAAGTGGGCCATGTCGACCATGTTGTCGATGATCTCCCGGCAGTGGGATCCCTCGACCACGGTGGAGTCCCAGACCCAGTCGGTCCACTCACCCTCGGCGAAGCCCTCGATCGCGGGGATGGTCACGTCCTCCGGCGGCGGGTTGCCCTCGGGGTCGTGCCACACGAAGAGCTGACCGTCGAGCTCCATCGTCGTCCACGCGCGGGTGCGGGCTCGTGGCGGCACCCGCCGCGCGTACGGGATCTCCTGGCACTTGCCGTCGGCGCCCCAGCGCCACGAGTGGAACGGGCAGGCGACGTTCTCGCCGACGACGGTGCCCTGCGACAGGTCACCGCCCATGTGCCGGCAGTAGCTGTCGAGGACGTGGAGCGAGCCGCCCTCGCCCTTCCAGATGACCAGCTTGGTGCCGAAGGCGTCCAGGCCGTGCGGCTTCCCGTCGGCGTAGTCGCGGACGAGGCCCAGGCAGTGCCAGCCCCGGGCGAAGCGCTCCGGGGCGGTGCCCGCCTCGATCATGCGGACGGCGGTGTCGGTCATGCCGATCTCCTGTTCCTGGGCTGAGCTGCTGCGGTGAAGCGGTGGACGAGCTCGGCGACGGCGCCGGCGAGCTCGTCGCGTCGGTCGACGCCGAGGCCCTCGAGGGCGTACGCGAGTCGGTCGACGTGGTAGCGATGCACCTTCGCCAGGGCGCGCTTGCCCTTTGCGGTGGTGACGTAGTGGCTGACGCGGCCGTCGGTGTCGCTGGCGTGGCGGGTGACGAGACCGTCGTTCTCGAGCTGCTGCAGCACCCGGCTGGCGGTCGGCTGGCTCACGTCGAGCGCGGTGGCGAGGTCGGTGCCCGTCAACCGCGGCGAGTCCTCCACCAGCGACAGCGCGCGCAGGCCGGTCTGGGAGAGGCTCACCCCCGTGCTGCGCACGGTGTCCGCGTGCACCTTGGCCGACCCCGACAGGCGGTACAGCTCGTTGAGCGCGCCCACCATCGCGTCGAGGTCCGTCACACCGACGATGGTGCTACGGATTCATACAGTACGCAAGTAGTTGGCTCTAGCTGGTGAGGGCGGTGCCGAGGCGGACGAGCTGGCGGGAGGGACCGCCGAGCAGCGCGTTGGTGCGCATGGTCCACAGCAGGCGTCGGTGCACCGGGTAGGTCGTGTCGGCGCCGAGCCCACCGTGCAGGTGCTGCACCGTGTGCTGGATGCGCTCGGCGGCCTCGGTGGCGTACCAGCAGGCGACCGCCGTCTCCGTCGTCGCCGGTCCGCTCCCGATCGCCCAGACGGCCTGCCAGAGCGTGGCCCGCATCGCCTGTGCGTCGCAGTAGGCGTCGCCGAGCTGGAAGCTCGTTGCCTGGAAGGTCGCCAACGACCGACCGAACTGCTCGCGGTGCGTCAGGTGCTGCGCGGCTTCGCGGATGCCGGCGTCGGCCACCCCGAGGGCCGTCGCCGCCAGCCCGAGCCGCAGGTGGTCGAGCACCGCGTCGACGGGGGCGTCGAGCCGCACGGCGGGTACGCCGTTCAGGTCGGTGTCGTAGGCGAGCGCGTGGTTGGTCGTGACGACAGGCTCCCCCGCCGGCGCCTCGCACACGTAGACGCCGTCATCGGTGACCACGACGAGGGCATCGGCCTTGGACGTGACGAGGGCCCAGCCGCTGAGCCGACCGTCGGCGAACGACACGGGAGAGGGGCCGTCGAGCGCCGCCGCGAGACCGAGCCGGGTCGACCCGGCCACGAAACCGGGGAGCCACTGCGACTGCTGATCGGCCGTGGCGTGCCTGGTGAGCACGTAGGCCGCGAGCAGGTTCTCCCAGAGCGGGACCGGCGCGAGGAAGCGGCCCTGCTGCTCGAGCAGCAGGCAGAGCTCAACGAAGCCCAGGCCGGCGCCGCCGTGCACCTCGGGCACCGCGATGCCGAGCAGCCCGGCCTCGGCGAGCTCGCGCCACAGCTCGGCGTCGACGCGCGTGTCGGACACCTCCGTCTTGGCGAGCTGCTCGTTGGACGCCCGGCCGGCGAGGATCTCCGCGGCGAGGCCGACGAGGGCCTCCTGGTCAGGGGTCAGGTCGCTCATCGGGTGCCACCGTTCATCGAGACCCCCGGGGCATGCCGAGCTCGCTGGTGCAGATGAGGTCGCGGAGCACCTCGTTGACCCCTCCTCCGAAGGTGTTCACGATCGCGCCCCTGGTGAGCACGTCGACGCGCCCGTCCAGCGGCGCTCCCGGCGACCCCAGCCGGCGGGCACCGACCGCGCCGAGGAGGTCGAACAGCGTGCGGCACACCGCAGCGTGCGTCTCGGTGCCGAACACCTTCGCGGCGCTGGCGTTCGCGACGTTGACGTCCCCACGAGCCACGGCTCCGGCGAGGTCCCAGTTGACGAGCTTCATCGCCTGCACCTGCGCGTAGGTCTTCGCCAGGTCCGCCTGCGCCCATGGCTCGTCCGCGAGGCCGCTCTCCTTCGCCCAGTCGTAGACCGCGTCCCAGAGCCCCTCGGTGCGCCCGCTCATCGCAGCCAGGCCGACCCGCTCGTGGTTGAGCTGGGAGGTGAGCAGCCGCCAGCCGCCGTTCACCTCTCCGACGACGTTGTCGACAGGCACCCGCACGCCGTCGTAGTAGGTGGTCGACGTGGTGTTGCCGCCGACGGTGTGCAGCGGCGTCCAGCTGAACCCGGGCGAGGTCGTGGGGACGCACAGGATGGAGATGCCCTTGTGCTTCGGCACGTCGGGGTCGGTGCGGACGGCGAGCCAGACGTAGTCGGAGTGCCCGGCGCCCGAGGTGTAGACCTTGTTGCCGTCGACGACCCACTCGTCGCCGTCGCGCACCGCGCGGGTCTTCAGCGACGCGAGGTCGGTGCCCGACCCGGGTTCGGTGTACCCGATCGCCCAGACGTCCTCGCCGGCCAGGATCCCCGGCAGGTAGCGGTCCTTCTGCTCCTGCGTGCCGAACGCCATGATCGTCGGCCCGACGGTGTTCACCGTGACGAACGGGAAGGGCGCCTGCGCGCGCTGCACCTCCGTGAACAGGATCAGCTGCTCGTACGGCGTGGCACCTCCGCCGCCGTACTCCTTCGGCCAGCCGAGCCCGAGCCACCCGTCGCGACCGATCTGCCGGACCAGCGCGCGGAACAGCTCGGGGTTGTCGCCCTCACCGCCCAGCTCCCGGCGTACATCGGGAGTGAGCAGGTGCTCGAAGTACGTCCTGAGCTCCTGCTGCAGGTCGCGCTGAGCAGGGGTCAGCTCCATGTGCTGCATGGGTCCCGAGGGTAGCCCACTGACCAAGCGCTTGCTAGGTTGGCGGGCATGAGCACCAGTGACGGCAGGGTCGTCATCGTCACCGGCGCGGGCCAGGGGATCGGCCGCGCGCACGCCCTGGCGTTCGCCGCCGACGGCGCCCAGGTGGTCGTGAACGACATGGGCGAGTCGGCCGACGAGACGGCTGCGGAGATTCGCGCCCTGGGCGGTACGGCGATCGCCAGCAGGGGTGACGTCAGCGACTGGCAGTACGGCGAGCAGCTGGTCAAGACGGCGGTCACCGAGCTGGGCGGCCTGCACGCGCTGGTGAACAACGCCGGCCTGGTGCGCGACCGGATGCTCGTGAACATGAGCGAGGACGAGTGGGACCTCGTGCTCAAGGTCGACCTCAAGGGCCACTTCGTCCCGCTGCGCCACGCCGCGGCGTACTGGCGCGCGCTGTCGAAGGAGGGCTCCCCCGTCGCCGCCCGGGTCGTGAACACGTCCTCGGGTGCCGGCCTCATGGGCTCGGTTGGTCAGGGCAACTACTCGGCGGCCAAGGCCGGCGTGGTCGCGCTCACCCAGGTCGCCGCGGTCGAGATGAGCCGCTTCGGTGTGCTGCTCAACGCGATCGCCCCGGCTGCCCGCACGCCGATGACCGAGGCCGTGTTCGCCGAGACGATGGCCAAGCCCGAGACCGGCTTCGACCCGATGGACCCGGCCAACGTCAGCCCCCTCGTCGTGTGGCTGGCGTCGGAGGACTGCGACCTCACGGGTCGCGTGTTCGAGGTCGAGGCGGGGGTCATCAGCCCGGCCGACGGCTGGCAGCACGGCCCCAGGGAGGATCGCGGCGAGCGCTGGCCCGTCGCCGAGGTGGGTCCCGCCGTACGCCGCCTGCTCGCGCAGGCCCCGCCCCAGGTCAAGCCCTACGGTGCCTGAGCTCCGCGACGAGATCCGCGCCTGGCTGGCCGAGCACCTCAGCGGCGAGTTCGCCGCGCTGGTCGGCACGGGCGGTCCGGGGCGCGAGCACGAGCACGTCGAGCTGCGCCAGCAGTGGGAGAAGGAGCTCGGTCGCGGTGGCTGGATCGGGCTCGGCTGGCCGGTCGAGGCCGGTGGCCGCGGCGCGTCGATCGCCGACCAGGTGGCCTTCCACGAGGAGTACGCCACGGCCGGCGGGCCCGGGCGCATCGGTCACCTCGGTGAGCAGCTGCTCGCGCCGACCCTGATCGCCTTCGGGACCAAGGAGCAGAAGGACCGCTTCCTGCCCGGCATCCGCAGCGGGGAGGAGCTGTGGTGCCAGGGCTACTCCGAGCCGGGTGCCGGCTCCGACCTCGCGGCTGTCCGCACGAAGGCGTCGCTGCAGGACGACGGCTGGCACGTCGATGGGCAGAAGGTCTGGACCTCGCTGGCGCACGTCGCCGACTGGTGCTTCGTCATCGCCCGCACCGACCCCTCGTCCCACCGGCACAAGGGCTTGTCCTTCCTGCTCGTGCCGATGGACCAGCCGGGCGTCGAGGTCCGGCCGATCGTGCAGCTGACGGACACCAGCGAGTTCAACGAGGTCTTCTTCGACGACGCGGTCACCGACGCGTCGTGCGTGGTCGGCGAGCCCGGCGAGGGCTGGCGCGTCGCGATGGGGCTGCTCGCCTTCGAGCGAGGCGTCTCGACCCTCGGCCAGCAGGTCGGCTTCACCCGTGAGTACGGCGAGGTGCTGGCCCTCGCGCGCTCCAACGGCTCCTGGGACGACCCCCTGGTCCGGGCGGCGCTGCACGAGTCGTGGGCGGGCCTGCAGGTGCTCAAGCACCAGGCGCTGCGCACGCTGTCCAACGACGCCGCGCACTCCACGGGCGTCGAGGCCAACGTCAACAAGCTCCTCTGGGCGGGCTGGCACCGGTCCCTCGGCGAGCTCGCGATGCGGGTTGCGGGTCCGGACGCGCTGCGCGTCGACGGCGAGCTGGACCCCCTGCAGAGCCTGTTCCTGTTCACCCGCAGCGACACCATCTACGGCGGCTCCAACGAGGTGCAGCGCAACATCATCGCGGAACGCCACTGGGGCCTGCCCCGCGACAGCTGGGTCAAGGCATGAGCGATCTCGACGACCTGCGGTCGGCGGTTCGGGACCTGCTGACGACGCACGCCCCTGCCCGCTCGGCCCTGCGGGACGACCCTTCGCTGTGGAAGCGGCTGTCCACCGAGATGGGGCTCACCGCCCTGCCCGTCGAGGACGTGCCCTGGTCGTGGGTCACCACCGTGCTCGAGGAGACCGGCCGGGTGCTGCTGCGCTCGCCGTACCTGCCGACGGTGGTGGCAGCCGCCGCCCTTCAGGGAGCTGGCCAGCCGCTGGAGGGGCTGGCCGACGGCTCGCTGAGCGCGGCACTGGCCCTCGACGGTCGCCTCGACGCCGTCCCCCACGCTGCCACCGCCGACGTCCTGCTGCTGAGCGACGGTGACGACCTGGTGCTCTGCACCGACTTCCGCGCCACCCCGGTCGACCACCTTGACGTCACCAGAGCGTTCGCGCAGGTGAGCGTCGGGACCACCCACGTGGTCGGAACCGCCTCGTACGCAAGGGATCTGCACTGGTCGGCGCTTGCGGCCGAGTCCGTCGGCGCCGCGCAGGCCCTGCTCGAGCGGGTGGTGCAGCACCTGTTGGACCGCGAGCAGTTCGGTCGGCCGCTCGGGTCGTTCCAGGCCCTGCGGCACCGGGTCGCCGACCTCACGGTCCTCGTCGAGGCGGCCCGCTCCAGTGCCTGGTACGCCGCGACCGACCTGCCCGCGGCACCGCTGGCGAAGGCCGTCGCGGCCGACGCCTTCGTCACGGTGGCCGGCGAGTGCCTCCAGCTGTTCGGCGGCATCGGCTTCACCTGGGAGCACGACGCCCACCTGTACTTCAAGCGCGCGTGGACCACGGCGCTCACCCACGGCGACAGCGCGTCTCTGCGCGCGCTCGCCTTCGACAGGAGCGGTCTGTGAGCGCACCACGCGACAAGCGGATGACCGAGGAGCAGGTCGTCGCCGAGCTCAGGTCGGGCATGACGATCGGCATCGGAGGGTGGGGGTCGCGCCGCAAGCCGATGTCCCTCGTGCGCGCGATCCTGCGCTCGCACCTGACTGACCTCACCGTCGTGTCGTACGGCGGGCCTGATGTCGGGCTGCTCTGCGCCGCCGGCAAGGTGAAGCGCCTGGTCTACGGCTTCGTCTCGCTCGACTCGATCCCGCTGGAGCCGCACTTCCAGCACGCCCGCCAGGCGGGTGCCGTCGAGGCGACCGAGTGGGACGAGGGCATGCTCCAGTGGGGCCTGTACGCCGCGGCCGCCCGCCTCCCGTTCCTGCCCACCCGCGCTGGGCTCGGCTCCGACGTCGAGCGCGTGAACCCGTCGCTCAAGCGCGTCACCGACCCGTACGGCGGTGAGGAGCTGCTCGCCGTACCCGCCCTGCACCTGGATGCTGCGCTGGTGCACCTCAACGTCGCGGACGAGCGCGGCAACGCCGCCTTCCACGGACCCGACCTGTACTTCGACGACCTGTTCTGCCAGGCAGCGGAGCGTGCATACCTGTCCTGCGAGCGCGTCGTGCCGACCGCCGAGCTGGGCGAGCTGACGCGCCGCCGCATCGCGCGCTGGATGGTCCACGGTGTCGTCGAGGCCCCGGGCGGCGCGCACTTCACCACCTGCACTCCGGACTACGAGCGTGACGAGCCGTTCCAGCGCGAGTACGCCACGGCCGCCAAGGACCCCGACCTCTGGAAGGCCTTCGAGCAGCGCTTCCTGCGCGGTTCGGAGCAGGACTACCAGCAGGCGGTCAAGGACTTCCACGCCGAGCGCAAGGCGGCCAGCGCATGACGGGGATCACCAGGGCAGAGGTGTGCGCCATCGCGTGCGCCGAGGCCTTCCGCGGCGACGGCGAGGTGCTCGCGAGCCCGATGGCGCTGGTGCCGTCGCTCGGCGCGCGGCTCGCCCGCGAGACCTTCGAGCCCGACCTGCTGCTGTCCGACGGTGAGGCGACCTTCGTCGCCGGCCCGTGGGCGCTGGGTGCCCCCGCCCCGGACACCGCAGAGGCCTGGATCCCCTACCGCTCGGTGTTCGACCTGGTCTGGAACGGCAAGCGGCACGTGATGATGGGCGCCTCCCAGCTCGACCGGTACGGCAACCAGAACATCAGCTGCATCGGACCGTTCGAGAAGCCCAAGAGCCAGCTCCTCGGTGTCCGCGGTGCCCCGGGCAACACGGTGAACCACCCCACGTCGTACTGGGTCCCGAAGCACTCCACGCGGGTCTTCGTCGAGAAGGTCGACATGGTGAGCGGTGTGGGCACCGACCGCGGCGTGCCGGTCCAGCTCCGCCACGTGGTGACCGACCTCGCCGTGCTCGACCTCGGCGGGCCGGACGGCACGATGCGCCTCGTGTCGGTGCACCCGGGCGTGACGGTCGAGCAGGTGCAGGCTGCGACGGGCTTCCCGCTGCACGTCGACGAGGTGGTCGAGTCACGGCTGCCGAGCGACGAGGAGCTGCGCCTCATGCGCGAGGTGCTCGACCCGAGGTCGCTGCGCGACAAGGAGGTCGCTCCACGATGAGGACCCGCGCGACCGAGCTCTTCGGGGTGCAGCACCCCATCGTGCAGACCGGCATGGGCTACGTCAGCGGCGCCCGTCTCACCTCCGCCACCGCGAACGCCGGCGGCCTCGGCATCCTCGCCTCCGCCACCATGTCGTACGACGAGCTGGCTGCGGCCATCGCCGAGACCAAGAGCCGCACGACCAACCCCTTCGGCGTCAACCTGCGCGCGGACGCGTCGGACGCCGTGGAGCGGATCGAGCTGATGGCTCGTGAGGGCGTGCGGGTCGCGTCGTTCGCGCTGGCTCCGAGGAAGGACCTCATCGCGCGGTGCAAGGACCACGGCATGGTCGTGATGCCGTCGATCGGCGCGAAGCGACACGCGGAGAAGGTCGCCGAGTGGGGGGTCGACGCGGTCATCGTGCAGGGCGGCGAGGGCGGTGGGCACACCGGAGCCGTCCCGACGACGCTGCTGCTCCCCCAGGTCGTCGACGCGGTCGACATCCCCGTCATCGCGGCCGGTGGCTTCTTCGACGGGCGCGGCCTGGTGGCCGCGCTTGCCTACGGCGCCGAGGGCATCGCGATGGGCACCCGCTTCCTGCTCACCTCCGACAGCGCCGTGTCCGACGCCGTCAAGCAGGCCTACCTCGACAAGACGGTCGCGGACACGGTCGTGACCACCGAGGTCGACGGCGTCCCCCACCGGGTGCTGCGCACGCCCTTCGTCGACGAGCTCCTCAAGAGCCGCGCCGTGGGCCGGCTGGTGCGGGCCGGCAAGAACGCACTGGCGTTCCAGAAGCTGTCTGGCACGCCCTGGAAGGACGTCGTCGCCGAGGGCCTGGCGATGCGCAAGAGCGCTGAGCTCACGCTGTCGCAGGTGGTGATGGCCGCCAACACCCCCATGCTGCTCAAGGCGGCGATGGTCGACGGCCATCCCGACCTCGGGGTCATGGCCTCCGGTCAGGTGGTCGGCCTCATCGACGACCTGCCCTCGTGCCAGGAGCTGCTCGACCGGATCATGAAGGAGGCCGACGACGTGCTGGCGAGGCTGAGCTCATGACGGTCCCTGACTACGTCCCCGGGCACGGGCTGCTGACCGGCAAGGTCGTCGTCGTGACGGCGGCTGCGGGCACGGGCATCGGCTACGCCACCGCCAAGAAGGCCCAGGAGGAGGGCGCGACCGTCGTCGTCTCCGACTGGCACGAGCGCCGACTTGCCGAGACCGCTGAGGCGCTCGGCGTGCTCGGTGTCCGCTGCGACGTCACCGTCGAGGACGACGTGCAGCACCTGCTCGCGTCCACGGTCGCTGCGCACGGCCGCGTCGACGTGCTCGTGAACAACGCCGGTCTCGGCGGCACCGCCGACCTGGTCGACATGACCGACGAGCAGTGGTCTCGAGTGCTCGACGTGACCCTCACCGGCACCATGCGGTGCACGCGGGCCGCCCTGCGGATCATGCGCGACCAGGGCAGCGGGGTGATCGTCAACAACGCCAGCGTCATCGGCTGGCGCGCCCAGGAGGGCCAGGCCCACTACGCCGCCGCGAAGGCGGGGGTCATGGCGCTCACCCGCACCGCGGGCGTGGAGGGCGCCCGCTTCGGCGTCCGCGTCAACGCTGTCTCCCCCTCCATCGCGATGCACGCCTTCCTCGCCAAGGTCACCACCGACGAGCTGCTCTCGGAGCTGTCGTCGCGGGAGGCCTTCGGCCG
>DATLCV010000069.1:0-5061 GCA_035526225.1 Mycobacteriales bacterium
GTGGTGGATGCGTTGGAGCGGATCGCGGGGATGGTCGATGAGACGACCACTGCGGCGAAGGAGATCTCGATCGCGACCCAGCAGCAGCGTTCAGCGTCGGATCAGGTCGTGGGTGCGATGACCCAGGTGTCGGACGTGGCCCGGCAGTACGCCGTCGGTTCCCGCCAGGCCGCCGCCTCTGCCGCCCAGCTCAACGCGCTGGCCGCCGAGCTGCGCTCGTCGATCGCCCAGTTCCGGACCGAGTCATGACCGCCTGGGGAGACGACCCGGAGCTGCTCGCGACCTTCCACGCCGAGGTCGAGGAGCGGCTGGCCTCGTTGCAGGCGGGCCTGCTGGCCCTGGAGACGCACGCGAGCCCGCGCCAGGTCGTCACGCTGCTCTTCCGCGACGCGCACACCGTCAAGGGCTCCGCGCGGATGCTCGGGCTGGACGGCGTGCTGCACGTGGCGCACAACATGGAGGACCTGCTCGGCGCGCTGCGCGACGGCCGGTTCGAGGTGCGCAAGGACCACATCGACCTGCTGCTCGCCGCGTGCGACGGCATCGCCCGCGCGCTGCCCGGCGAGGACGCGCTCCCGGACGCGGCGCTCCAGCCGCTGGTGGACGCGCTCGCCTCGGCCGTCGCCGGCGCGGACGAGGTCGCCGTACCCGTGCTCGAGCAGCCGGCGGTAGCCGAGGCTGAAACGGCGGACCTGCCCGAGCCGAGCCGCCAGTCCTCCGACTCCGTCCGCGTCGCGGCCTCCAAGGTCTACGACCTGCTCGACGCCGTCGGCGAGGCCGACCTGGGCGCGCGCCGGGTCGAGCAGACGACGGGCACCCTGCTGTCGATGGCTGCGGAGCAGGCGCGCTGGGTGGCCGCGCTGCGACAGGCCTCCACCGCCAGCGACCTCCCGCCGGACGTGACCCTGGCGCTGCACCGCCTCGTCGGGACGGCCGACGAGATGACCTCGATCGTCCGTGGGCTGCGCGAGCTGGTCGAGGGCCAGCGAAGCGGCATGGCCCTCGTCCGCGACGGTGCCATGAGCTTGGCGATGGTGCCGGTACGCCGCGTGTTCGCCGCACTTCCGCGCATCGTCCGCGACGTCGCCCAGGCCACGGGCAAGGAGGTGCTGCTCGAGACCTCCGGCGAGGACGTGGAGCTCGACAAGCAGGTCCTGGACGGGATCGCCGACGCGCTCAAGCACCTGGTCATCAACGCCGTCGACCACGGTTGCGAGTCGCCGGCCGAGCGGGCTGCCATGGGCAAGCCGGCGCAAGCCGTCGTCTCCGTGAGCGCGCGCAGCGTGGGCGGCACAGTCGTGATCGAGGTCGCCGATGACGGCGCCGGTGTGGACGAGGACGCGGTGCGCGACAAGGCGCTGCGGCTCGGCATGATCGCCCCTGACAGCGGCCTCGTCGGGAGCGCGCTGCTGAGCCTGCTGTTCACGCCGGCCTTCAGCACCAACGAGACCGTCACCGAGACCTCCGGGCGGGGCGTCGGGCTCGACGTCGTGCGCAACGCCGTGGAGGACCTGGGTGGCTCGGTCGAGATCCGCTCCGAGCGCGGCACCGGGACGACCTTCGTGCTCGTCCTGCCCGTCACCCTCGGTGTGCTCCGCTGCCTGGTGGCACGGGTCGGGGACGAGCGCTACGCAGTGCCCGTCCCAGGGGTTGTCGAGTCGCTGTCGCTGCGCGACGCGGAGGTGCACACGCTCGCCGGTGCACCGGTCGTGCTGCGCCACGGCGTCTCGGTCCCGCTCCTCGACCTCGGCGCCGCCCTGGGGCTCACCCGGGCTGCGGGGGAGGCGCCCCGTGCCGCGCTCGTGGTCCGGCACACCAGCGGCAGCCAGATCGCCTGGGCCGTGGACCGGCTCGAGGGCGAGTCGGAGCTGGTGGTGAAGGACCTCGGCGCGTTCCTCGGTCGCGTCCCGTACGTCGCGGGCGCCACCATCGACGGCGACGGCAGCGTCGTCTGCCTGCTGGACCTGCGCGAGCTCGCCGACCGCGCCACCGGCGTGACCGGCTTCGTCGCCACGGCCGCGCCGTCGAAGAAGTCCGCTGCCGCTGTACCCGGGCAGAAGAAGGCGCGGGTGCTGGTCGTCGAGGACTCCGTCGGCGTCCGCGAGCTGGAGCGCGTCATCCTCGAGGGAGCCGGCTACCACGTCGAGACCGCGGTCGACGGCCTCGACGGCGCCTCGCGCCTGCGGGACGAGCCCGCGGACCTCGTCCTGTCGGACGTGGAGATGCCGGGCATGGACGGCTTCGCGCTCACCCGTACGATCCGTCGTACCAAGGGCTGGGAGAACGTGCCGGTCGTCATCATGACGAGCCGCGGCGAGGACCACGCCCGGCAGGCCGGCTTGGACGCAGGGTGCTCCGCGTACTTGCTGAAGAACGAGTTCGACCAGGAGCAGCTCGTGTCAACGGTGAGAAGGCTGGTGGGTCGGTAGTGGCTCGGATCGTGATCGCGGACGACAGCCCCACGCTGCGTCGGATCGTCACCTCGGTGCTGACCAAGGAGGGCCACGAGGTCTTCCCTGCCGAGGACGGGATCGAGGCGGTCCAGGCCGTCTTCCAGCACCAGCCCGACGCCGTGGTCCTGGACGTCCAGATGCCCCGCGTCTCCGGCTTCATCGCCGCCCGGCTGCTCAAGGACGACTGGCAGACCGCGGACATCCCGGTGATCATGCTGACCTCCCTCGACGCCGCCTCGGACCGCTACTGGGCCGGGCAGGCGGGTGTCGACCGCTACCTCACCAAGGACTTCGAGGCGCCCGAGCTGGCGAGCACCATCGACGAGGTGCTCCTGTCGGCGACGGCCGCACGCGGCGGTCGGGCCCGGCTGGCGCCGGACGTGCTGGCGCTGTCCGAGGAGGATGTGCTCTCGCGCATCTGCGACCTGCTCGACCGCAAGCTCTTCGAGTCCTCCGTCGCCCAGTCGGTGATGGCCATCGCGGCCACAGCCAACGGCCTCGAGGCCTCCGTGGCCGCACTGCTAGGCGTGTTCCAGCGGTTCGTGGGCTACGACCTCGCGGCCGTCATGCTCGGCGCCGAGCAGCGCGCTTACGTCGCGGTCGGCGCGCCCACCGCCCGTTCCCACTACGGCGAGTTCCTGCGCGCCGCGGTCGACAACCTGGCCTCCCACGGCGGCGGGTCGCTCGACGCGGCGTCGGTCGACGTCCGCGTCGCCGAGGCCGGCGGAACCCTCGTCGACGACCCCGACGAGCTCACCGGTGGCCCCGACATGGCGACGTTCTTGTCGATGCCGCTGCGTGGGCACGGCGGTGCGGTGGTGGGAGTGCTCGCGCTTTCCTCCGCGGTGAAGCAGGCCTTCGGCGAGACGGCGATGTCGACCCTGAAGCTCATCGAGGGCCCGGCCGCCATCGTCATCGACAACGCGCGGCTGTCTGCCGTCTCCTAGCCGCGCCCCACGTGGGCGGCGAGGTCGAGCCCGAGCAAGCGGTCCGCCCACGCCCAGGTCTCGAACAGGCACCCCGGCGGCAGGCCGAGGTCGAGCGATCCGCGCAGGACGGCCACCGCGTCCGCCGTCGCGAGGTCGTCCGAGAGCGCGGCGAGCGTGTCGTCCTGGACCTGCGCGCAGATCGGCTTCGAGGGCTCTTCCGCCCACGCCGCCACGAGCGACCGCCAGTGCACCAGCTCCTCCCGCGCCACGGCCACGGGTGACCCGCTGAGCCAGGCGAGCCGGTGCTCCAGCCCGTACGGCGGTCCGCCCAGGTCGGCGGGCCGGACCACCACCAGGTCAGCCGGACCGGGGTCGTCACCGGGGCGGACGTTGAGCGCGTCCCATCCCGCCGGCACGCCGCCGAGGAGGACGCGCAGCCCCGACACCTCGGCCGTGCGGCGCAGGGTGTCGGTGGCGAGCAGCGTGCCCGGGTCGTGTGCCCCGGCCGCCAGGCGCAGCCCGCGGGCTGACGGCTCCACGGGCGCGAGCCGGCCGGTGGCGGGGTCCGTCAGGCGCAGCACCTGGCCGACGCTACAAGTCAGTTGAGCCTGGCGCGGGAGAGCCGGGCCGACCGTCGTACCTGCTCGGCGACGGCCTCGTCCGGTACGACGGCGGCGTAGGCCTCGAGCTCCTCGGCCCCCGCCTCGTAAGCGCCCAGGCGCACCAGCAGCTCACCCCGCTCGCGCCGCAGCTCGAGCGGGTGGCGGGGGAGCAGGAGCGACAGCTCGGTGGCCCACAGCCGCGTGCGCGCGGACTCGAACGACCGGGCCGACAGGGCGCGGACGTTCGTGAGCACCCGCAGCACGAGGTCGGCGCCCTCGAGCACCGGGTCCGGGTCGACGGACCGCTCCACGCCGCCGTGGAACGGGTCGACGACGACGTGGTCACCGTCAGCTGCCCCGAGGCGCACCATCACGTGCCCGGGGAGCCCGAGGCACACGGCGGGGACCCCGAGCCGGGTCGCGACCTCGCGCCACACGACCGACAGCGTGATCGGCAGCCCGCGACCGCGGCGCAGGACCTCGTGCAGCAGCGAGGACCGCAGGTCGTCGTAGTCGCCCTCCCGCCCCCCGAAGCCGGCCTCCTGGCCCAGCGCCCGCTGCAGCGCGCGAGCCACGTCGACAGGCGACCGCGACGCGAGTCGCACACCGCCGGCCAGTCGGTCGAGGGCGGCATAGGAGGCGTCGAGGCTGAGGTCGGGCTCGACCTCGCAGCCGACGAGCAGGCAGGCCAGCGCGGTGTCGACGGGTTCCTCGCGAACCACGGCGGCGAACTGCGCACGCGAGGAGGCGGTCATCGGCGCGGTGGCGGCGGGGGCACGCGCTTGGCGGCGACGACGTCGGCGGAGGCCACCTCGACGACCGAGCCGTCACGCTTCTCGATGCGCACCGAGGTGTCGTCCCACGAGATGACGACGCCCAGCACGTCGCCGTACCCGCCCTCACGGAGCACCCGCCGAAGGGAGATCCGGACCCCGACGTCGCCGGGTCCGGCGTCGCGGGTGAACCGGACCCCGCGTTCACCCCCGGATGACCGTTCGGACTCCACGGCTGGGAGACTACGGTGGCAACCCGCCCCGGGAAGGAACCTGCAGTGACCTACGTGATCGCCGAGCCCTG
>DATLCV010000089.1:0-12693 GCA_035526225.1 Mycobacteriales bacterium
CCGAGGCGATCGACAAGATGTGGGGCTGGTTCGAGTGGGTCTTCAACACCCCGTCGCACCACCGCGTGCACCACGGCTCGCAGTCGCAGTACCTCGACCGCAACTACGCCGGCGTGCTCGTCGTCTGGGACCGGCTGTTCCGGACCTTCGAGCCCGAGCGCGAGCGCGTCGTGTACGGGCTGACGAAGAACATCGAGACGCACAACCCCTTCAAGGTCGCCACCCACGAGCTGCTCGCCCTCGTGCGCGACGTCCGCAGCGCCACCTCCTGGCGTGACCGGGTCGGCTACGTCCTGCGCGGCCCCGGCTGGAGTCCCTCCGAGGCCTAGGGCCGCTCGGGGTAGCGGCTGTACGTCGGGAAGTTGCCGTAGAGCTGCTCGCCCTCGGGTCCCTCCGTGACCGCCTGCACGAGCAGGTCACCTCCGACGAACGCACCCTTCCAGGACGCGCCCTTGCCGCCGAAGACCTCGTCGCGGTCCCCGCGGCTGCGCGGCTTGTTGATGCCGACCTTGAAGGCCTGCAGCTCCTCCGCGACCCGCGCGCCGAACGACGGGTCGTCGGTCGCGACCGACGCGACCAGTGCGCCGTTCGAGGCGTTCATCG
Organism: Mycobacteriales bacterium; assembly: GCA_035526225.1. Lineage (GTDB taxonomy): Bacteria > Actinomycetota > Actinomycetes > Mycobacteriales > SCTD01 > RYN-111. Next base: position 604 of record DATLCV010000089.1, read on the forward strand.
CCGCGAGCAGCTCGGGCTCGGTGTCGACGATGACGACGCTGTCGAGCGGACCGAAGGGCTCGCTGTGGTGCAGCGCCCAGCTGGTGGCCGGGTTGAGCACTGCCGCCGGGGCGACGTAGGCCGAGGTGTCCTGGCCCGGCAGGAACCTCCCGTCATGCACCTCGCCGCGGTAGAGCGGGATGGCCCCGCCGGCAACGGCCTCGTCGTACCGGGTGCGCAGCTCGGCGGCCTTGGTGGCGTGGATCACCGGGCCGAAGTCGAGGTCGGGCAGGGGGTCGAAGCTGGTCTCCACGGCCAGCGGGTGGCCGAACCGGACACCCTGCACGACAGGCAGGTACGTCTCCAGGAACGCCGGGAACAGGTGCCGCTGCACGACGTAGCGCGGGTAGGCGGTGCACCGCTGCTTGGCGTACTCGAAGCCCTTCTTCAGGTGCGCCTCGAGCTCGTCCCAGCGCGAGAAGTCCCAGATCCCCCAGGTGTTCAGGCCCTCCTGCTCCAGCAGGTGCCGCTTGCCCGTGTCGGCCAGGGTCGTGGCGGCCTTGCGGCCGTTGGCCCGGCCACCGACGAAGGCCAGCGCGCCGATCTCGGGAGCGCTGATGAGGGCGTCACCGAGCTGCCCGCCGACGCCGGACAGCAAGGTCACCGGCAGGTCGTGGCGGCGCATCACCGCGTGCGCGAGCGTGAGCGTGTGGAAGCCGCCCTGCGAGGGCGTCTTCGCGACCACCGCGTTGCCGGCGAGGGCCTGCACGAGCTCGGCGTGCACCTGCACCGACATGGGGTAGTTCCACGACGCGATGTTGCTCACCGGGCCGGGGAGCGGGCGGCGACCCTCCAGCTGGCGGTCGATCTCCTCGAGGTACCAGTCCACGCCGTCCAGGGCGCGGTCGACGTCGGCGCACGCGAGGCGCCACGGCTTGCCGATCTCCCAGACCAGCAGCAGGGCGAGCGTCTCGCGGTGCTCGCGCAGCTCGTCCACAGCACCGCGGACCCGGGTCTTGCGCTCGTCGAGGTCCACCTCACCCCACGCCTTGTGCTCGCCCGCGGCCTGGGCCACCGCGGTGACGGCGTCGTCGTGGCTGATGCGCGGCGGGCCGGGGATCGCCGAGCCGTCGACGGGCGTGATGTGCGTGCCCACCGAGCCCAGCCGCTTCCACTCGCCGCCGAGCAGGTTCAGCGTGCGGTCCGCGTCGAAGGCCTCGGGAGCGATGCCTCGGGCCCGCCCGTAGACGTCGTCCCACGACGTGCCGGGCTTCAGGGAGAGCGTCACGACGAGGCCTTCCGATCGGTGCAGCTGTGCCAGGAGCGTGACCGAACGCCGTTCGGCGCACAACCCCACGGGACTGTGACGCCCACCACGTGGGAGTTACTTCCCAGTATCTGAGACTCAGAACAGGACTGAGGCGAACGTGCCCACCTGCCGGAACCCGACGCCCTCGTACGCCCGTCGGGCAGCGACGTTGTAGTCGTTGACGTACAGGCTCACCACTGGCGCGATCGTGGCTCGAGCCTGCTCCACGACGGCGGCCGTCCCCGCTGCGCCCACGCCGCGACCGCGCAGGCTCGGGTGCACCCAGACGCCCTGCACCTGGCACACCTCACGCGTCGCCGCCCCGATCTCGGCCTTGAACAGCACCGCGCCGTTCTCGATGCGCGCGAAGGCCCGCCCCAGCGCCACGATCTCCTCCACCCGGGCGCGGTAGAGGCTCCCGCCGTCGCCCACGAGGGGGGAGACGCCCACCTCCTCGGTGAACATCGCGACACAGGCCGGCAGCAGCACGTCGACCTCGTGCGGCTGAACCCGTCGCACCAGGGGGTCGGCCTCGACGTCGGGTGCGTCGTCGATCGCCATGAGCGGCTGGTTGGGGCGCACCTCGCGGGCCGGCCCCCACCCGGCCTCGAGCACCCCCCACAGCCCGAGCGCCGCCCCGGCGCTGCCCACGATGGACGAGCACCGCCGCCCCTGCCGCCGTGCCCGGTCAGCGAACGCGTGCACGGCGTCGGCTCCTGCCTGTGCTGGGACCAGGTTGGCGCCGGCGTAGCAGAGGGAGGTGAGGGCACCGCGCTCGCCGTACCCCCAGATCTCCGCGCCGAGCCGCCAGGCGTCGAGGCCGCAGACCTCGACCCGGGAGCCGATGAACACGTCCTCGACCGGGTTGCGCGCGAGCAGGGACTGGACCTCCTCCAGGTCCTGCGCCCCCAGCACGCGGCTCGCCGACCGGAGCACCGCTAGGCGCTGACGGTGGGGGAACCGGTCGGGCCGTCGTACGACTCCGCGAGCCGCAGCGCCTCCTCGATCAGGGTCTCCACGATCTGCGCCTCGGGGACGGTCTTGATCACCTCGCCCTTGACGAAGATCTGGCCCTTGCCGTTGCCGCTGGCCACGCCGAGGTCCGCCTCACGGGCCTCGCCCGGGCCGTTCACCACGCAGCCCATGACGGCGACCCGCAGCGGTACGTCGATGCCCTCGAGCCCCGCGCTCACCTGGTTCGCCAGCGTGTAGACGTCCACCTGCGCGCGGCCGCAGGACGGGCACGACACGATCTCCAGCCCGCGCTGGCGCAGGTTGAGCGACTCGAGGATCTGCAGGCCCACCTTGACCTCCTCCACGGGAGGCGCCGACAGGGAGACCCGGATCGTGTCACCGATGCCCTCCGACAGCAGCGCGCCGAACGCGACAGCCGACTTGATGGTGCCCTGGAAGGCCGGCCCGGCCTCGGTGACGCCGAGGTGCAACGGGTAGTCGCACTGCTGCGAGAGCTGCCGGTAGGCCTGCACCATCACGACGGGGTCGTTGTGCTTGACCGAGATCTTGATGTCGCGGAAGCCGTGCTCCTCGAACAGCGAGCACTCCCAGAGCGCGGACTCGACGAGGGCCTCCGGCGTCGCCTTGCCGTGCTTCGCGAGCAGCCGCTTGTCGAGCGAGCCGGCGTTGACGCCGATGCGGATCGGCACCCCCGCGTTGCTCGCAGCCTTCGCCACGTCGCCGACGCTGCCGTCGAACTCACGGATGTTGCCGGGGTTGACGCGCACGGCCGCGCAGCCCGCCTCGATGGCCGCGAAGACGTACTCGATCTGGAAGTGGATGTCGGCGATGACGGGGATCTGGCTGTGCTGGGCGATCTCCCGCAGGGCCTCCGCGTCCTTGGCGGTCGGGCAGGCGACCCGCACGATCTGGCAGCCGCTGGCGGTCAGCTCCGCGATCTGCTGCAACGTCGCGTTCACGTCGTGCGTCTTCGTCGTGGTCATCGACTGCACGCTGACGGGCGCTCCTCCGCCGACGGGCACGCCCCCCACGTCGAGCTGCCGCGTGGCGCGCCGCTCGGCGAGCCGCTGCGGGACCTCGGGCATGCCGAGAGAGACCGTCGTCATGTCAGTTGATCGTGATCGGGTTGACGATGTCGGCGCCGAGCAGGAACAGCGTGAAGCCGATGAACAGCACGACCACCGCAAGCGTCACCGGCATGAGCTTGTTCATGTCCACCCGCTGCAGCTCCCCGGTGTACCCGCGGATGCGGCGCAGCCGGTCGCGAACCGCCTCGAACCACACGACGGCGATGTGGCCGCCGTCGAGGGGCAGCAGCGGCAGGAGGTTGAAGACGCCGACGAACAGGTTCAGCCCGGCGAGGAGCAGCACGATGCCGTTCAGCTTGTCCGTCGTGGACACCTTCGCCTGGGCGATCTCGCCCGAGATGCGGCCGACTCCGACGACGCCGATGAAGCCGCTGGGGTCACGGTCGGGGCTGTAGACCTTGCTGATCGTGCCGAGCTTGTTGGTCAGCGTCTCCCACGTGCCCGTCACGAGCAGCTTGACCGTCGCCCCCGTCTCGCGCACGACGCCCACCGGACCGAAGTGCTGGTACTCGTAGTTCGCGGCGATGCTCACACCGATCGCGCCGACGGGCGCGGTCGCCCCGGGTCGGGTGACGGGCTTCGGCGTCACGGTCAGCACCTGCACCTGGCCCTTGCGCAGCACGGTGAGCCGCACGGGCGCGCCTGCACTGGCCTTCACACGGGTGACCAGCTCATCGGAGCCCGACACGTCGACGCCGTCCACCGCGGTCACGACGTCGCCCGCCTGCAGCCCCGCGGCCTTTGCGGGCGCGGGCACTGAACCGGCGCCGCACTTCGTGGCGGGATCGTCCGCGACACAGGCGTTGATCGCGGTGAGGGTCGGCGCCGTCTCGCGCTGCACGCCGAACACGATGACGGCGAAAGCGACGAGCAGCAGGCACAGGGCGAAGTGCACGGTGGAGCCGGCCGCGAGCACCACGGTCTTGCGGCCTGCGGGCTGGCGGTAGAACGCACGCTCCTCGTCGCCCGGCTCGACGTCCTCGAGGGGCGTCATGCCCACGATCTTCACGAACCCGCCCGCCGGGACCGCCTTGATGCCGTACTCGGTCTCACCGCGCCGGGTGGACCACAGCGTTGGGCCGAAGCCCACGAAGAACTGCGTCGCCTTCATGCCGTAGCGGCGTGCGGTGAGGAAGTGCCCAGCCTCGTGCAGCATCACCGACCCCAGCAGGCCGACGATGAAGGCGAGCACGCCCAGGACGCCCAGCACGACTACACCTGTCCTCTCGCGGTCAGCTCGCGCGCACGGCTGCGCGCCCACACCTCAGTGTCCAACACCTCGGGCAGCGTCGGCAGTTCCCGTCGCTCGTGCTCCTCGACCACCTGGGAGACCGTGTCGATGAGGGCCGCCAGCTCCAGGCGCCCCGCCAGGAACGCCTCGACGCAGACCTCGTTCGCGGCGTTCAGGGCAGCAGGTGCCGTGCCGCCGATGACCCCGGCCGCGCGGCACAGGTCGACGGCGCCGAACACGGAGGCGTCCAGCGGCTCGAAGGTCCAGGTGGCGGACCGGGTCCAGTCGCACCCGGGGGCGGCGCCGGCGACGCGGTCCGGCCAGCCGAGACCGAGGGCGATCGGCAGCCGCATGTCGGGCGGGCTCGCCTGCGCCAGCGTGGAGCCGTCGACGAACTCGACCATCGAGTGCACCACCGACTGCGGGTGCACCACGACGTCGATCCGCTCGTACGGCACGTCGAAAAGCAGGTGCGCCTCGATGAGCTCCAAACCCTTGTTCATCAGCGTCGCGCTGTTCACGGTGACGACGGGCCCCATGTCCCAGGTGGGGTGCGCCAGGGCCTGCGCGGGCGTGACGCCCGCAAGGTCGCTGCGGCCGCGGAAGGGACCACCGCTGGCCGTCAGCACGAGCCGGGCCACCTCGGCTCGAGCACCACCGCGAAGGCACTGCGCGAGTGCGGAGTGCTCGCTGTCCACCGGGACGATGCGTTCGCGGTACGGCGTGACCAGCGGACCGCCGGCGACGAGCGACTCCTTGTTGGCAAGGGCCAGCACCCGGCCGGCCTCGAGCGCGGCCAGGGTGGGGGCCAGGCCGACCGAGCCGGTCATCGCGTTGAGGACGACGTCGCACGGCCACGCGGCCAGCTCGGTGAGGGCGTCAGGACCGGCGAGCACCTTCGGGACCCGGTGGTCGCCCGCGCTGTAGCCGCACCGCTGCGCCTCGGCGTACAGGGCGAGCTGGAGATCCTGAGCGGCCGTCGCCGCCGCAACCGCGACCACCTCGACACCGAGCTCGACCGCCTGCTGCGCCAGCAGGTCGACCCGGCCGCCGCCGGCGCCGATGCCCACCACCCGGAACCTGTCCGGCGCGGCACGCACCACGTCGAGCGCCTGGGTGCCGACGGATCCCGTCGACCCGAGGACGACCACGTCCCTCACCGGCGCGATCCGCTCACTCGAGCGCCGCCAGCTGCCCGCAGGCCCCGGCGATCTCGCGGCCCCGGGTGTCGCGAACGGTCGCGTTGACGCCGCCGGCCTTGAGCCGCCGTACGAACTCGTCTTGCACCGGCTTCGGCGAGGCGTCCCACTCCGAACCTGGGGTCGGGTTGAGCGGGATGAGGTTCACGTGCACGAGCTTGCCCTTGAGCCGCTTGGCGAGCAGGTCGGCGCGCCAGGGCTGGTCGTTCACGTCACGGATGAGGGCGTACTCGATCGACAGGCGACGGCCCGTCGCCCGCACGTAGCCGAACGCCGCCTCCAGGACCTCGCGCACCGGCCAGCGCGTGTTCACGGGCACGAGCGTGTTGCGCAGCTCGTCGTCGGGTGCATGCAGGGACAGCGCGAGAGTGACCTGCAGGCCCTCGTCGGCCAGCTTGCGAATGGCCGGCACCAGGCCCACCGTGGACACGACGATGTTGCGCTGGGACATCCCGAGCCCGTGCGGTGCCGGGTCGACGAGGCGGTGCAGGGAGGCGACCACCCGCGCGTAGTTGGCCAGCGGCTCGCCCATGCCCATGAAGACGACGTTGGTGATGCCGCGCTCCCCGCGGGCGAGCTCGTCGGCGTTCGCCCGCACGGCCTGGTCGACGATCTCCGCGGTGGACAGGTTGCGCGTGAGACCCCCCTGGCCGGTGGCGCAGAAGGGGCACGCCATGCCGCAGCCTGCCTGGCTGCTGATGCACACGGTGGTCCGGTCCCGGTACCGCATGGTCACGGACTCCACCAGCGTCCGGTCGTGCGCCCGCCACAGCGACTTCACCGTCGCACCGTCGTCGCAGGAGAGGTCACGCACCCGCTCCCAGAGCTCCGGCAGCAGCGGGGCCAGCCGCTCGCTCGCGGCGGCGCCCAGGTCGGTCTGCTGATCGGCCCCGTGCCCGGCGAAGTAGTGCCTCGAGAGCTGCTCGGCACGGAAGGGCTTCTCCCCCAGCTCGGCCACGGCGGCGCGGCGCTCAGCGGGGTCGAGGTCGGCGAGGTGGCGCGGCGGCAGGCCCCGCTTGGGTGCGTCGAAGACCAGGGGAAGCGACATCGCCCCTCCAGCGTACGGGCCTACGGCAGGGGCACGAACGCCGTCAGCAGCAGCCACGCCACGGGCGCGGTCGGCAGCAGCGAGTCGAGCCTGTCCATCAGCCCGCCGTGGCCGGGCAGCAGGTGCCCCATGTCCTTGATGCCGATGTCGCGCTTGACCATCGACTCGCCGAGGTCGCCGAGGGTCGCCGAGCAGACCACCGCGAGCCCGAACAGCACGCCCTCCCACCAGCGCGCGCCGTCGAACAGGGTGACGAGCAGGACCGAGCCCCCCAGGGCGCAGGCGAGGACGGAGCCCGCGAAACCCTCCCAGGACTTCTTCGGCGACACCGTGGGGGCCATCGGGTGCTTGCCGAACAGCACCCCGGCGGCGTACCCGCCCACGTCGCTGCAGACCACGGTGGCGATGAACGCCGTGATGCGGCGCGGCCCGTCAGGCGGCACGGTGAGCAGCGCCGCGAACGCGATGAGGAACGGCACGTAGGCCACCGTCAGGACGCCGGCGGTGACGTCCCGCAGCAGGCCCGCGGCTGGTCCGGCCAGCCGCCACGCCACGCAGGCCAGGACCGTGAGCGCCAGCGCGAGGAAGAGCTCCTCCGCGCCACCCCGGTAGCCGGCCAGCACCAGCGCGACCGCACCCACCACCACGGGTACGACGGGCGGCTGGGCACCGAGCTGCCGCAGCGCGCGCACGACCTCGAGGCTGCCGACGACGCCCGCCGCCGCCACCACCACCACGAACGTCCAGCGGGCGGGTGAGTAGAGGGTCCCGAGGACGAGGGCCGCGAGCCCCAGCCCGACACCGATGGCGGCGCGCAGGTCGCGTCCTGCCCGCCCGACGGCGGGCGCGTCTGTGGTCGGCATCAGCGCTGCATCACACTTCGAGCAGCTCGGATTCCTTGTGCCGCAGCAGCTCATCGACGTGGTCCACGTGCTTGGAGGTGACCTTGTCGAGCTCCTTCTCGGCCCGGGCGCCCTCGTCCTCACCCGTGTGGCCGTCCTTGACCAGCTTGTCGAGCTCATCCTTGGCCTTGCGGCGGACGTTGCGGATCGAGACCTTCGCCTCCTCCGCCTTGTGCCGGGCGACCTTGATGAACTCGCGGCGCCGCTCCTCGGTCAGCTGCGGGAAGCTCACACGGATGATCGTGCCGTCGTTCGTCGGGTTGACCCCGAGGTCCGAGTCACGGATGGCGCGCTCGATGACGCCCAACGAGCCCTTGTCGTACGGCGTGATGACGCACATCCGCGGCTCCGGGACCGCGAACGACGCCAGCTGCAGCACCGGCGTCATGGTCTCGTAGTACTCGACGACGATCTTGTTGAACATCTGCGGGGTCGCCCGACCGGTTCGGATGCCCCCCAGGTCGTCCTTGAGGACGCCGATGGCCTTCTCCATCTTCTCCTCGGCGTCGAAGAGGATCTCGTCGATCAAGGCTGCACGTCTCCGCTCACGACCGTGCCGATCTTCTCGCCTCGCACCGCGCGGGCGATGTTGCCGTCCTCCATGAGGTCGAAGACGACGATCGGCAGCTTGTTGTCCATGCAGAGGCTGAACGCCGCCGCGTCGGCGACCTTCAGCCCCTTGTTCAGCACCTCGGCGTACGACACCTGGTCGTACTTCACCGCGTTCGGGTTCGTCTTGGGGTCGTCGTCGTACACGCCGTCCACGGTCTTGGCCATGAGCAGCACCGAGCACCCGATCTCGAGCGCGCGCTGGGCCGCCACCGTGTCCGTGGAGAAGTAGGGCATGCCCGCGCCGGCCCCGAAGATGACGACCCGCCCCTTCTCCAGGTGACGCACGGCCTTGCGCGGGATGTACGGCTCGGCGACCTGGCCCATGGCGATCGCCGTCTGGACCCGGGTCTCGACCCCGGCCTGCTCGAGGAGGTCCTGCAGGGCCAGGCAGTTCATGACCGTGCCGAGCATGCCCATGTAATCGGCGCGGGCCCGGTCCATGCCGCGCTGCGCGATCTCGGCGCCCCGGAAGAAGTTGCCCCCACCGACGACGATCGCGACCTGCGTGCCCGACCGCACCACGTCGCGGATCTGCCGAGCGATGTCGGACACGACGTCGAGGTCGAGCCCGACCGCTCCGCCACCGAAGACCTCGCCCGACAGCTTCAGCAGGACCCGCTGGTAGGGCCCCTCACCCAGCGAGGAGGCCGCCTCCCCGTTCGCGGTGCTCATGGGGTGGCGGCCTCCTCGGGTGACGTCTGCGCGGTTCCAGGGTGAAGGTTAGGCCTGACCGACCTTGAAGCGCGCGAAGCGGACCACGCCGACACCGGCCTCGTCGAGGACCTTGCCGACCGTCTTCTTGTTGTCCTTCGCGAACGCCTGCTCGACGAGCACGGCCTCCTTGAAGAAGCCGGTCACGCGACCCTCGACGATCTTGTCCAGCGCAGCCTCCGGCTTGCCCTCCTCAAGGGCAGTCGCGCGAGCGATCTCGCGCTCCTTGGCGACGGCCTCCTCGGAGACCTCGTCACGGTTCGTGAACTGCGGAGCGAAGGCAGCGATGTGCTGCGCCACGTCCTTGGCAATGGATGGGGAGACCTCGTCGATGTTCTTGTCGAGCTCCACCAGCACGCCGAGCTGCGGGGGCAGGTCGGGGTTGGTCTTGTGGAGGTACACGCCGACGTAGGCGCCCTCGAGCGTCGCGACCCGACGGACCTCGATCTTCTCACCGAGCATCGCGTTGGCGTCGTCGAGGACCGTCTGCAGGTCCTTGCCGTCCACGACGATGTCCTTGGGCTCGTTCGCCGAGACGGCCGAGGCCGCGGCCACCACCTGCTCCGCGAGGGCGATGAACCGCTCGCCCTTGGCGACGAAGTCGGTCTCGCAGTTGAGCTCGAGCAGCGTGGCCTTGCCGGTCCCGTCGGCCTTCACGGTGACGAGGCCGTTGCTGGCCGCGCGACCCTCACGCTTCGCGACGCCCTTGAGCCCCTTGATGCGCAGGTACTCGACGACCTTGTCGTAGTCGCCGTCGTTCTCGGCCAGCGCGTTCTTGCAGTCGACCATGCCGGCGCCGGTGGCCTCGCGGAGCTTCTTGATGTCCGCGGTGGAGATGGATGCCATGTCTGTGGGTCTCTTCTCGGTACTAGGACTCGGTCGTGGGGGCGGCGTCGGCAACCGGCGCCTCAGCAGCGGGAGCCTCAGCAGCGGGAGCCTCTGCAGCGGGCGCCTCAGCAGCAGCGGGCGTCTCAGCAGCGGGGGTCTCCGCAGCTGCGTCGGCCACGGGGGCCTCGGCGGCCGGGGCATCGGCGGAGCCGGCGAGCAGCTCCTGCTCCCACGCGGGCAGCGGCTCGTCGGTCGCGAGCTGACCGGCCGGCGCCTCGTCGTACGAGGGCTTCTCACCGGCGTCGGCCTGCTGACCGGCGCGCGCCATCAGGCCCTCGGCCACGGCGTCGGCCACGACGCGCGTCAGCGTCTGGATGCTGCGGATCGCGTCGTCGTTGCCGGGGATCTTGTAGTCGACGACGTCTGGGTCACAGTTGGTGTCGACGATCGCGACGACCGGGATGTTGAGCTTGCGGGCCTCGTTGACGGCCAGGTGCTCCTTGTTGGTGTCCACGATCCACACCGCACTCGGGGTGCGCGTCATCTCGCGGATGCCGCCCAGGGTCCGCTGCAGCTTGATGCGCTCGCGGGTCAGGACCAGCGCCTCCTTCTTCGTGAGCACGGTGGCGCCGCCGGTCTGCTCGATCAGCTCGAGCTCCTTGAGGCGCTGCAGGCGCTTGTACACGGTGGAGAAGTTGGTGAGCATCCCGCCGAGCCAGCGCTCGGTGACGTACGGCATGCCGACACGAGTGGCCTGCTCGGCGATCGACTCCTGCGCCTGGCGCTTGGTGCCGACGAACATGATCGTCCCGCCGTGCGCCACGGTCTCCTTGACGAAGTCGTACGCGCGGTCGATGTACCCCAGCGTCTGCTGCAGGTCGATGATGTAGATGCCGTTGCGCTCGGTGAAGATGAAGCGCTTCATCTTCGGGTTCCAGCGCTTGGTCTGGTGTCCGAAGTGCGCGCCGCTCTCGAGGAGCTGGCGCATGCTGACGACGGCCATGGTGGCCCCAGTTCTGTGCTCACCCGCCGCAGGAGCGGGCTTGTCCGGTTGTCGCAGGCCCCGGTGGGTCCTGCCCTGGTGCCCTCGGTGGCCGCCTGAGCCCCTGGCGGGGACCGGAGACGAGCACCATGCGGTGTTGATCAGCACTGCGGGGCACGCGAAGTCGCCCGGCGGACCGGGCGCTGAGATCAGCCTACCGGAACGGCGCGGCTGTCCACAGGCACGACGGCACACGGGGTCCTTAGCCCCGATCCTGCATCGCACATCGGGCCACCCGGGCCCCTACCCAGTGGAGATCTCCGTGCGCCGTGCCTCCGTCTCCGCCCTCGCTCCCTTGGTCGCGGTCGCGCTCCTCACCGCGTGCGGAGGGTCGCCGCGAGCCGTTGCTCCCGCGGGGTCGGCTGCCCGACACGTCGAGGTCACAACCACTCGCCCGCCCAGCGCCCTGCCGTCGGCGGCACCCGAGCCGGAGACTCCGCTCCCGCCCGACGAGGTTGCCGAGGAGCGGTCCGACCTGCTGCTTGACGAGTACTCGCAGGGCCTCCCAGTGCTGACGCGCATCTGGATGGCTGAGGCGCCGCGCGGGACGGTGTCGGAGCTCGCGCTGCGCTTCATGCAGGCGCTGCAGCGAGGGGACGACTTCGCAGCAGACCGCGACCTCCACCACTTCGACCGTTTCTTGTTCTCCGAGCGTCCCGAGGTGCTGCACGCGGCGATGGACGACGTGCGCAGGCACGCGGGCCTCCCAGGGGCCGGCCGGTGCGTGCGCGCCATGCGCCTGGCGCACGGGACCGCGGTTGTCCTCTGCGGTGCCACGCGCGTCGTCGTGCACGTCGCTGTCGGCGAAGACGAGCGCGGCGTGAAGATCAACGAGCAGCACGCCAGGAGGGACGTCTTCCGCGGGCCGCACCGCCACGCCGTCACGAGCCTGTTCCGTCCCGAGCTCTGATGCACCCCCGCCCTCCCTCGTCCCCAACCCCCGTCACCCTCCAGGAGCCTGCATGAACCCCAACCACCGCCGTCCATCTGTCGCACTCCGCCGAGCCGCCCGCAGGATCGTCCGGCGCCCGCGGCGGCGCACGGTCGTCATCGTCGTGGTCAACGCGCTGCAGGTCCTGCTCACCCTGGCGGTCTTCACCGTCCACACCGAAGCGGCTGTGGCGGCGGCGACACCCGGGTACGGATGGCCGCTGGCCGGCGATGCC
>DATLCV010000046.1:0-22198 GCA_035526225.1 Mycobacteriales bacterium
CTGGTTGAAGGACAGCTCGACCGGCGTCTCGCGGCCGAAGATCGACACCAGCACCTTGAGCTTCTGGCTGTCGAGGTTGATCTCGTTGATGGTCGCGGGCAGGGTCGCGAACGGCCCGTCGGTGACCTGGATGGACTCGCCCACCTCGAAGTCGACGGCCTTCTGGGCGACGACGACCTTCTTCTTCGGCGGGGCGATCATGGCGACGACCTCGTCGACCGTCAGCGGCGTCGGGCGGGACGTGTGCCCCACGAAGCCGGTGACGCCGGGGGTGTTGCGCACCGCGGACCAGGACTCGTCCGTGAGCTCCATGCGCACGAACAGGTATCCGGGCAGCTTCTTGCGGACGACCTGCTTCTTCTGGCCGTTCTTGATCTCGGTGACCTCTTCCTGAGGCACCTCGATCTGGAAGATGTAGTCCTCCATGTTGAGGGAGGAGATGCGGCTCTCGAGGTTGGTCTTGACCTTGTTCTCGTAGCCGGCGTAGGAGTGCACGACGTACCAGTCGCCCACGAGGCCGGACAGGGCCGTGCGCAGCTCGTCCGCCGGGTCGGCCGGCTCGTCGGAGGCCACCTCCGCGACCGTGTCCTCGGCAACCGTGTCCTCGGCAACCGTGTCTTCCGCCACCGAGGGCTCGAGCTCGGCCTCGGCGCCCTCGGGGGCAGCCTCGGTCTCGGCCTGGTCGGTCACGCTCACGTCCGGTCCGTCCTGCTCGTCGGTCATGGGGCCAGCCTGCTGCTCGGTCATGGTTCCTACTTGCCGAACACGGCGAGGACGGCCTTGGTGAAGGTGAAGTCGAAGATCGCCACGATGAACCCCATGATCGCCACGAAGACGAGCACGACGGTGGTGTAGGTGACCAGCTCGTTGCGCGTCGGCCAGATGACCTTGCGCAGCTCCGCGGCGACCTGGCGCACGAACGTGATCACGCGGCCGATCGGACCGGGGCGCTTGGCCTTGGGGCCGCGCGCGTCGTCGCCACGGGCCGCGGTCGCGGTCCCTGCGCTCTCGCTCACTGCTTGTCCTTGTCCTCGGTGGTGTCCGGTCGGGTCCGTGCGGTGCCGGTCCTGCAGGGGTGACAGGAGTCGAACCTGCGACATCCGGTTTTGGAGACCGGCGCTCTGGCCATCTGAGCTACACCCCTAGGTCGCCACCCTCGCGCCGGAGCGCGGGCGCGCCGGAGCGGAGGCGTCGGGCCCCAGAGGGACAAGTGTAGGGCTTGCCCGGCCCGGCTCCCAAGCCGTACCGGGCGGGGCTCCCCCTCGAAGGCGGTTGCTCCTGCCTGGGACCATAGACCCATGCCCTCAGCCCCCACCCGACGTGTGTCCCACCGCATCGGCAGCATCGCCGAGTCCGCCACCCTCGCCGTCGACGCCAAGGCGAAGGCCAAGAAGGCGGCCGGCGAGGACGTCGTCGGCTTCGGAGCCGGCGAGCCCGACTTCCCCACCCCGCCGGCCATCGTCGCCGCGGCGGTCGTGGCCTGCTCGGACCCGGTCAACCACCGCTACACCCCCGCCGGGGGGCTGCCCGAGCTGAAGGCCGCCATCGCGGCAAAGACGCTCCGCGACAGCGGATACCAGGTCGCGGCGTCCCAGGTGCTCGTGACGAACGGCGGCAAGCAGGCCGTCTACGAGGCCTTCGCCACCCTGCTCGACCCGGGCGACGAGGTGCTTCTCCCCGCGCCGTACTGGACGACCTACCCGGAGGCGGTGCGGTTGGCCGGCGGTGTGCCGGTCGACGTCATCACGACCGAGGACCAGGGCTACCGCGTGACGGTCGAGCAGCTCGATGCCGCGCGGACCGAGCGCACGAAGGTCCTGCTCTGGTGCTCGCCGTCCAACCCGACGGGTGCCGTCGCCTCACCCGAAGAGGTCGAGGCCGTCGGGCGCTGGGCCCTCGAGCACGGCATCTGGGTCGTGGCCGACGAGATCTACGAGCACCTCGTGTACGGCGGGGCGGAGCACGTCTCGATGCCGGTCGCCGTCCCCGAGCTCGCGGACCAGTGCGTCGTCGTCAACGGCGTCGCGAAGACCTACGCCATGACTGGCTGGCGGGTGGGTTGGCTGATCGGGCCGGAGGACGTCGTCAAGGCAGCCACCAACCTGCAGTCGCACGCCACGTCGAACGTGAGCAACGTGGCGCAGCGGGCCGCCGTGGCGGCCGTCAGCGGTGACCTGTCCGCCGTCGCGGAGATGCGGGCCGCGTTCGACCGGCGGCGGCAGATGATGGTCAAGCTCCTGCGCGAGATCCCCGGGGTCGAGTGCCCCGAGCCGCAGGGCGCGTTCTACGCCTACCCCTCGGTGAAGGGCCTGCTCGGCAAGCGGCTGCGGGGGCGGACGATCACGTCCTCGGCGCAGCTCGCGGAGCAGGTGCTCGACGAGGTGGGAGTCGCCGTCGTACCGGGCGAGGCCTTCGGGACGCCGGGCTACTTCCGCTTGTCGTACGCGCTCGGGGACGATGACCTCCAGAAGGGGGTCGAGCGCCTCGGGGCGCTGCTTGCCGAAGCGGAGTAGCTCAGGCCGCGGCCCGGGCCTCCGGGAGCGCGGCCCGCACAAGGCCGAGCAGGCGACGGTCGAGGTCAGCAGCCCGCTCCAGCATCAGCATGTGGCCGGCTCCGGGGTAGACGACCAGCGATGCCTGTGGCATCGCCTGCGCCAGCTCCTTGGTGTGCGCGAGGGGCGTGATGCGGTCGCGGTCTCCGCACGCGATGAGCACCGGCACCTGGGCGAGGTGCGTCAGCGCGTGCACCCTGTCGTGGTCGGCGAACGTCGGGTAGAAGTGCGTGGAGGTCGCCGCTGGGGTGCCGTCGAGCACCTCCTGCGTGCGCTGGACGTCGAGGCGGTCAGCCTCGGTGCCGAACAGCAACCAGCGCGTGCCCGGGGAGGGCAGCTGCGCCCGGCCGCGCTCCACCCTGCGGTGCGCCCAAGCCAGCGCCCGCGGCACCGTGACGTGGGCCAGCGCGGCGAGCCGGGGGTGCACGCCGAAGTCGTTGTGGGCCAGCTGGCCCGACGAGGTGCTGACCAGGCCGACGCCCACGACCCGCGAGCCCAGCAGGTGCGGGTGCTGCTCGGCGAAGCTCATGATCGTCATGCCTCCCATGGAGTGGCCGACGAGCACGACCGGCCCGGCGGGAACGGCCTGCTCGAGCACCGCCTGCAGGTCGCGGCCGAGCTGCTCCAGCGACGCGGCACCCGGGTCGGTGCTCCCCGAGCGCCCGTGGCCCCGGTGGTCGTAGGTCAGGACCCGCAGGTCCGGGCGGTGCGTGCGCAGGGCGTGCACCTGCCGGCCCCACAGGCGCTGCGAGAGCTGGTAGCCGTGCAGCAGCACGACGGTCGCGTGCGCCGCCTCCGGCCCGTGGACCTGAGCGTGCAGCGGTCGCCCGTCGGCGCTGTGCAGGATCAGGTCGCGGGGGGACAAGCGGGGCCAGGGGGCGTGCGGCACGGGGGGCTCCTGCACAGCTCGGAATGTTGCCATCTAACATTGAGACAATAGTTATACACACTGTGGATGTCGTCTGTCGACAGCGCCCTGGCGGACTACACCTCGAGGAGCAGGGCGCGCAGGGCCTTGCGGTCCGTCTTCATCACGCTCGTGAGCGGTACGACATCGACGACGCGGACCTCGCGCGGGTACTTGTAGGCACCGAGGCGCTCCTTGGCGTAGGCCACCAGCTCCTCCGGCGTCGCGAGGGCGCGCAGCTGGACGAAGGCCACGACCTCTTCCCCCACGGCCGGGTCGGGCCGGCCGACGACGGCAGCGGCCGCGACTGCCGGGTGCGCGAGGAGCACGTCCTCGACGTCGCGGGGGTAGACGTTGAACCCGTTGCGGATGATGAGGTCCTTGAGCCGGTCGACGACGTAGAGCCAGCCGTCTGCGTCCAGGTGCCCGATGTCGCCTGTGTGCAGCCACCCCTCCCGGACGGCGAACGCCGTCGCCTCCGGGCTGTTCCAGTAGCCCTGCATGAGGGTGTCGCCACGCACGCAGATCTCGCCGTCCTGACCGGGCGCGGCCGTACCCCCGTCGGGGAGCTCGATGCGGACCTGCACGCCGGGGGCGGGGCGGCCGACGGAGCCGAGCCGGCGCTCGTCCGGGAGCTGGGTGCTGACGAGTCCGCTGGACTCGGTGCACCCGTAGCCCTCGGCCACCTCCACGGACGGGATGCGGCGCTCCAGCTCCTCGGCGACGTCACGCGCGAGCGGTGCCGCGCCGCTGCTCAAGCGGACCAGGCACGACAGGTCGTGCTCCTCCAGCGCTTGCCCGAGCAGCAGCTGCAGCATGGACGGCACCATCGCGCTCCGCTGGATCCGGTGCTCCTCGACCAGTGCGACCCACGCGGCCGCGTCGAACCAGCGCATCAGGTACGACGTCTGCGGCTCGACAGGGTGCAGCCCCGCGACGGTGATGAGCAGGCCGTAGGCGTGGGCGAGCGGGAGCGGGAGGAGCAGGGTGCCCACCCCTGGGCGGTGAGCCATCTCAGCCACCGCTTTGCCGGCCGCCGACAGGGAGGCGTGCGTGAGGGCGACGCCCTTGGACCGCCCGGTCGTCCCA
This sequence comes from Mycobacteriales bacterium, assembly GCA_035526225.1. Lineage (GTDB taxonomy): Bacteria > Actinomycetota > Actinomycetes > Mycobacteriales > SCTD01 > RYN-111. The sequence continues at coordinate 4,549 of DATLCV010000046.1, forward strand.
CCGGTGTAGAGCAGCGCCGCGAGGTCGGCACCGAAACGGTCGACCACACCCAGCTCATCGGCAGCCTCGAGCTCCTCCCAGGCGACGTCGCCCGGGCCGCCGACCACCACCACCGCGGCAGCGCCGGCCGCGGCCTGGACCTTGGCCAGGAACTCGGGGGTCGTGACCACCGCGACGGCACCCGAGTCGACGACGACGTGCCGCAGCTCGTCCTCGGTCAGCAGGAACAGCGCCGGGGTGGGGACCGCGCCCGCCCGCCACAGCGCCTGGTAGGCGATGCCGACCTCCGGGCAGTTGGCCATGACCACCACGACGCGATCGCCCGGGCGGACACCCAGCCCGACGAAACCCCCCGCCGCCCTGCGGGCGCGCCCTGCGAGATCGGCTGAGCGGTGCCAGGTCCCCTCGAACCACAGCGAGGGACGGTCTCCGAAGCGCTCCAGGACGGCGTCGGCCCGGTGGGCAAGGCTCTCGGGGGGAGTCACCGCACGTGTCTACGTGAGACGCCCGCGGCGGGCAAGCACCACGTCAGGCGAGGCGGACCACGGCCTTGGCGCCCATCAGCACCTTGTTGCCGTCCACGGTCGCGGTGAGGCCGACGACCACGGTGCCGTCGTCGTTCTTCTCCTCGACCGTCCCGCCCACGGTGAGGGTCGCGCCGCGGTCGTCGTCAGGGACGACGACCGGTGCGGAGAAGCGCACGCCGTACTCGAGGACGCGGCCGGGGTCGCCGGCCCAGTCGGTCACGACCCGACCGGCCGTGGCCATCGTCAGCATCCCGTGGGCGATGACGTTCGGGAGGCCGACGGCCGTGGCGATGCGCTCGTTCCAGTGGATCGGGTTGAAGTCGCCACTGGCCCCGGCGTACTGCACGAGGTTGGGGCGCTGCAGGACGAACTCGCGGGCGGGGAGCTCGGTGCCGACCTGCACCTCGGCGTGCGCGGGCATCACGCCTCCTTCGGGGCGGCCGTGCCGCGGCTGACGATCGTGTTCGTCACCGTGGCGACCGGCTCGCCGTTGCTGCTGACCTCGCTGACGAGGGTCATGAGCTCGTTGCGGCCGGCATCGCGGATGTCGGCGATGGTGGTGACCGTGTCGAGCAGGTCCCCGGCGTACACGGGCCGGTGGAAGGCGAAGCGCTCCTCGCCGTGCACGACCATCGCGTAGTTCAGCCCCAGCTCCGGGTCGGTGATGAACCCACCCCCCGGCTCGCCGGTGCTGGCGGTGATGAGGAAGGTCGGCGGCGCGACGACGTCGCGGTGGCCGAGCGCCTTCGCCGCCTCCGGGTCGAGGTACGCCGGGTTGCGGTCGCCGATGGCGGTCGCGAACCGCCTGATGTCGTTGCGGGTGACCTCGAAGGGCTCCTTCGAGCGCGCGCTGCGCCCGATGAAGTCGCGGTTCAGCGGCATGGCCGTCCTCTCGCCTGTCGTGGCCGGAAGGCTAGCGCGGGCACGAGAACACGTTCTACCCCTGGTACGACGAAGGCCGGCCCACAGGAGGGCCGGCCGTCTCGGTGGGAGCGCTGCTAGCGCGTCTCCTTGTGCTCCGTGTGCGCGCGGCAGTTGGGGCAGAACTTCTTGAGCTCGAGGCGATCCGGGTCGTTGCGCCGGTTCTTCTTCGTGATGTAGTTGCGGTGCTTGCAGTCCTGGCACGCCAGCGTGATCTTCGGGCGGACGTCGGTGGCGGCCATGCGGAGGGTCCTGCGCTTTCACGTGGAGGAATGCGTCCGGGTGCGCCCCGGTCGACTGACTGCTGGACAAGGCTACCGGACTCGGTCCGCGAACCTCAAAGGATCTTGTAGCGACGACCGGACTTGAACCGGTGACACAACGATTATGAGTCGTTTGCTCTACCGACTGAGCTACGCCGCCGGGATGGGTGCTGGAGCCCCTTTACGGAATCGAACCGTAGACCTTCTCCTTACCATGGAGACGCTCTGCCGACTGAGCTAAAGGGGCGTGCGCACGGCCCTCGCGGGTTCGGGCGCGAGTCGAGAGCCTACACGAACGCCGGCCCCGGCTCTCGGTCGCGAGAGCCAGGGCCGGGCACGCTGGTGGCGGGTGAAGGGTTCGAACCTTCGTAGGCTAAGCCGACGGATTTACAGTCCGCTCCCATTGACCACTCGGGCAACCCGCCTTGGTGCGGGGGAAACGATAGCAAGGAGGCGCACGTGGCCGACCCGTCGTTCGACGTGGTGAGCAAGGTCGACCGGCAGGAGGTCGACAACGCCCTGAACCAGGCGGCCAAGGAGGCTGCCACCCGCTACGACTTCAAGGGGACAGGTGCCGAGATCGCCTGGTCCGGCGAGAGCATCCTGCTCAAGGCCGAGAGCGAGGAGCGCGTCAAGGCCCTCCTCGAGGTCTTCAAGGAGAAGCTCGTCAAGCGGCAGATCTCCCTCAAGACGCTCGACGCCGCAGACCCGGTGCAGTCGGGCAAGGAGTACCGCATCACCGTCAAGGTGTCCGAGGGCATCAGCATGGACAACGCGAAGAAGGTCGCGAAGCTCATCCGCGACGAGGGCCCGAAGGGCATCCAGGCGCAGATCCAGGGCGACCAGCTACGGGTGTCCGGCAAGAAGAAGGACGACCTGCAGGAGGTCATCTCGCTGCTGAAGGGCAAGGACCTCGACTTCGCCCTGCAGTTCACGAACTACCGCTGAGGCGGGCGCCGGCGCCTCCGGGGGGAGCGGAGGCGCCGGCCGTCCCCTCCCGGCCTAGCGGTAGCCGGCGGCCATGGCCTCGAGCCGCGCGATGCGCTCGTGCATAGGGGGGTGCGTGCTGAACAGCTTCGACATCTGGCCGGGCCGGAACGGGTTCGCGATCATCAGCGAGCTGGTCGGGGCAAGGCGTGGGTCCTCCACGAGCGGTCGCGCGGCGACGCCCATCTCCAGCTTCCGCAGCGCGGAGGCCAGGCCGAGCGGATCACCGGTGACCTCGGCCCCGGTCTGGTCGGCCTGGAACTCGCGGCTGCGGCTGATCGCCATGTGCACCACGCCGGCAGCAAGCGGGCCCAGGAACGCCATGAGCAGCAGGGCGGCGGGGTTGCGGTCCTCGTCATCGCGCCCACCGCCGAAGATCGCGGCGAACTGGGCGAACTGGGCGAGGTAGGTGATGGCCGCGGCGACGGTGCCGGCGACCGAGCTGATGAGGATGTCGCGGTTGCCGACGTGGGCCAGCTCGTGGCCGAGCACCGCGCGCACCTCGCGCTCGTCGAGGATCTCCAGGATGCCCTGGGTGAAGCAGACCGCGGCGTGCTCGGGGTTGCGGCCCGTCGCGAACGCGTTGGGAGCCGCGGTCGGGCTGATGAAGATCCGCGGCATGGGGATCTGCATCAGCGTCGTGAGCTCCTCGACGATCGCGTAGATCTGCGGCGCCTGCTCGCGGCTGACGGGCTGGGCCCCCATCGACCGGAGCGCGAGCTTGTCGCTGTTCCAGTAGGTGAACGCGTTCATGCCGACAGCGAGCACGAGGGCGATGAGCAGCCCGCTGCTGCCGCCGATCGCCCCGCCGGCCACGACGAGCAGGCTCGACAGGCCGCCGAGCAGCAGCGCGGTCTTCAGTCCGTTGTGGTGCATGTGCACCTGTCCTCCTTCAGCGCGGGTCGCTGCTCTCTGCAACGCCGGGGTCCGCAGGCTCGTTCCCCGTTCGCAGCCCGGGAACGTCGGCCAGCCACAGGCCGAGGACGTCGCGCTCGTGCACCAGCTGCCGTGCGTCGGGGACGACGTGGTCATGAGTCGGAGCCCAGAACAGCGCGTCGAACGGGCACACCTCGACGCAGATGCCGCACCACATGCACAGCCCGTAGTCGATCGCGAACCGGTCGAGCACAGCCACGACGCGCGCCTTGCCGCGCTCGGTCTCGGGGGGCAGCGTCTCCTTGTGCGAGTCGAGCTCGATGCACCAGTCGGGGCACTCGCGCACGCAGAGCATGCAGGAGGTGCAGCTCTCCTCCCGCAGCGCGATGACGCCGCGGGTCCGCTCCGGGACCTCGCTCACTCAGGCCCCCACCCGGCAGGCCGCCCGGGCGGGGACGGGCGCCGCCGGGGGCGGACGAGGTCGGCGTCGGACTCCCCCGGCTCCTTGGCGCCGGGCCAGGCCTTCGCGACCCGGGCGGCGAGCACGAAGTCCTTGCGCAACGGGTGGCCCTCGAACCGCTCCGGCAGCAGCAGGTGGGTGGTGTCGTGCCCCTCGAAGGCGAGGCCGAACATCTCAGCGGTGGCCCGCTCGTGCCAGGCGGCCCCGGCGTAGACGGCGGTCACCGAGGGAAACCGGGCGACGTCGCGGGGACAGCGGCTGCGCAGCTGCAGCCCGTGCCGCCGCTGCACGTCCCAGACCCGGAGCACGACCTCGAAGCCCGCCTGCTCCAGGTCGACCGCGGTGAGCACGTCGAAGAGGCGATGGCCGCCGTCGTACGCGTCCTGGGCTGCGGCGACCCAGCCCTCGCGCGGGACGTCACGCACCTCGTCGGTCATGCCCTCCGCTCCTGCAGCAGGCGCAGCGCGTGGAGCAGGGTGTCGGGGCGGGGTGGACAGCCCGGGACGTAGACGTCCACGGGGAGCAGCTGGTCGATGCCCTTCGTGACGCTGTAGCTGTCCCAGTACGGGCCGCCGGTGTTGGCGCAGGCACCGAACGAGATCACGTAGCGCGGCTCAGCGAGCCGCTCGTAGGCGGCGACGACGGCGGGCGCCGTGACGTCGGTGACGGTGCCGCTCACCACGAGCACGCTCGCCTCGGCCAGCGTGGGCACCGCCGTGCCGAGGCTCGCGAAGGCCCCTGGCTCCACGGCGGCGGCGACGAACTCGACGGCGCAGCAGGCCAGGCCCAGGTCGAACATCGTCAGCCGCGGGCCGCCGGCGACGGCCACCTCGACAGGCTGCGCGATGCCCATTACCCCGTGCGCTCCAACACGTAGTCGGCCAAGGCCACCAGGGCGTCGCGGGGCGCCCCCGCCGGCAGCACGCCGGCGACGGACCGGGCCTCGTCGACGTACGCGACCAGCCGCTCGCGCGCCTGCTTCATGGCGGGGTGGCCCCGCAGAGCCCCGAGCGCATCGGCCAGGGCCGCGTCGCTGCTCAGGTCTGCTTCGAGGACGCTGAGCAGCTCCCGATCACCGTCGGCGCGGGCGAGCAGCACGGGAAGGGTGGCGATGCCCTCACGCAGGTCGGTGCCCGGAGTCTTGCCCGACTGGCCGGTCTCGGACAGCACGTCGATGAGGTCGTCGGACAGCTGGAACGCGACACCGATGACCTCGCCGTACGCGGCCAGGGTCTCGACGACCTCACGGTCGGCACCAGCGGTCAGCGCCCCCAGGCGTGCGCTGGTGGAGATGAGGGAGGCGGTCTTGTCGGCGAGCACCTGCAGGTGGTGGGCGACCGGGTCGGCACCGTCGAGGGGTCCGGCGGTCTCCGCGATCTGACCCTCCACGAGCCGGGCGAAGGTGCGCGACTGCAGCCGGGTGGCCTCGGTGCCGAGTCCGGCCGTGAGGTCGGACGCCCGGGCGAACAGGTAGTCGCCCGTGAGGATGGCGACGGTGTTGGTCCAGCGGGTGTTCGCGCTCTCAGCGCCGCGTCGGACGGGAGCTTCGTCCATGACGTCGTCGTGGTAGAGCGTCGCGAGATGGGTGAGCTCGACGACCACGGCCGCATCGATGACCTGCGGGCGGTGCGGGTCCCCGAACTGAGCGGCGAGCAGTGCGAGCAGCGGCCGGAACCTCTTGCCCCCGGCCGACACCAGGTGCGCGGCCGCCTGGGTGAGCAGCGGGTGGCTGCTGACGACCACGTCGCGCAGCCGGGTCTCGACCTGCTCGAGGCCCTGGGCGACGCGGGCCTGCAGCTCCGGGTCGGTGACGCCCAGCATCCCGGACGAGGCGATGGTCATCGCACGAACAGCGCGGCCTTGTCGGCCAGGTCGAGGAGGGGTTGCGGCAGGACGCCGAGCAGGACGGTGACGGCGAGCCCGACGGCGACGGTGATGGCCGTGCCCGCGCTGGGTACGGCGACGGTCGGGCCGTCCTCCGCGGGCTCCTGGAAGAACATCAGCACGACCACGCGAGCGTAGAAGAACGCCGTGATCGCGCTGGCCAGGACGCCGACGACGACCAGACCGGTGGCCCCGCCCTCAACAGCCGCCTTGAACACCGCGAACTTGGCCATGAAGCCGCTCGTGAGCGGGATGCCGGCCAGGGCGAACAGCAGCAGCGCGAACGTCCCGCCGACGACTGGGCTGCGCCTGCCGAGGCCGGCCCACTGCGCCAGGTGCGTGGCCTCACCCGAGGCGTCGCGAACCAGGCCGACCACGGCGAAGGAGGCGAGGGTCGTGAAGCCGTAGGCCACGAGGTAGAAGAGGGTGCCGGACAGACCGCTCTTGTTCACCGCCACGACGCCGACCAGCAGGAAACCGGTGTGTGCCACCGAGGAGTAGGCAAGCATCCGCTTCACGTCGGTCTGGGTGACCGCGAGCAGGGCCCCGCCGACCATGGTGAGGATGGCGACGCCCCACATCATCGGGCGCCAGTCCCAGGTCGTCGTGCCGAGCCCGACGTAGAAGACGCGCAGGAGCGCGCCGAAGGCGGCGACCTTGGTGCAGGCGGCCATGAGCGCGGTCACCGGCGTGGGGCTGCCCTGGTAGACGTCGGGCGTCCAGGCCTGGAAGGGCACCGCGCCGACCTTGAAGAGCAGGCCGATGGCGAGCATCGCCGTGCCGAGGTAGAGCAGGCTGTCGCTCTTGCCCGAGGTGCCCGTCGCGGCCAGCACGTCGCCGAGGTCGACGGAGCCGGAGTAGCCGTAGAGCAGCGCCACGCCGTACAGGAAGAAGGCGGAGGCGAAGGCACCGAGCAGGAAGTACTTGACCGCTGCTTCCTGCGACAGCAGGCGCCGGCGGCGGGCGAGGCCGGCCATGAGGTACAGCGGCAGCGACAGGACCTCGAGCGCGACGAACATGAGCAGCAGGTTGTTGCACGCGGGGAAGACGAGCATGCCCCCGAGGGCGAACATCGCCAGGGGGAAGACCTCGGTCTGCACGCGGCCGCTCTGGGCGAGCGCCAGGTCCTCGCGGGATCCGGGCAGCGCCGAGGCCTGGCCGACCACCTCGCTGCCACCGCTGTCGAGCTTGCGCTCGGCCAGCAGCAGCACGCTGCCCAGGCCGAGCACGCAGAGCAGACCCTGCAGGAACAGGGTCGGACCGTCGATCGCGAGCGCGCTCTCGGCGACGAGGCGGTGCGTGCCGTCGTTGGCCAGCCACACGACTGCGGCCAGGGCGGAGCCGAGCCCGAGCAGGGCCACCATCACCTGCAGCGTGCGACGCGCCTGGGCCGGGGCGAAGGCCTCGACGAGCACGCCCACGATGGCCGCGCCCAGCACGAGCAGGATCGGCAGCAGGGGCAGGTAGGCGATCGACGGCGCCTGGATGTCGGTGGGCATCGTCCCTACTTGCTCTCGACGTCGGAATGGGCGACAGCGGCTTGGGTGGGCGCGGGGTCGTGCGCGCCGACGTCGTCCATCGTCGCGGCGATGGCCGGGTTGATCACATCGGTGACGGGCTTGGGGTAGAAGCCGAGCACGAGCATCAGCCCGATCAGCGGCGCCAGGGCAGCCACCTCACGCGCCTTGAGGTCCTTGAAGGCGGCGTTCGCCGCCGCGAGCGGCCCCTGCATGGTGCGCTGGTAGGCCAGCAGGACGTACAGCGCCGCGAGGACGATGCCCGTCGTCGCGAGCACCGCCGCCAGCTTGTAGCGGGTGAACGTCCCCAGCAGCACGAGGAACTCGCTGATGAACGTCGAGAAGCCTGGCAGCGCGAGGGCGCTCAGGCCGGCGACGAAGAACATCGCCGCGAGCACCGGTGCGACCTTGGCGACACCCTGGTAGTCCGGGATGAGGCGGCTGCGGCCGCGGTCGACCAGGAAACCGACGACCAGGAACAGCGCCCCGGTCGAGAGCCCGTGGTTCACCATGTAGAGCACCGCGCCGGTGCCCGCCTGGGTCGTGAACGCGAAGCAGCCCATGCCGATGAAGCCGAAGTGCGCGACCGACGTGTAGGACACCAGGCGCTTGAGGTCCTTCTGCCCCATGGCCAGCAGTGCGCCGTACAGGATCCCGATGACGGACAGCGCGATGACGTACGGCGCCAGCTTGTGCGCGGCGTAGGGGAACAGCGGCAGGCAGTACCGCAGGAAGCCGAAGGTGCCGACCTTGTCGAGCACGCCGACCAGCAGCACGGCGCCGCCGGTCGGGGACTCGGCACCGGCGTCGGGCAGCCACGTGTGGAACGGGAACAGCGGGGCCTTGATGGCGAAGGCCAGGAAGAACCCGAGGAACAACCAGATCTGGGTCGAGTGGCTCAGCTCGAGCTCGCTCAGCGCGTGGAAGCTGAAGGTGCCGGTCCCCTGCTTGGCGGACTGCACGTAGAGGCCGATCACGGCAGCCAGCATGAGCAGGCCGCCGAACAGGCTGTAGAGAAGGAACTTCACGGCGGCGTAGGCACGCCGAGGGCCGCCGTAGGTCCCGATGAGGAAGTACATCGGGATGAGCATGGCCTCGAAGAACACGTAGAACAGGAAGACGTCCGTGGCGGCGAAGACGCCGATGATCATCGTCTCGAGGACCAGCAGCCAGGCGAAGAACGCGGGCACGCTGCGGCGACCCGTGCCTGGCGCGTCGCGACCACTGGTGTCGAGGTCCTCCACCGCGTCCCAGCTGGCGAGGATGACCACGGGCACGAGCACGGCGACGAGGGCGATGAGGACCAGAGCGATGCCATCGACCCCGACGGCGTACTTCACGCCGAAGGCCTTGATCCAGTCGTGCGACTGCACGAACTGGAACCTGGCCGCGCCCGCAGAGCGGTCGTAGTCGACCCACGCCGCGGCCGTGATCGCCAGGACGACGAGCGAGGCGCCGAGCGCCACCTGCTTGGCGAGCAGGTCCCGGCCCCGGGGGAGGAACCCGACCACGAGCGCACCGACGAGCGGCACGGCGCCCAGGATGGTCAGCCAGGGAGTCACTGCGGGGCCCCCGCGGGAGCGTGAGCGCAGCGAGCGGTGTCGTGGGGTGCAGTCACTGTCCCAACCTCACGGCGAGCAGGGCGGCCACGACGAGCAGCGCGCCTCCGAACATGGACAGCGCGTAGGAGCGCACGAAACCGGTCTGCATCCTGCGCAGGCGTCCGGAGCCGCCCCCGATCCCCGCGGCCAGCGCGTTGACGGCGCCGTCGATGCCGCGGTTGTCGACCCACACCAGGAACCGGGTGAGGTACTGACCAGGTCGCATGAGCAGCGACTCGTTCAAGGAGTCGAAGTAGAGGTTCTTGCGCGCCGCGACGGTGAAGGGGGTGACAGCGACCGGCGGCGTGGTCGGCACCGGCCGCGTGCCGTAGGCGTACCAGGCACCCGCCACGCCCCCCGCGACGATCAGCAGCGTCATGGCGATGAGGATGCCGGGCTCGATGGTGTGCTGCCCCACCTCGTGCTGCTCGCCCAGCGACGGGACGAGCCAGTTCTGCAGGGCGCCGCCCAGGACGAGCAGCCCGCCCGAGACGACCGAGCCGACGGCGAGCAGCAGCATCGGGACCGTCATCACGCGCGGGGACTCGTGGGGGTGCTGGCCCTCGGTCCAGCGCTTCTCGCCGAAGAAGGTCATCACCATGAGGCGGGTCATGTAGAACGCCGTGAGCCCGGCGCCCAGCAGGGCGGTCAGGCCGAGCATCCAGCCGCGGGTGCCGCCGAGGTTGAACGCCGACTCGATCACCTTGTCCTTGGAGAAGAACCCGGCGAACGGCGGCAGCCCGATGATCGCGAGGTAACCGGCGAGGAAGCAGCCGAAGGTGACCGGCATGTAGGTGCGGAGCCCGCCGAACCGGCGCATGTCCACCTGGTCGCCCATGCCGTGCATGACGCTGCCTGCCGACAGGAACATGCAGGCCTTGAAGAAGCCGTGCGTGAGCAGGTGCAGGATCGCGATCGCACCGGCGCCGGGGATGCCGACCGCGAGGAACATGTACCCGATCTGGCTGACCGTGGAATAGGCCAGCACCTTCTTGATGTCGTCGTAGACGAGACCGATGAGGCACCCGATCACCAGCGTCACGGCGCCGATGACCATCACGACGGTCTGCGCGTCGGGCGAGGCGGTGAAGACCGGGGTGGAGCGGGCGATGAGGTAGACGCCGGCGGTCACCATCGTCGCGGCGTGGATCAGCGCCGACACCGGCGTCGGGCCCTCCATCGCGTCGGGCAGCCACGTCTGGAGCGGGAACTGACCCGACTTCCCGCAGGCACCCAGCAGCAGCAGCAGGCCGATCGCTGTGGCGGTGCCGCCGACCAGACCGGGGTGGTTGAAGACGCCCTCGAAGCTCGTGGTGCCGAGCGAGGCGAACATGACCATGATCGCGAGCGACAGGCCGACGTCGCCGACGCGGTTGACGATGAAGGCCTTCTTCGCCGCGGTGGCGGCGTCGGGCTTGTAGAACCAGAACGCGATGAGCAGGTACGACGCCAGGCCGACGCCCTCCCACCCGACGTAGAGCGCGAGGAAGCTGTTGCCGAGGACCAGCAGGAGCATCGCGGCCACGAACAGGTTGAGGTAGGCGAAGAAGGTGACCTTGCGCTCGTCGTGCGCCATGTAACCGAGCGAGTAGACGTGGATCAAGAACCCGACGCCGGTGATGAGCAGCACGAACGTCGCAGACAGCGGGTCGAACAGGAGCCCGGCCTCGACCTGGAAGCTGCCCACGGGCACCCAGCTGAACAGGTGCTGGCTGACCTGCCGGTGCTCCTCCCCCTTGAGGGCGAAGAAGCTGATGAGCCCCCAGACGAAAGCCGAGCCCGTCGTGGCGCAAGCCAGGAGCGGGCCCCACCGCTCCGCCCGCTTGCCGGACAGCAGGAGGACCGCGGCGCCGGCGGCGGGCAGGGCGAGCAGCAGCCACAGGGCGGAGAACGTGCCGGTGGCCGGCACGTACTCCACCTTCTCGGCAGCGCTGAGCAGCGTCACGGGGCGTCCCTAGTACTTGAGGAGGTTGGCGTCGTCGACCGAGGCCGACCGGCGGGTGCGGAAGATGCTCATGATGATCGCCAGCCCGACGACCACCTCGGCCGCAGCGACCACCATGACGAAGAAGGCCATGACCTGACCGTCGAGGGTCCCCTTCTGCCTGCTGAACGCGACCAGGGTCAGGTTCACCGAGTTGAGCATCAGCTCGATGCACATGAAGACGAGGATCGCGTTGCGCCGCAGCAGCACGCCCAGCGCACCGATGGTGAACAGCAGCGCCGCAAGGACCAGGTAGTAGTCGGGGCTCATCGCTCGTCCTCGTCCTCGTCCTCGTGCGCGGTGAGCGTGGGCGCGAGGCTCTCCTTCGAGACGGTGCCGTCAGGCAGCAGCGCGCCACGCGCGATCGAGTCGCCCGCGGCGAAGACGCCAGGCCCGGGGAGCGGGAAGGGGTGATCGCTGGCGAAGCGGGCCTTGGCCAGCTCGCGCTGCGTGAGCCGCGGCACGATGCGCTCCTTGTGCGCGAGCACCATCGCACCCAGCGCGGCGGTGATGAGCAGCGCGCTGGTGAGCTCGAACGCGAAGACGTACTTGGTGAACAGCAGGCGGGCGATGCCGACGACGTTGCCGTCGGCGTTGGCCTGCTCGAGCCCGACGCTGTCGTCCGCGACGGCACCCCCGAGGGTGCCGACCAGCAGCCCGACGAACCCCAGCCCGAGCAGCAGCGCTGCCACCCGCTGCCCGCGCAGCGTCTCCACGAGCGAGTCGCTGCTGTCGACGCCGACGAGCATGAGCACGAACAGGAAGAGCATCAGGATCGCGCCGGTGTAGACGATCACCTGCACGGCGGCGAGGAAGGGCGCGTCCTGCAGCGCGTACAGCCCGGCGAGGCTGAGCATCACCGCGGCGAGGTACAGCGCGGCGTGCACGGCGTTGCGCGCGAGCACCATGAGGAGCGCGGCAACGGCGGCGATCGGGGCGAGGACCCAGAAGCCGACGACCTCGCCGGTGGACGAGGCGGCGAGGAGCAGGGGACTGCTCACGGCTTGGCACCCCCTACGTAGTAGTCGGTGTCGGTCGAGCCCAGCAGCATCGGGTGAGGCGGCTCCTCCATGCCCGCGAGCAGCGGGGCCAGCAGCTGCTCCTTGGTGAAGATGAGCGACTCGCGGCTGTCGTCGGCGAGCTCGTACTCGTTCGTCATGGTGAGGGAGCGCGTCGGGCAGGCCTCGATGCACAGTCCGCAGAAGATGCAGCGCAGGTAGTTGATCTGGTAGACGGCGGCGTAGCGCTCACCGGGGGAGAAGCGCTCCGCGTCGGTGTTGTCGGCGCCCTCGACGTAGATAGCGTCGGCCGGGCACGCCCAGGCGCACAGCTCGCAGCCGATGCACTTCTCGAGGCCGTCGGGGTGCCGGTTGAGCACGTGCCTGCCGTGGAAGCGCGGCGGCACGGGGCGGACGTACTCGGGGTACTCCTCGGTCGTCTTCGTCTTGAACATCGTCACGAAGGTGACGCCGAACCCCTTGACGGGGTCCACCGCGTCACTGAGCCACTTAAGCACCGGGGTCCTCCTGGTTCGTGGCGCCGAGCTGCTGCAGGGACCGGGGGGTCGGCGGCACGACGAGGTCGAGCGGCGGCACGGGGAAGCCACCCCGCTCGACGGGGACGAGCTCGTCCTGCAGCTGCGCCGGTTCGACGGGCTCCTTCTGCGGCCAGAAGGTGAACAGCAGCATGAGGACGGCGAAGCCGATGCCCAGGTAGGTGAAGCGGGTCCGGGGGTCGGCCACCTGGTCGTACAGGGTGCGGATGCTCGCGACGACGAGGATCCACACGAGGCTGACCGGGATGAGGACCTTCCACCCCAGCTTCATGAACTGGTCGTAGCGCAGGCGGGGCAGCGTGCCGCGCAGCCAGATGAAGACGAACAGGAACCCGACGACCTTCAGCAGGAACCAGACCATCGGGAACCAGCCGCTGTTGGCGCCGTCCCACAGGCTCAACGGGTACGGCGCGCGCCAGCCGCCGAGGAACATGGTCGTGGCCAGGGCTGAGACGGTGATGACGTTGATGTACTCCGCGAGGAAGAACATCGCGAACTTCAGCGAGGTGTACTCGGTGTGGAAGCCGCCGACGAGCTCGGACTCGGCCTCCGGCAGGTCGAAGGGAGCGCGGTTCGTCTCACCCACCATGGCCACGAGGTAGATGAGGAAGCTCACCGGCAGCGTGACCACGAACCACCGCGACTCCTGCGCGGCCACGATCTCGCTCGTGCTCAGGCTCCCGGCGTACAGGAACACCGCCACGAACGACAGGCCCATGGCGACCTCGTAGCTGATGACCTGCGCCGCCGAGCGCAGCCCGCCGAGGAGCGGGTACGTCGAGCCGCTCGACCAACCGGCCAGCACGATGCCGAAGACGCCGATGCTCGAGCACGCGAGGATGAACAGCACGCCGATGGGCAGGTCGGTCAGCTGCAGGGCCGTCTCGTGACCCGCGACGCTGACCTTCGGGCCGAACGGGATGACCGAGAAGGCCAGGAACGCGGGCACCGCGGACAGGATCGGCGCGAGGACGTAGACCGGCTTGTCGGCCAGCGCCGGGATGATCTCCTCCTTGAGCGCCAGCTTCAGGCCGTCGGCGAGGGACTGCAGGTAGCCACGGGGCCCGACGCGGTTCGGACCACGCCGCTGCTGCATCCAGGAGACGACCTTGCGCTCGAAGACGATGGTGAACAGCGTCAGCACCACGAGCAGCACGAAGACGAAGACGGCCTTGGCGATGGTCAGCCAGAACGGCTCGTGCCCGAAGCTGGTCAGCGGCAGCTGCGTGTCGCCCGAGGCGCTGCCGGCGAGCCGAGCAGACGTGGCAGCGAGGATCACTGGGCACCGCCCTTCGCGAGGCGGACGCGGGAGCCGTGCTGCGCCACGAGGTCTGTGCGGACGTGCGCGGCCGCGCTCCGTGTAGGCAGCCACACGACGCCGTCGGGCAGGTCCCCGACGGCGAGCGGGAGCGTGACGCTGCCGCGGTCGGTGGACACGGTCAACGCATCGCCCACGACCGCGCCCACGCGCGCTGCGGTCGCCGCGCTGACGAGCGCGACGGCAGGCTTAGCGGTGCCCGCCAGGTGCGGCTCGCCGTCCTGCAGCGAACCGTCGTCGAGCAGCAGATGCCAGGTGGACAGCACCGCGTGACCCTCCCCCTGCTCGACCTCGTCGAGCTCCTCGACGGCGGTGGGGGCGGGAGCCGGGACCGGACCGGTGACGGGGGCGGCGCCGAGCGCGCTGATCTCGGCGCGAGCCGCCGCCACGTCGGGCAGCCGGATCGGGCGGTCCATCTCGTCGGCGAGCACGTGCAGGACGCGGTGGTCGGACAGTGCACCGCTCGTCTGCAGCACCGCCTCAAAAGGACGGGCGCGGCCCTCCCAGTCGAGGAAGGTGCCGGCCTTCTCGACGGCGGCCGCGACGGGCAGCACGACGTCGGCCCGGTCGGTCACCGGGGTACGGCGCAGCTCCAGGCTCACCACGAACTCGGCCGCTTCGAGGGCGTCGAGCGCAAGCGCCGCATCCGGGCAGTCGGCCGGGTCGACGGCACCCACGAGCAGGGCCTTGAGCTGCTTGTCCTTGACGGCCTGCAGGATCGCGGTGAGGTCACGACCGGCCTCGGCGGGGACCTCGCCCCACACCGCGGCCACAGCGGCGCGGGCGGACGCGTCCGTGACGGACCGGCCGCCGGGCAGCAGGGTGGGGAGGGCGCCCGCGTCCACGGCACCGCGCTCACCCGCGCGGCGGGGCACCCAGGCCAGGCGCGCGCCGGTGCTCTGGGCCAGCGCGACGGCGGCCGCGAACGCTCCCGGTGCCGACGCGAGCCGCTCGCCCACCAGCACGACCGCACCGGACGCCCGCAGCGACTCGTCGGAGGAGAGCCCCTGCAGCGCCGCGGCCTCCTGGCCGGGGACCGTCTGCACGAGTCGTGCGGACAGCTTGCTCGCGCCCCGGCTCAGGTGAGAGGCCACGGTGATGACCTGCTGGTGGTTGCGGCGTACGGCCTTGCGCAGCCGCAGGAAGACGATCGGCGACTCCTCCTCGGGCTCGAAGCCCGCGAGCAGCACGGTCGGCGCCTTCTCCAGGTCGGCGTACGTCGTCTCGAGGTAACGGCCGGCGACAGCGCTCGCCAGGAAGCCGAGCTCCTCCTCGCTGCCGGGCCGGACGCGGGCGTCGACGTCGTTGGTGCCGAGGGCGACGCGAGCGAACTTGGCCCACGCGTAGGCGTCCTCGACGGTGAGGCGGCCGCCGGGGAGCACGCCGACCCCGCCCTCGTCGCGGGCGAGCGCGAGGCCGCGGGCAGCGCGGTCGAGCGCCTCTGTCCAGCTGGCGGGCCGCAGCGCCCCCGTGACGTCGTCACGGACGAGCGGAGTGGTCAACCGGTCGGGCTGCGTGGCGTAGGCGAACGCCCAGCGGCCCTTGTCGCAGTTCCACTCGTCGTTGACCTGGGGGTCGTCGCCGGCCAGTCGCCGGGTCACCTTGCCGCGGCGGTGGTCCGTGCGCAGCGCACACCCGGACGCGCAGTGCTCGCAGACCATCGGGCTCGACACCAGGTCGAACGGGCGAGCCCGGAAGCGGTAGGCCGCGCCGGTGAGCGCACCGACTGGGCAGATCTGGACGGTGTTGCCGGAGAAGTAGGACTCGAACGGCTGGTCGGCGTAGACCGCCACCTGCTGCAGCGCACCCCGCTCGAACAGCTCGATGAACGGGTCGCCGGCCACCTGCTGGCTGAAGCGGGTGCACCGCGCGCACAGCACACAGCGCTCGCGGTCGAGCAGCACCTGGCTGCTGATGGCCAGCGGCTTGGGGAACGTGCGCTTCACGTCGTGGAACCGGGACTCGCTGCCGCCGTGGGACAGGGACTGGTTCTGCAACGGGCACTCGCCGCCCTTGTCGCACACCGGGCAGTCGAGCGGGTGGTTGATGAGCAGCAGCTCCAGAGTGCCCTTCTGCGCCTTCTCGGCGACCGGCGAGGTGAGCTGCGTCCGCACGACCATGCCGTCCGTGACCTCGGCGGTGCAGGAAGCGACCGGCTTGCGCTGCCCCTCGATCTCGACGATGCACTGGCGGCACGCCCCGACCGGGTCCAGCGCGGGGTGGTCGCAGAACCGCGGGATCTGGATGCCCAGCAGCTCCGCAGCGCGGATGACCAGGGTGCCCTTGGGGACCCGCACCTCGAAGCCGTCGATCGTGACGGTCACGAGGTCGGTCTGGACCGCGACGTCGGACGTGGCGGTCATGCCGGCACTCCTGCGAAGACAGTGGACGCGGTCGGGTCGAAGGGGCAGCCACCGCCGCTGAGGTGCCGCACGAACTCGTCCCGGAAGTGCTGCACCCCACTGACGATGGGGCTGGTCGCGCCGTCGCCGAGCGCGCAGAAGGACCGACCGAAGATGTTGTCGCAGGTGTCGAGCAGCGTGTCGATGTCGGCCTCGGTGGCGTGGCCGGCCTCGAGCCGCTGGAGGATCTGCACCATCCAGTAGGTGCCCTCGCGGCACGGCGTGCACTTGCCGCACGACTCGTGCGCGTAGAACTCCGTCCAGCGCAGGACGGCACGCACGACGCAGGTCGTCTCGTCGAAGACCTGCAGGGCCTTGGTGCCGAGCATCGAGCCGGCCGCGCCGACGCCCTCGTAGTCGAGCGGCACGTCGAGGTGCTCCGCCGTGAGCAGTGGCGTCGAGGAGCCGCCCGGGGTCCAGAACTTCAGCTCGTGGCCCTCGCGGACGCCCCCGGACAGCTCGAGCAGCTGGCGCAGGGTCACACCGAGCGGCGCTTCGTACTGGCCAGGGCGCTTCACGTGACCCGACAGCGAGTAGAGGGTGTAGCCCTTGCTCTTGTCCGTGCCCATGCTGGAGAACCACTCGGCTCCGCCCAGCACGATCGAGGGCACGCTGGCGATGGACTCCACGTTGTTGACGACGGTCGGGCAGGAGTACAGGCCGTGCGTCGCCGGGAAGGGTGGTCGCAGCCGGGGCTGGCCGCGGTAGCCCTCGAGGGAGTCCAGCAGCGCCGTCTCCTCGCCGCAGATGTAGGCGCCGGCACCGGCGTGCACGACCAGTTCCAGGTCGTAGCCCGAGCCGAGGACGTCCGTGCCGAGGTAGCCGGCGTCGTACGCCTCCTGGACGGCGGCCATCACCCGCCGGTGGGCGTGCACCGCCTCGCCGCGGACGTAGATGACCGCGAAGTGCGAGCGGATCGCGTAGGCGGTGATGATCACGCCCTCCACCAGGGAGTGCGGGTCGGCCATCATCAGCGGGAGGTCCTTGCAGGTGCCCGGCTCGCCCTCGTCGGCGTTCACCACGAGGTACTTGGGGGCCGCCGCCGGGCCGGTGGGGGTCTCGCCCGGCTTCGGCTGCGGGATGAAGCTCCACTTCAGGCCGGTGGGGAACCCGGCGCCGCCGCGACCGCGCAGGCCGCTCGCCTTCACGACGTCGATCAGCTCACCCTTCGTCATGCCGAGCGCCGTCCGCAGCGCGCCGTACCCGCCGGCGGCCATGTAGCCGTCGATGCCGAACACGTCGGCGTTGCCCCAGTTCGCGGTGATCACGCGCGGCGCCTCGTTCGCGCTCACGATGGGCGCTCCGAGTGCTCGTCCCCGCGCGGATCGGTCTCGGTGCCACGGACCTCCTGCGTG
>DATLCV010000022.1:0-15387 GCA_035526225.1 Mycobacteriales bacterium
TCGGCGCGGCGTTGGTGGTGCACCGCCTCGCGAAAGACGCCGCGGGCTACAAGGCGCACGTGGGCGAGCTGCTCGAGGCGGTGGGCCTCAATCCCGACTACATGCGCCGTTACCCGCACGAGTTCTCCGGCGGGCAGCGCCAGCGCATCGGCATCGCGCGCGCGCTTGCGGTCTCGCCCCAGCTCATCGTCTGCGACGAGCCGGTCTCGGCGCTCGACGTCTCGATCCAGGCCCAGGTGATCAACCTGCTGGAAGACCTCCAGCGCCAGTTCGACCTCACCTACCTCTTCATCGCCCACGACCTGTCCGTGGTGCGCCACATCTCCGACCGGGTCGCGGTGATGTACCTCGGCAAGATCGTCGAGGTCGGAGACCGGGTCCAGCTCTACGAGCACCCGCTGCACCCCTACACGCACGCGCTGCTGTCCGCCGTACCCGTGCCGGACCCGGAGAAGGAGAAGGTGCGCGAGCGCATCCTCCTCTCCGGCGACGTGCCCAGCCCGCTCAACCCGCCCCCCGCCTGCAGGTTCCACACGCGGTGCTGGAAGGCTCAGGCCATCTGCAAGCAGGTGGAGCCGCCCCTCGTCCAGATCACGCCTGGGCACGAGGTGGCCTGCCACTTCCCCGAGGAGCCCAAGGTCGTGATCGTCTGATGGTCACCTTCCTGTCAGGACTGCTGATCCTGACGAGCCTGCTGCTCATCGTCCTGGTGCTGCTGCACAAGGGCAAAGGCGGCGGCTTGTCCACCATGTTCGGCGGCGGCGTCTCGTCGTCGCTGGGCGGCAGCGCGGTCGTTGAGAAGAACCTCGACCGCCTGACGATCGTCTGCGGGCTGGTCTGGTTCACGAGCGTCATCGCCCTGGGACTGCTGCTCAAGCAGCAGTAGGTAGACTGGCCCGGACAAGGTCGGTTCAGGTCGGACGAGGTCGGGAGCACGAGTGGCAGGCGGCAACGCCATCCGGGGCAGCCGGGTCGGTGCAGGCCCGATGGGCGAGGCGGAGCGCGGCGAGGCCGCCCCCCGCATCCGGGTGTCCTTCTGGTGCGCGAACAACCACGAGACGCGGCCCTCCTTCGCGGAGGAGGCGCAGATCCCGGAGACCTGGGACTGCCCGCGCTGCGGCTTCCCGGCGGGACGCGACAAGGCCGCGCCGCCGGCGCCGCCGAAGACCGAGCCCTACAAGACCCACCTCGCCTACGTCCGCGAGCGGCGCAACGAGGCCGACGGCGAGGCCATCCTGCAGGAGGCCCTGCAGCGCCTCCGCGGCAAGTAGGACCTACAGCCGCCTGAGCGAGGGCGGCAGCTGACCGGCTGCCGCCTCGTCGAGCAGCCACAACGTCTGCTTCCGGCCGACGGCGCCTGCCGCGGGCAGGGCGACCCGCCCCGCGCCCGACAGCGCCATCGCCACCGCCGACGCCTTCTGCGCTCCGGCGACCAGCAGCCACACCTCGCGGGCCGCGGTCAACGCGGCGAACCCCAGGGTGATGCGCGTCGGGGGTGGCTTGGGGCAGCCGTGGACGCCGACGACGCTCCTCTCGTCGTGCGCGGCGGGTGACTCGGGGAAGACCGAGCCGACGTGCCCCTCGGCCCCCATCCCGAGCAGCAGCACGTCGAAGCGCGGTACGCCCGTGCCGTGCGGCGCGGCGCCGGCCAGCTCGGCGGCGTAGCGGGCCGCTGCGGCGTCGACGTCCTTGCCGTCCGGCCCGTCGAGGGCCGGCATGGGGTGCACCCGCTCAGGCGCGAGGTCGAGGTGGTCGAGCAGCGCTGCACGGGCCTGCGTCTCGTTGCGGTCCGGGTCACCGTGCGGCAGGTAGCGCTCGTCGCCCCACCAGACGTCCACCCGTGACCAGTCGACGGCCAACCGGCTCTGCTCCTCGCGCAGCGCCGCCAGCACCGCGATGCCGAGCCCGCCGCCGCTGAGGACCAGCGAGGCGCTGCCCCGGTCGCGCTGAGCGTCCACCAGCGCCGGGACGAGCCGCTCGGCGGCGCTCTCGGCGACAGCTGAGGGGTCGCGGTGGACGACGACTGTCGGCCCGCTCACGGGGCTCCGGTCTCCGCCGGGTCGCGCCACTCGTGCACCCGCTGCTTGGGCCGCTCCGGCAGGCCGGACGTGCCGGTGGCCTCCTGCAGCGCCTCGGCGTAGGTGTCGTCGGCGTCCAGCCGGCGCAGGTCCTCGGCGAGCAGGTCGCTGAGCTCACGCCGCGGCAGCGGGAGCGACCGGTCGGGCTGGCCGGGACGGCGGACGACGGCGGTGCGACCGTCGGTGCGGGTGAGGCTGACCGAGGTGCCGCCGACGCCGAGCTCGACGCCCGTCACGCCTGGGCCGGAGGTGTCCTCGAGGGTGACGCCGATCCCGAGCCGAGCGGTCAACCAGCCGGCGAGCAGGGCGCGGCTGGGGTTGCTCGCCTCACCGCTCACCCGGAGCGACTCGACCTCGCCGGTGAGGGAGTCGAACGCGGAGGCGCACAGACCGCGCCACAGCGTCGTGCGTGTCCAGGCCAGGTCCGTGTCGCCCGGCGCGTAGTCCTCGGCTCGGGTGCGCAGGGCCGCGAGCGGGTCGGCCGCCGTACGGCAGTCGGTGATGCGGCGGTCGGCGAGCACGCCGAGCGGGTCGGTCGCGATCCTGTCCGGTGGCGGGCCGTACCACCACGTGACCACAGGCGCGTCGGCCGCCAGCAGCGGGAGCACCACGGACTCCGCGTGCAGCGCGAGCCGGCCGTACATCCGCATGACGACGACCTCACCCGGACCGAGCCGCCCGCCGACGGAGACCTCCGCGTCCAGGCGCGGCGCCGGAGCGTCCACCCGGTGGCGTACGACGAGCAGCAGGCGGCAGGGGTGCTGCGCGGCCGCGGCGGTGGCGGCCTGCTCGGCCTCCGCCACCAGTGCCTCGTCGACGACGCTGACGAGGGTCAGCGCGAGGCCGGAGGACACCGCACCGGAGTGCCGGCGCTCGACCGCGAGCGCCTTGACGACCTGCGTGCCGGAGGTGTCCCACAGCGTGGTCACACGCCCTCCAGGGACAGCGTGGTCATGACGGGTGCCGAGTCATGGCCGGCGCCAGGTGCGGCCGTCGCGGGCGAGCATCTCCTCGGCGCCCGTGGGCCCCCACTCGCCGGCGCGGTACGGCTCCGGCTCGCCCCCCTCGGCCCACATCGCCTCGATCGGGTCGACGACCCGCCACGACTCCTCGACCTCCTCGTTGCGGGGGAACAGCGAGGCATCACCCAGCAGGACGTCGAGCAGCAGCCGCTCGTAGGCCTCGGGGGAGTTCTCGGTGAAGGCCTCGCCGTACGAGAAGTCCATGGCGACGTCGCGGACCTCCATCGTCGTGCCGGGCACCTTCGAGCCGAAGCGCAGGGTGACGCCCTCGTCGGGCTGCACCCGCACGACGAGCTGGTTGCTGCCCAGCTCCTCGACGTCCGTGCCCGCGAAGGGAAGGTGTGGCGCCTTGCGGAACACGATGCCGATCTCGGTCACCCGTCGGGGAAGCCGCTTGCCGGTGCGCAGGTAGAACGGCACGCCGGCCCAGCGCCGGGTGTCGACGTCGAGCCGGACAGCGGCGTAGGTCTCGGTCGTGGAGCCGGGGGCGACGCCCTCCTCGTCGCGGTAGGCCTTCACACGCTCGCCGGCCAGCCAGCCCTGGTCGTACTGCCCGCGGACGGCGTACGGGCGGAGGTCCTTCGGCAGGACGATCGCGCCGAGCACCTTGCGCTTCTCGGTGCGCAGGGACTCAGCGTCGAAGCGGACGGGCTCGTCCATGGCGGTCAGGGCCAGCAGCTGCAGCAGGTGGTTCTGCAGGACGTCGCGCGCGGCACCGGTGCCCTCGTAGAAGCCGGCGCGCGAGCCGATGCCGACGTCCTCAGCCATGGTGATCTGCACCGAGTCGATGTGGTGGCTGTTCCAGATCGGCTCGAACAGGGTGTTGGCGAAGCGCAGCGCCAGCAGGTTCTGCACCGTCTCCTTGCCCAGGTAGTGGTCGATGCGGAACACGTCGGGTGCTGTGAACACCGAGTCGACGAGCGTGTTGAGCTCCTGGCCGCTCGCGAGGTCGTGCCCGAACGGCTTCTCCACGACGACGCGACGCCAGCTCTGCGTGGCCTCGTTGTCGGCCATCCCGGTCCGGTCCATCTGCTTGAGCACGACCGGGAACGCGCTCGGCGGGATCGACAGGTAGAAGGCCGCGTTGCCCCCTGTGCCGTGCGAGGCGTCCAGGTCCTTCAGGGTCTGCGCCAGCAGGTCGAAGGCCGCGTCGTCGTCGAAGGAGCCGGAGACGAACTTGGTGGCCTCGGCGAGGCGCTGCCAGACGTCCTCGCGGAACTCGGTGCGTGCCCCGTCCACGGCGGCCTTGCGCGCCAGCTGCTCGAAGTCGCCGTCCTGCCAGTCGCGTCGCGCGAAGCCCAGGAGGACGAAGCCCGGCGGCAGCAGGCCGCGGTTGGCGAGGTCGTAGACGGCCGGGATGAGCTTCTTGCGCGCCAGGTCGCCGGTGACTCCGAACACGACGAGGGCGCACGGCCCTGGCACGCGTGGGAGCCGGCGGTCGCGGGGGTCGCGCAGGGGGTTCGGGCGGTCCGTCACCGCAGCGCCTCGAGGACCTGCTCGAGCCCGGCACGGGAGGTCAGGTGCAGCCGGAGCACAGGCCGGCCGTGGTCGGCGAGGACCCGCGCGTCACCGGCAGCCTGCGCGGTGATCAGGTCGCC
Source organism: Mycobacteriales bacterium (assembly GCA_035526225.1). GTDB lineage: Bacteria > Actinomycetota > Actinomycetes > Mycobacteriales > SCTD01 > RYN-111. Next base: position 4,699 of record DATLCV010000022.1, read on the forward strand.
GTACGTGAAGGCGCGGCCCGGCACCGCCAGGTCCTGCTCGACCAGGCCGGTGAGCTGCACGAACACCCCGACCGGCGGACCGCCCTTGTGGAACTGCCCTGTCGAGTGCAGGAACCGCGGTCCCCAGCCGAAGGTCACCGGCCGCTCGGTGCGGCGGGCAAGCGGGCCGCGGACGGTGGCGAGCTCGGCGTCACGGAGCCGGTCGAGGTATGCCATCACGGCGACGTAGCCGTGCGCGGGCAGCGTCGCGAGCAAAGCCTCGACCGCGCCCGCGACCGTCGTCACGCCGTCGACGAGGCCTGGGGTCGCGCGCACCTCGATAGCGCCGTCGACGAACGCCGGGTCCTCCGCGGCGGGTGCCCCCTCGAGCAGCCCGCGGGCGGCGGTCTTGGCGCTCTCCACGTCGGGCTGGTCGAACGGGTTGATGCCGAGCAGCCGTCCGGCGACGGCGACGGCGTGCTCCCACACCACGAGCTGCGCGCCGAGCGGGCCCGTCACCATCGTGCCCAGGGGCGGCGCGGGGGCGGCCAGCCGGATGACGTGCACGTCGTCGGCCGGCCAGCGGACCTCGGGCGCGCCGGGCTCCACCACGACGGGCAGCAACCCGGTGCCCTGCTTGCCGGTGGACTCGGCGATGAGCTGCTCGGCCCAGTCGCCGAAGCCGATGAGGTCGGAGCCGCTCTCGTCGAGCGCGAGCTTGTCGCGTCCCGCCGCACCGATGGCTGCCCCGAGAGCGAGGCCGGGCGCGTCGTCGGCGTGCAGCGCACCGAGCGCAGGCTCGGCCTGCACGAGCAGCATCTCGACGTCGGCCCCGGCCAGGGCCGAGGGCACCAGGCCGAACGCGGTCAACGCGCTGTAGCGCCCCCCGACGTGGGGGTCGGCGAGGAAGACCGCGCGGTAGCCCTGCTCGCGGGCCAGCTGCTCCAGGGGCGACGCGGGGTCGGTGACGACGACGACGCGCTGCCGGGCATCGACGCCGGCATCGGTGAGGGCTGCCACGAGCGAGCGGCGCTGGCTGTCGGTCTCGACGGTTCCGCCGCTCTTGCTGGAGACCACCACGACGGTGCGCGCCAGGTCGCCGTCCAGCGCCGCCCGGACCTGGTCGGGGTGCGTCGAGTCCAGGACGATGAGCGGCACGCCCGCCTCACGGCAGATGACCTCGGGGGCGAGCGAGGACCCACCCATGCCGCACAGGACGACCCGGTCGAGGCCCTCGCTGCGCAGCTCGTCGCGCAGGGCCAGCAGCTCGGGCAGCAGCGTCCGGGAGGCGGCGACCACGTCGAGCCAGCCCAGCCGGACACCGGCCTCGTCCACGGCGTCGGCTCCCCAGAGCGAGGCGTCGCGGTCGGCCAGTCGCTCCGGGACGCGCGCCTCCCTGAGCTCGGTGAGCGCCGCCGTCTGAGCGGCCTGCAGCGGCTCGCCCTGGACGGTGACGCCGACGGTCACTTCCCGGCCCGGGCCAGCTGCTCGCTGGTGGAGGCGATGAGCTCGGCCCAGGAGTCCTCGAACTTCGTGACCCCTTCCCGCTCGAGCAGATCCACCACCTCGTCGTAGTCGACGCCTGCAGCCTTGAGCTCGTCGAGCACCTGCAGGGCCTCGGCGTAGTGCCCGGTCACGGTGTCACCCTGCAGCTCGCCGTGGTCCGCGACGGCGTCCATGGTGGGTTCGGGCATCGTGTTCACGGTCCCCGCCGCGACCAGCTCGGTGACGTAGAGCGTGTCGGGGTAGGCGGGGTCCTTCGTACCGGTCGAGGCCCAGAGCGGGCGCTGCGGGTGAGCACCGTCCGCGGCCAGCGCCTGCCACCGCTCCGAGCCGAAGACCTGCTCGTAGTGCTGGTAGGCGAGGCGGGCGTTCGCAACGGCTGCCTTGCCGCGAAGGGAGTGGCCCTCGCCGAGGCGCTTGTCGATCTCGGTGTCCACGCGGCTCACGAAGAAGCTCGCGACCGAGCCGATGCTGCTCAGGTCGTGGCCGTTCGCCTTCGCCTGCTCCATCCCGGTCAGGAACGCGTCCATGACCGCGTCGTAGCGGGACAGGCTGAAGATGAGCGTGACGTTCACGGAGATGCCGGCGGCGAGCGTCGCGGTGATCGCCGGCAGGCCCTCGAGCGTCGCTGGGATCTTGATGAACAGGTTCGGCCGGTCGACCAGCCACCACAGCGCCTTCGCCTCGGCGACGGTGCGGTCAGTGTTCTTGGCCAGCCGCGGGTCGACCTCGATCGAGACACGCCCGTCGACGGTGCCGCTCGCGTCGTACGCGGGACGCAGGACGTCGCAGGCCCAGCGGACGTCGTAGGTCTGCATCAGGCGCGCCGCCTCGTCGACCTGGATGCCGCGCAGGGCGAGCTCGGCCAGCTGCTCGTCGTACGCCGAGCCCTCGGCCATCGCCTTCTGGAAGATGGTCGGGTTCGTGGTGACCCCGACGACGTGCCTGTGCGTGACGAGGTCGAGCAGGTTGCCGGACTGCAGCCGCTGGCGGGAGAGGTCGTCGAGCCAGACCGCCACTCCTGCAGCGGACAGGTCAGCGAGGTGGTCGGTCACGTGGGTTTCCTCTTCTTCTCAGTGCGCCTGGCGGACGAGCGACGCGTGCGCCGCTGCCACGACCCGGTCGGTGGTGAACCCGAACTGCTCGTACAGCACGGAGTACGACGCGCTGGCGCCGAAGTGCTCGAGGGAGACGGCTACCCCGTGGTCGCCGAGATACCGCTGCCAGCTCATGGCGATCCCGGCTTCGACCGAGACGCGGGCCTTCACGTTCGGCGGGAGGACAGTCAGCCGGTAGGCCTCGTCCTGCTCCTCGAACCACTCGAAGCAGGGGAGCGACACGACGCGGGTGGGCGTGCCCTCGGCCTCGAGCACCTCACGGGCGGCGACGGCGATCTGCACCTCGGAGCCGGTCGCCATCAGCACGACCTTCGGCTGCCCGTCGCTCGCGTCGGCCAGGACGTAGCCGCCCTTGCTCACCAGCTCGGCGCTCGCGACCTGCGACCGGTCGAACGTGGGCACGTTCTGCCGGGTCAGGCACAGCGCCGCAGGGCGGTCGCTGTGACCCAGGACAGTGCGCCAGGCCACCGCGGTCTCGTTCGCGTCCGCGGGCCGGACGACGTCAAGGCCGGGGATCGCGCGCAGCGTCGACAGGTGCTCGACCGGCTGGTGCGTCGGGCCGTCCTCGCCCAGGCCGATGGAGTCGTGCGTCCAGACGTACGTCACCGGCAGCTTCATCAGCGCCGCCAGCCGGACCGCCGGGCGCATGTAGTCGGAGAAGACGAGGAACGTGCCGCCGTACACCCGGGTGCCGCCGTGCAGCGCGATGCCGTTCATGATCGAGCCCATCGCGTGCTCGCGGACGCCGAAGTGCAGGATGCGGCCGTACGGCCCGCCCTGCCAGTCCTTGGTCTGCCGGTCCTCCGGCAGGAACGACGGCTCACCCTTGATGGCGGTGTTGTTGCTCTCCGCCAGGTCCGCGGAGCCGCCCCACAGCTCGGGCAGGGCTGGGGCCAGCGCGGCGAGGACCTCGCCGGAGGCCTTGCGCGTGGCGACGCCCTTTGCATCCGCCGGGTACGTCGGGAGCGCGTCCGCCCAGCCATCAGGAAGGGTGCGCGTCGCGAGCCGGTCGTGCAGGGCCTTGCCGGTCGGGTTGGCCGCGGCCCAGGCGTCGTACTCCGCCTGCCAGGCGCTGCGGGCCTCGCGGCCGCGTGCGATCACCGCGCGCCCGTGCTCGACCACGTCGTCCGGTACGGCGAAGGTCGCCTCGGCGTCCAGCCCCATGATCGTCTTGGTGGCCGCCACCTCGGCGGCGCCCAGGGCGGCGCCGTGGGCCTTGCCGCTGTTCTGCAGGTTGGGAGCCGGCCAGCCGATGATCGTTCGCAGCGCGATGAAGGACGGCCGTCCGGTCTCCGCGACCGAGGCACGGAAGGCCTTGTCGAGCGCGGCGACGTCCTCCGCGTAGGCCCCGTCGGTGCCGGTCCAGTCGACGCGCTGCACGTGCCAGCCGTAGGCCTCGTAGCGCGCGCACACGTCCTCGGTGAACGCGATGTCGGTGTCGTTCTCGATGGAGATGTGGTTGTCGTCCCACAGCAGCGTGAGGTTGCCCAGGCGCTGCGTGCCGGCGAGGCTGCTGGCCTCGCCGGAGACGCCCTCCTGCAGGTCGCCGTCGGAGGCGAAGGCCCAGATGTGGTGGTCGAACGGTGACGTGCCGGCCGGCGCTTCGGGGTCGAGCAGCCCGCGCTCGCGGCGCGCGGCGAACGCCATGCCGACGGCGTTCGCAACGCCCTGCCCGAGCGGCCCGGTCGTGGTCTCGACGCCGGGGGTGTGCCCGTGCTCGGGGTGGCCCGGCGTGAGCGAGTCCCACTGCCGCAGGTGCGCGAGGTCGTCGACCGTGAGGCCGTACCCGCTGAGGTACAGCTGCAGGTAGAGCGTCAGACTCGAGTGCCCGCAGCTGAGGACGAACCGGTCCCGGCCGGTCCACGCGGGGTCGCTCGGGTCGTGACGCAGGTGCCGCTGGAAGAGCAGGTACGCCGCCGGCGCCAGGCTCATCGCCGTACCGGGGTGCCCCGACCCGCAGGCCTCGACGGAGTCCATGGCGAGCGCGCGGAGCACGTCCACCGCCCGCCTGTCGAGGTCCGTCCACTCCAGCGCGCTCACGTGCTCCCCTTGCCCTTCGACCGGCCTCGTCCGACGCCTGTGACCCTATCCCGCAGGGCACGGGTCACTCCCGCGCGTTGCTGCGGGTCAGCCCCGGTAGGATCCGGCGCGTGACTGCGGTGGCCGAGGCGCGCGTGCAGGCCGCCGGGGCGGTCGCCCTGCGCGCCCGCGTCGGTGCACGGGTCGGTGCGTACGTCGCGCTCACCAAGCCCCGGATCATCGAGCTGCTCCTCGTCACGACCGTGCCCACGATGGTGCTGGCGGCGCGGGGCTGGCCGGGCTGGTCCCTGGTCGCCTGGACGCTCCTCGGCGGCACCCTTGCCGCGGGCTCGGCGAACGCGCTCAACTGCTGGTGGGACCGCGACATCGACGTCGTGATGGATCGCACCGCCCGGCGTCCGCTGGTGCAGCACACGGTGACCCCTCGCGCGGCCTTCGTGTTCGGCGTGGTGCTCGGGGTGGTCGCCACGGTCGAGCTGGGGCTGACGACGAACTGGCTGGCCGCCGGGCTGGCCGACGCCGCCATCCTGTTCTACGTCTGCGTCTACACGATGGTGCTCAAGCGCCGCACGTCGCAGAACATCGTCTGGGGCGGGGCGGCCGGGTGCATGCCGGTCTTCATCGGCTGGGCGGCGGTCACCGGGTCGCTGTCCTGGGCGGCCGTCGTGCTGTTCGCCGTGATCTTCTTCTGGACCCCGCCGCACTTCTGGGCGCTGGCGATGCGGTTCAAGGACGACTACGCCCGGGCCAACATCCCCATGCTCCCGGTGGTCGCGACGCCCCAGGCGGTGGCGACGCGCGTGGTCGCCTACTCCTGGGCGATGGTGGCGACGTCCGCCCTGCTGGCGTTCGACACCGGGCTCGTCTACTGGGTGTCCGCCGGTGTGCTCGGCGCGGTCTTCCTGCGCGAGGCGCACGTCCTCGAGGCCCGCGTCCGCGGCGGTGCCGACTTCAACCCGATGCGCTTGTTCCACTTCTCGATCACGTACCTGGCGCTGCTGTTCCTGGCCGTCGCCGTCGACCAGCTCGTCTGATGCCGCGGGTCGCGCTGGCGACAGCCGCCTCGTTCCCGGACCTCGACGAGGACGGCCCGGAGCTGCTGGCCGCGCTTGCCGCCGAGGGGCTCGAGGTGGACCTCACGGTCTGGGACGACCCCGCCGTCAACTGGGCGGCATACGACCTCGTGGTCATCCGGACGACCTGGGACTACTGGGAGCGGCACGAGGAGTTCCTCGCCTGGACGCGATCGGTGCCGCGGCTCCTGAACTCCGCTTCGGTCGTCGCGTGGAACACCGACAAGGCCTACTTGGGACGGCTCGCCGAGGCGGGCATCCCCGTCGTCCCCACGACGTACCTGATGGCGCTCGACGGGTGGACGCCCCCGGACCACGCGTTCGTCGTGAAGCCCACCGTGTCGGCCGGGGCACGGGACAGCGCGGCGTACCCGGCCGGCGACCCCGCGGCGATCGAGCACGTCCGCTCCCTCCTGGCGCAGGGCAGGGTCGCGATGGTCCAGCCCTACCTCTCGGCCGTGGACACCGAGGGGGAGACGGCCGTCCTGGTCTTCGGCGGCGAGGTCTCGCACGCCGCCCGCAAGGGCCCCGTGCTCACCGTCGGCGGGGGCATCGACAACACCGTCGTCAGCAGGCAGCTCACGACGCCGCGGGTCCCGTCGCCGGAGGAGGTCGCGCTGGCCGAGCGGGTGCTGTCCGTCGTACGCGGCTGGGGTGACGAGCTCCTCTACGCCCGCGTCGACCTGCTGCCGGGACCCGTGCTCATCGAGCTCGAGGTCACCGAGCCCTCGCTGTTCCTGCGCCACGCACCCGGCTCCGCAGCCCGCTTCGCCCAGGCCGTACGGCGGGCAGCCGAGCTGTCCCGAGCCTGACGCTGTGCTGAGTGCTCATGATCCGCTCCCGGTCGTGCCGAGGCGGGTCGTGGTGGCGGGGACGTCAGGCTCGGGGAAGACGACCCTGGCCGCACGCATCGCTCACGTCATCGAGGCCCCTCACGTCGAGATCGACGCGCTCTTCCACGGGCCGGGCTGGACCCGGCGCCCGGAGTTCGCGTCGGACGTGGAGGCCTTCACCAGCCGGCCGGAGTGGGTGACCGAGTGGCAGTACCCCGAGGTGCGGGAGCTCCTCGCGGAGCGCGCCGATCTCCTGGTGTGGCTCGACCTGTCCCGCAGCACGGTGGTGCGCCAGGTCGTCCGCCGGACCCTTGGCCGCAAGGTCCGTCGTCAGCGCCTGTGGAACGGCAACGTGGAGCCGCCCCTGCGCACGTTCTTCACCGACCCTGACCACATCGTCCGCTGGGCGTGGCGCACGCACTCCACGACGGCGGCACGGGTGGCCGCGGTGCGCCCGGACCTGCCCGTGGTGCACCTGCGCTCGCACGCCGAGGCCGAGCAGTGGTTGCAGGGCACCTGTGCACGTGCCGCCCGGGACAGGTTGCGCTAGATCGGGCCGCGCGGGGTCGGTCCTTCCTGGCGCATCCGGTCAGGCAGGCGTGGTACGGCGGGAGCTGAGCTGGAGCCACACTGCCGTGGTGAAGACGGCGGTGGCGCCGGCGACGTGCACCGCCACCGCGAACGGCGGCACGCCGTGGAAGTACTGCCAGTAGCCCAAGGCACCCTGGCCCAGGACCAGTGCGGCGAGAAGCAGGGCCCAGCGGCGCAGCGAGGTGCCCCAGGTGAGCGCCAGCGCCGCGAGCACGAGGCCGACCAGGACGTAGACCGCGTCGGTGTGCAGGCGCGTGACCGTGAGCGGGTTGAACGGCAGCCGCTCGACGTCGGGGTCACCGGCATGCGGCCCGGTGCCCGTGACGAGCGTGCCCAGGACCAGGACGGCGGCGGCGCTGACGACGAGCAGCACCGAGAGCGTGCGCATGGGCGGCGGCACGGACGCCTCCGCCTGGGTGGCAGGGGACAGGATGGCAGGGGACGCGGTGGCCGGGGACAGCGACCACAGCAGCCAGGCCGCGCAGTAGACGAGGGGGAAGCTCGTCAGGAAGTGCAGGATCAGCACGTACGGGTTCAGGTCCGACAGCACGAGCAGCCCGCCGATCACGGCCTGCAGGGGCACCACCAGCGCCTGCACGAGGGCCAGCCGGGTGAGCCGCGGGGCGTGCCTGCGCACGGCGAGGACGAGCAGGACGCCGACGGCCTCCATGACGACGGCCAGGAGGCGGTTGCCGAACTCGATGGCCCCGTGCAGCCCGAGCTCCGACGTCGTGCTCAGCGAGCTGCTCGTGCACGTGGGCCAGCTGGGGCACCCGAGGCCGGAGCCCGTCACGCGAACCGCTCCACCGCTCACGACGAGCGCCATCTGCAGTACGAGAGCCGACACGGCCAGCCGCCGGACTACTCCCAACGGAACCACCGCGACGCGGCGCTGAGGCCGGCGACCGCCCACGCCAGCAGGACGAGAGCGTCCCGTACGACGAAGCTGCCGTCCTGCAGCAGCGACCGCAGCCCGTCGGACAGCGCCGCGGTCGGGAGGTAGACCAGCAGGTCCGCCACCCCGCCGTACTCGGTCAGGGGGAAGACGACCCCACCGAGCGCCAGCAGCACCAGCCACACGAGGTTGGCGACGGCGAGCGTGGTGAGGCCGGGAAGGGTGCCGCCGAGCAGTAGTCCGAGACCGGCGAAGGCAGCCGTTCCCAGCGCGATGAGCAGCACGGTGCCGAGGAAAGATCCGTGCGGCTCCCACCCGAGCGCCAGCCCGACCGTGCAGAGCAGGACCACCTGCACGAGCTCGACGGCGAGGACCGCGAGCGTCTTGGCCAGCAGCAGCACCGACCGGGGGAGCGGCGTGGCGCCGAGGCGCTTGAGCACGCCGTACTGGCGGTCGAAGCCGGTGGCGATCGCCTGGCCGGTGAACGCGGTCGACATGATCGCGAGCGCAAGGATGCCGGGGACGAAGAAGTCGATGCGGCGCCCCTCGACCGTCACGGCGGGGACCTTCGCCAGACCCACCAGCAGGCCCAGCGGGATGATCATGGTGAGCAGCAGCTGCTCGCCGTTGCGCAGCACGAGGGCGAGCTCCGCCCGCGTCTGTGCCAGGAGCATGGCGCCGTGCGAGGCGGCGGCAGGCGCGGGGGCCAGTGCGCCGGGAGCCCAGGTGCTCATGTCCGGAGCTCGCGGCCGGTGAGGTCGAGGAAGACGTCCTCGAGGGTGCGGGTCTCCACCTGCAGGTCGCGGGCGACCACGTCGTTGGCGGCGCACCAGTTCGCGACGTCGGCGAGCAGCTGCGGGCCGGCGGGGCCCTCGACGAGGTAGCTGCCCCCGACGGCGGACAGGCGGCACGCCGGGGGGAGGGCGGCGGCGAGCGCGTCGAGGTCCAGCCCGGGCGGGGCCGTGAACCGCAGCTGGCCGGCCGCACCGTGAGCGGTGAGCGCGTGCACGGTGCCCTCGGTGACGAGGCGGCCGTGGTCCACCACGACGACGTGGTCGGCGAGCTGCTCGGCCTCGTCCATGAGGTGGGTGGTCAGCAGCACGCTGACGCCGTCGCGGCGCAGCGCGTGCACGAGGTCCCAGGTGGCCCGGCGGGCCTGCGGGTCCAGGCCGGCCGTGGGCTCGTCGAGGAAGACGAGCTCGGGGCGGCCGACGACGGCCATGGCCAGTGACAGCCGCTGCTGCTGCCCGCCTGAGAGCCGGCGGAAAGGGATGCGCTCGACCTCGGACAGGCCCAGCCGCTCGAGGAGATCGGCGGGGGAGTGCGGGTCGCGGTGGAACGACGCCACGAGGCGCAGCAGCTCACCGGCCCGAAGGCCGGGGTAGCCACCGCCGGTCTGCGGCATCACCCCGACGCGGTGCTTGACGGCCTGGTCGCGCGGGTCCAGCCCGAGCACGCGCACCGCGCCGCCGTCGGGATCCCGGAAGCCCTCGGCCACCTCGATGGTCGTGGTCTTGCCCGCCCCGTTGGGGCCGAGCAACGCGGTCACCTGGCCCGCTGCGGCGGTGAAGGACAGCCCGTCCACAGCGGTGCGCTTGCCGTACCGCTTGACGAGATCGCAGACCTCGAGCGCGGCGGACGTCACGGGGGAGAGCCTAGGCGGGAGGACCCGCCAGATCGCCAGGTAAGGGTTCCTTGCGTGGTCGTGGTCACGGATCTCCGGTTCGACGGGGGAAGGGAATTAGGCAACACTGACGTTGTGAAAAGCGTGGGCGAGCAGACGGGCACCCGGGAGCGCGTGCTCGCGCTGCTCCTCGAGCTCGGTCCCTCCACGGCAGCCACGTTGGGCGAGCGCCTCGGCCTCACCCAGCCCGGGATCCGCCGGCACCTCGACGCGCTGCTCGCCGACGGCTCGGTGACGACCCGTGAGGCCCGCCGTCGGGTGGTGACGAGAGGCAGGCCTGCCCGCCTCTACGCCCTCACCGACGCCGGCCACGCCGCGGGACCCAGCGGGTACGACGACCTCGCCGTCGCCGCGCTGCGCTTCATGGCGCCGGAGCAGGTGCAGGCCTTCGCCGACACCCGGCAGTCGGAGCTCGAGGCGCGGTACGCCCAGGTCGCGACCGCCGAGGACAGGCCTGCGGCGCTCGCCGAGGCGATGAGCGCCGACGGCTACGCTGCCGGCGTCTCGGCCCAGGGCTTCGGCGTCCAGCTGTGCCAGCACCACTGCCCGGTCCGGCACGTCGCTGCGGAGTTCCCGCAGCTGTGCGATGCCGAGACCGCCGCGATCTCCACGCTGCTCGACGTGCACGTCCAGCGGCTCGCCACCATCGCCCACGGCGACGGTGTCTGCACGACGTACATCCCGCTCGGTGCGGGCAACGCCAGGAAGGTCACCGCATGACCACCGCACAGGACCAGGCCCTCGAGGGCCTCGGCAGCTACAAGTTCGGGTGGTCCGACTCGGACGTCGCCGGCGCCTCGGCGAGACGCGGTCTCAACGAGGAGGTCGTCCGCGACATCTCGGCGAAGAAGTCCGAGCCGCAGTGGATGCTCGACCTGCGGCTCAAGGGCCTGAGGCTGTTCCACAAGAAGCCCATGCCGACATGGGGCTCCGACCTGACCGGCATCGACTTCGACAACATCAAGTACTTCGT
>DATLCV010000034.1:0-14539 GCA_035526225.1 Mycobacteriales bacterium
ATGGTGTGCGCCAGCGACGGCTCCGGGACCTGAATGGGCTGGAACCGGCGTTCGAGCGCAGCGTCCTTCTCCAGGTGCTTGCGGTACTCATCCAGCGTCGTCGCACCGATCGTCTGCAGCTCGCCACGGGCCAGCATCGGCTTGAGGATGCTGGCGGCGTCGATGGCGCCCTCTGCGGCACCGGCGCCGACGAGGGTGTGGAGCTCGTCGATGAACAGGATGATGTCGCCGCGCGTGCGGATCTCCTTCAGGACCTTCTTCAGCCGCTCCTCGAAGTCGCCGCGGTAACGGCTGCCGGCGACCAGGGCGCCCAGGTCGAGGGTGTAGAGCTGCTTGTCCTTCAGCGTCTCGGGCACCTCGCCCTTGACGATGGCCTGCGCCAGCCCCTCGACGACGGCGGTCTTGCCGACGCCGGGCTCCCCGATGAGGACCGGGTTGTTCTTGGTGCGGCGCGACAGCACCTGCATGACCCGCTCGATCTCCTTCTCGCGCCCGATGACCGGGTCGAGCTTGGACTCGCGAGCGGCCTGCGTGAGGTTGCGGCCGAACTGGTCGAGCACGAGGCTCGTGCTGGGCGTGCCCTCCGCCGGACCGCCGGCGGCCTGGGGCTCCTTGCCCTGGTAGCCGGACAGCAGCTGGATCACCTGCTGGCGCACACGGTTGAGGTCGGCGCCGAGCTTGACCAGGACCTGGGCCGCGACGCCCTCGCCCTCGCGGATGAGCCCGAGCAGGATGTGCTCGGTCCCGATGTAGTTGTGGCCCAGCTGCAGCGCCTCGCGCAGGCTCAGCTCCAGGACCTTCTTCGCTCGCGGCGTGAAGGGGATGTGACCGGACGGCGCCTGCTGGCCCTGCCCGATGATCTCCTCGACCTGGCTGCGGACGGCCTCGAGCGAGATGCCCAGGGACTCCAGCGCCTTGGCGGCGACGCCCTCGCCCTCGTGGATGAGGCCGAGCAGGATGTGCTCGGTCCCGATGTAGTTGTGGTTGAGCATCCTGGCTTCCTCTTGCGCCAGGACGACCACCCGTCGGGCTCGGTCGGTGAACCTCTCGAACATCACTCGCTCCTCACGCCTTGCCCTCGACGGGATGTCGCGACCCGCCTCACCTCGCACACTAACCCTGCGACCAGACACGTGAAGGAGGAGTTCTCGATCCCGCGGGCTGCCCGCCGTACCGGTCCAACCGGACGACGGCGCCCTGCGTTCCCCGTGACCGCTACGCCACGAGCGAAACGTGTCGGGTCAGTGGGCCGCGTCGTACGCCGACAGGACGGTGGCGGACAGGCGGCCGCGCTCGCTGACCTTGTGCCCGTTCTTCTTCGCCCACTCGCGGATCGCGCCGGTGTCCCGGTCGCCGCCGGCCCTCGACGCGCGACCGCGACGGGCAGGTGCCGTTGACCGGCCGGCCCGGCGCGCGGCCCCGACGAAGGGGGCGAAGGCGTCGCGCAGCTCCGCCCCGTGGGCCGTGCAGACGTCGATCTCGTAGGCTGCGCCGTCGACCGAGAAGCTCACGGTCTCGGTGCCCTCGACGTCACCCTCGTGCAGGTCGCACACGAGCAGGACCTGGACCCTCTGAGCCATTGCGGATTTCCTCTCGAAGAATGCTGCGGTTATTCGAGGGAAAGCAAAGCGGAAATGCCCTGCTAAATCAATTCTGCGGGCGCACCAGGGGAAAGAGGATCGTCTCCCTGATCGGTTCACCGGTGAGCAGCATGACGAGCCGGTCCAGTCCCATCCCCTGCCCGCCCATGGGCGGCGCGCCGTGCTCGAGGGCTCGCAAGAAGTCCTCGTCGAGCTGCATCGCCTCGGCGTCGCCGCCGGCTGCCTTGAGTGACTGCTCCGTGAGGCGGCGACGCTGCTCGACCGGGTCGACCAGCTCGGAGTACCCGGTGGCGAGCTCGACCCCGCCGATGACGAGGTCCCAGGCCTCGGCGAGCCGGGGGTCGTCACGGTGGTCGCGGGCGAGCGGGCGCGCGTCCACGGGGTAGTCGCGCACGAACGTCGGCTGCACCAGCGTGTGCTCGACGAGCTTCTCGAACAGCTCGAGCGCGATCTCGCCGGCACTCCACCCGGGCTGCAGCGCGACGTCGTGCGTGTCGGCGAGCGCGGTGAGGGCCTCGGCAGGCGTGCCCGCGTCGACGGTCGTGCCGACGACCTCGGAGACGAGCTGGTACAGGGTGGCGCTGCGCCACGGCTGCTCGAGGTCGACCCGCCCGTCGCACACGACGGTCCGGCCAACGGCGCGGGCGCAGGCCAGCACCATCTCTCGGGTCAGGTCGGCGACGGTGTCGTAGTCGCCGTAGGCCTCGTAGAACTCCAGCATCGTGAACTCGGGGAAGTGCGTGGCGTCGATGCCCTCGTTGCGGAAGTTCTTGCCGATCTCGAAGACCTTCTCGATGCCCCCGACGACGGCGCGCTTGAGGTAGAGCTCCAAAGCGATCCGCAGCGTGACGTCGAGGTCGAGCGCGTTGACGTGGGTGCGGAACGGCCGCGCCGCCGCGCCGCCGTGCACGACCTGCAGGGTGGGCGTCTCGACCTCGGTGAAGCCGCGGCCGTGCAGCATCTCCCGGACGGTGCGGATGACGACGCTGCGCTCGCGCACCATCTGCCGGCTGTCGGCGTTGACCGCGAGGTCGAGGTACCGCTGCCGGATGCGTGCCTCCGGGTCGGTCAGGCCCTTGTGCTTGTCGGGCAGGGGGCGCAGCGCCTTGCTGGTCAGCGCCCACTCGGTGGCGAGGACGGAGAGCTCGCCCCGCTTGCTCGAGATGACCTCACCGGTCACGCCGACGTGGTCGCCGAGATCGACGTCGGACTTCCAGGCCGCGAGCCGCTCCTCCCCGACCTGGTCGAGGCTGATCATCACCTGCACCTGGGACTCGCCCTCGGACAGCGTCGCGAAGCACAGCTTGCCGCCGGTGCGGCTGAGCACCACCCGACCCGTGAGGCCCACGACCTGCCCGGTCACGGCGTCGGCGGCCAAGCCCTCGTGCTCGGCCCGGACGGCCGCGATGCTCGTGGTCCGCGCGTACCCCAGCGCGTACGGCGGGGTGCCGGCCGCGACGAGGCGGTCGTACTTCTCGCGCCGGATGCGCACCTGCTCCGGCAGATCGGTCTCGTCGCTCACCCGCTCGAGCCTATCGGCGCCCGGTGCTAGACGTTCTTCTCGTGGACGAGGCGCAGACCGATCAGGGTGAGGTCGGGCTCGTGCTCGTCGATGGACTCGCAGATGCCGGCCATCAGGTGGGACAGGCCACCGGTCGCGATGACGACGGGGTCGGCGTCGAGCTCCCGGCTGATCCGCTCGACCATCCCGTCGACCTGCGAGGCAAACCCGTAGACCAGCCCCGACTGCAGGGCCTCGACGGTGGTCTTGCCGATGACCGACCGCGGCTCGGTGAGCTCGACCTTGAACAGCCGGGCCGCGCGGGCCGCGAGGGCGTCGACGGAGATCTCCACCCCGGGCGCGAGCGCCCCGCCGAGGAACTCGCCCTTGGCGCTCACCACGTCGAAGTTCGTCGAGGTGCCGAAGTCGACGACGATCGCGGGGCCGCCGTACAGGGTGTGGGCGGCGAGGGTGTTGACGACGCGGTCCGGCCCGACCTCCTTGGGGTTGTCGTAGAGCAGCGGCACGCCGGTCTTCACGCCCGGACCGACGACCACGGTGGCCGCGTCGGGGTAGTACCGCTCCACCATGAGCCGCAGCTGGTCCAGGACCTGGGGCACGGTGCTGCAGACGGAGATGCCGTCGGGCTCGGGGTGCTTGGCCAGCAGTCCGTGGAACAGCAGGGCCAGCTCGTCGGCGGTCACGCGGGCGTCGGTGCGCAGCCGGTAGCTCTCGAAGAGCCGCTCGCCGTCGAACAGGCCGAGCACGATGTTGGTGTTGCCGACGTCGACGGTGAGCAGCATCAGAGCAGGTCCATCCCGAGGTCGAGGACCGGGGCGCTGTGGGTCAGCGCCCCGATCGACAGGTAGTCGACGCCGGTCTCTGCAACGGCGCGTGCGCGGTCGAGGGTGAGCCCGCCGGAGGCCTCCGTGCGAACCCCCCGCGGGCGGCACAGCGCGACGGCGTCGCGCATCTCGTCGTCCGTCATGTTGTCCAGGAGCACCAGGTCGGCTCCGGCCTCGACGACCTCCTTCACCTGCGCGACGGTGTCGCACTCGACCTCGACCGCCAGACCCGGGAACTCGGTCCGCACGGCCTCGAAGGCGGCCGTCACGCCGCCGGCCGCGACCACGTGGTTGTCCTTGACCAGCGCGGCGTCCGACAGCGACATCCGGTGGTTGACGCCGCCACCTACGACCACGGCAGCCTTCTCCAGCGCGCGCAGGCCCGGGGTGGTCTTGCGGGTGTCGCGGATGCGCGCACCGGTGCCGTCTACGGCCTGCACCCAGGCGGCAGTCAGGGTCGCGACACCGGACAGGTGGCACAGCAGGTTCAGGGCGGACCGCTCGCCGGTCAGCAGCGACCGCGTCATGCCGTGCACGCGCAGCACCTGCTCGCCCGCGGCGACCGGCCCGTCCTCCCGGACGAGCTGGTGGTCCAGCGGCTCGTCGGCGGCGACGTCCAGGCAGGCCATCGCGACGCCGATGCCCGCGACGACGCCTGCCGTGCGGGGCACGAACGCGGCGGTTCCCCGCTGACCGGTGGGGATCGTCGCGGCGCTCGTGACGTCCACGCCGCCGCCGAGGTCCTCGGCCAGCGCTCGCCGGGCCAGCTCCTCGACGTAGGCAGCCTCGAGGCCGGCGGCGGCGAGCGCCTGCAGCGTCGCGTCGGAGAGCACGGTCAGTCCTCCACGGGTCGGTAGGTGGTGCCGTCGAGCGTGGTCACCAGGTGCCCGCGCCAGCGCTCGGCCGGGAGGGGGAAGTCCTCGCGCCAGTGGGTTCCCCGCGTCTCCTCGCGGCGCGCCGCAGCGGCCACGAGCGCAGCGGCCACCGCGTGCAGCGAGGTGGCCTCCCAGGCGGCCGGGGACGGCGCGGTGGTCGGCCGGTCCTCCAGCGCCAGCAGCGCCTTGGTGGCCGAGGCGAGCGACTCGGCCGACCGCAGCACGCCGGCGCCCTCGGTCATGGTGCGGGACAGGTCCGCGCGCACGGTCGGGTCGAGCAGGGCGCCCTCGTCCGGCTGGGGGACAGGCTGTCCGGGGGTGGGGAGGCCTCGTGCGAGGTCGTCACCGATCCGCCCGGCGAAGACGAGCCCCTCGAGCAACGAGTTCGACGCGAGCCGGTTCGCGCCGTGGACGCCCGTGCAGGCGACCTCGCCGCAGGCGTAGAGGCCGGGCACGGAGGTGCGGCCGTCGAGGTCGGTGCGCACCCCGCCGCTCGCGTAGTGCGCGGCGGGCGCGACCGGGATGAGGTCGCGCGTGGCGTCCAGGCCCTCCTCGCGCAGCCGCGCCACGATCGTCGGGAACCGCTCCTCGACACCCTCGATGCAGCGGGCGTCGAGGTAGACGTGGTCCACGCCGCGCGCGTGCATGCGGCGGGTGATGGCCTTGGCCACGACGTCGCGGGGTGCCAGGTCTGCGAGCGGGTGGTCGTGGGTCGTGATGACCCGGGTGCCCTGGGCGTCTACGAGGAACGCGCCCTCGCCGCGGACGGCCTCGGAGATGAGGGGCTGCTGACCGGTGCTCGCCGGGCCCAACCACAGCGCCGTCGGGTGGAACTGCACGAACTCCAGGTCCATGACCTCCGCACCGGCGCGCAGAGCCAGCGCCACCCCGTCGCCGGTCGAGACGGCCGGGTTGGTGGTGCTCGAGAAGACCTGGCCCATGCCGCCGGTCGCGAGGACGACCGCCTTCGAGTGCACCGCCCCGACGCCGTCGGCGGTGCCCTCGCCGAGGACGTGCAGGGTGACGCCCGCCGTACGTCCCTCGGCGTCACGCAGCAGGTCGAGCACGAGCGCGTGCTCCACGAGCCGGATCCTCGGGTGCTCGCGCACCGCGACGACCAGGGCACGGGACACCTCCGCACCCGTGGCGTCACCGCCCGCGTGCACGATGCGATCGCGGTGGTGGCCACCCTCACGCGTGAGCTGCAGCTCCCCGGAGGGGTGCCGGTCGAACGCGGCCCCGAGCGCGATCAGCTCACGCAGCCGCGACGGGCCCTCCTCGCACAGCACCCGCACCGCGGTCTCGTCGCAGACCCCCGCGCCCGCCTCGAGGGTGTCCCGCAGGTGCTCGTCCGGGGAGTCGTCCGCGCCGAGGGCGGCGGCCACACCACCCTGGGCCCAGCGGGTCGAGCCGTCGTCGACGCGCACCTTGGTCACCACGAGGACGTCGTAGTGCGCGGCGGCGTGCAGCGCGGTCATCAGGCCGGCCACGCCGGACCCGACGACGACGACGTCGGTCTCGACCGTCCAGCCCGGGGGCGGGGCCAGCAGCCGAGATGCCGGGGTCACCAGACGAGGGTGGGGTCGTCGTCGTAGCTGCCGACGTGCGGGGCACGCGGGTCGGCGGGGTAGCGCAGGTCGCCGCGCTTGAGTCCGGTCTGCGGCAGCGCCTCCGCGGGGTCGTCGCCGGTGCCGATGACCTTGTTGTCGGCGTCGACGAACACGACCTTCGGCCTGCGGGTGCGGGCCTCGGCGTCCTCCATCAGCCCGTAGGCGATGAGGATGACGAGGTCCCCCGGGTGGATCAGGCGGGCCGCGGCGCCGTTGATACCGATGACGCCGGAGCCACGCGGGCCGGCGATCGTGTAGGTCTCGATCCGTGCCCCGTTGGTGACGTCCACGATGGCGACCTTCTCGCCCTCGTAGAGGTCTGCGGCGTCGAGCAGGTCCTGGTCCACCGTCACGGAGCCGACGTAGTGCAGGTCAGCCTGCGTCACGGTGGCGCGGTGGATCTTGCTGGTCAGCATCTGACGGAGCATCAGCGGTCCTCGAGGGGGCGGTTGTCGATCAGGCGGGTGGGACCCACCCGGGCGGCGACCACGAGCAGGTCTCCGTCGGGCGCCGCCTCGAACGTGCGGGAGTCCACGCGCTCGAGGTAGTCGGGGGCGACGCCGGGTTCGGCGTCGAGCAGCGCCCGGCCGGCGACGACGTCGCCGGTGGCCAGGGCTCGGGACAGGACGAGGGCGCTCTGCCGCTCGTCTGAGGACAGGTAGCGGTTGCGGCTCGACAGCGCGAGGCCGTCTGGCTCCCGCACCGTCGGCACCGCGAGCACGTCGACGGGCACGTCGAGGTCCTCGACCATGCGCCGGATGGCAGCCAGCTGCTGGGCGTCCTTCTGCCCGAACAGGGCCACGTCGGGAGAGGTCAGGTGCAGGAGCTTCAGCACCACGGTCAGCACCCCGTCGAAGTGGCCAGGACGGGAGGCGCCCTCGAACCCCTCGCCGATGCTGCCGGCGCTCACCCGGACCACGGGTTCGGACGGGTAGACGACCTCGGGGGTGGGGGTGAACACGACGTCCGCGCCCTCCCGCTCGCACAGCGCGAGGTCCGTCTCGAGCGTCCGCGGGTACCGGTCGAGGTCCTCACCCGCCCCGAACTGGAGCGGGTTCACGAACACGGTGACGACGACGGAGTCCGCCACCTCGCCCGCCCGCCGTACGAGGGCTGCGTGGCCCTCGTGCAGCGCGCCCATCGTCATGACGACGGCGACGCGGCCGGGCAGCGCCTTGCGCGCAGCGGCGAGGTCCTCCCGGGTGGCGACGACGTTCACGACAGCACCCCCAGCAGGCCCTCGGCGAGGGAGGGGGTGAGCCGGCCGCTCGCGAGCGCGCGGTCGGCGGTGAGCCGGGCAAGAGCGAGGTACGCCGGGCGCTGCTCGAGCGGAAGGGCCGCCAGGTGCGCGGCGACGGTGCCGGCATCGCCGCGGCTGACCGGACCGGTGAGGGCGGCGTCGCCGCGGCGCAGGGCGCCGTCCAGCGCTGCGGACAGGAGCGGCGCGAGCACGCGACCCGGGTCCTCAGCCCCGGCCTTCCGCAGCAGGTCGGCGGCGCTGGTCACCAGGGTGACGAGGTGGTTGGAGGCGTGGGCGAGCGCGGCGTGCCAGAGCGGCCGGTCCTCGTCGCGCACCCACACGGGCTCGCCACCGAGCTCGAGCACCAGCGCCTCCGCGATGGGGCGCAGCTCGTCCGGTGCCGTCACGCCGTACGCGATGCCGGAGATGCGGTCGAGGTCCAGGCTCATCCCGGTGAAGGTCTGCACGGGGTGCAGCGCCATGGGGAGCGTGCCGACGGCAGGCGCGAAGACCGACAGGCCGTGCCGGCCGCTGACGTGCATCAGCAGCTGGCCGCGCTGGAAGGCGCCGACGGCGGCCAGCCCTGAGACGAGGTCCTGCAGGGCGTCGTCGGGGACCGCCAGCAGCACCAGGCTCGCCCGGGCGCACACCTCGGCCGGCTCGAGCAGCTCGGCGTCCGGCAGGAACGTCTCGGCCCGGTCGCGGCTGGCCTCGCTGACCGCGCTCACGGCCACGACCTGGTGCCCCGCCCTGGCCAGTGCGGCGCCGATCACGGCCCCGACGCGGCCGACACCGATCACGCCCACCGTCAGGCGGGCAGCATCGGGACGCGCGGGGGCGTTCATGAGACCGTTCCAGTCCTCTCGGGGTACCGGACGTTGCAGCGGAAGCGTAACGCCGGCACAGCAGACGGCAATGGCTTGTGAGGCACTCCACAGCCCTTCATGCCTGGCTCCGCCAGGATGGTGCGGTGCGCAGCTGGAGCGAGGCGTGGGAGACGGCCCTCTACGGCCCGTCCGGCTTCTTCCTGCAAGAGCGACCCCTGGACCACTTCCGCACCAACGTCGCCGTGCCGCTGTTCGCGACCGCCGTACGGCGGCTGGCGGGCCTCGTGGACCTCGCTCTCGGCTCCCCTGACCCCTTCGACCTGGTCGACCT
Organism: Mycobacteriales bacterium; assembly: GCA_035526225.1. Lineage (GTDB taxonomy): Bacteria > Actinomycetota > Actinomycetes > Mycobacteriales > SCTD01 > RYN-111. The sequence continues at coordinate 8,831 of DATLCV010000034.1, forward strand.
CGGTGCCGGGCGGGGCGAGCTGCTGGCCGCCCTGCCCGATGTCCCCCCGCGCTGGCGGCTGACGGCGGTGGACCTCGCGCCGGGTCTGCGGAGCGACGTTCCCGAGGTCGAGGGCCTGCTGATCGCCAACGAGTGGCTCGACAACGTGCCGCTCGACGTGCTCGAGGAGGGCCGGCTGGTGCTGGTCTCCCCCGACGGGCGCGAGTCGCTGGGCGCTCCGCTCTCCTCCGGATGGGCCGACACCTGGTGGCCGCCGGAGGTCGTGGGAGACCGGGCCGAGCCCGCTCGGCCTGATCTCCCGCATCGCGTCGAGATCGGCGCGTCCCGCGACCTGGCCTGGGCCGCCGCCGTCGCGCGGGTACGGCGAGGGCTGGCCGTCGCCGTCGACTACGGCCACACGGTGGCGGACAGGCGGCCCACGCTGACCGGCTACCGCGACGGGCGACAGGTGCGCCCGGTCCCCGACGGCTCCTGCGACCTGACGGCGCACGTCGCCCTGGACTCGTGCGCCGCCGCCACCGGGTCGCGCCTGGTCCGGCAGGGCGAGGCCCTGCGGTCCCTGGGCGTGACGGCCACGCCGTCGGCCGACGGCGTCGGGCTCGAGCAGGCCTCGCAGGCGCGCGAGCTCCTCGACCCCGACGGACTCGGTGGCTTCGGTTGGCTCGTGCGCCCGGTGGGCCTCGAGGTTGGTTGGATGGGCGTGTGAGCGAGGTCGTGGCGGGGATCGGGGCGGCCGCCTCGGGCACCGACCTCACCCTGGAGCTCGGCGCGCACCACCCGTCGACGCACGGCTCCCTGCGGCTGCGGCTGCAGCTGGACGGCGACACGGTCCTCACGGCGGAGCCGCTCGTCGGCGCGCTGCACCGCGGCGCCGAGAAGCTGTTCGAGGTGCGTGACTACCGCCAGGTGCTCATGCTCGCCAACCGGCACGACTGGCTGTCGGCGTTCAACAACGAGGTGGGCGTCGCGCTCGCCGTCGAGCGGATGCTCGGCATGGACGTCCCGGCCCGCGCGACGTGGCTGCGAACGCTGCTGTGCGAGGTCAACCGCGCGCTCTCGCACCTGATGTTCCTCGGGTACCTGGACCCGCGGTGGGTCCGCGCCCGGGCCCCGCTGCAGCGGGTGCTCGAGGAGGCCACCGGCGGTCGCGTGCACGTCGTCTACACCCGCGTCGGCGGCCTGCACGAGGACGTCCCCGAGGGCTGGACCACGCGCTGCGCCACCGCCCTCGACGAGGTGGAGCGCACGCTCGAGGCACCGGTCGACGTCGCGCACCTCACCGGCCTCGGACAGCTCTCACGCGAGACCGCCCTCCAGTACGGCGTGTCCGGGCCGGTGGCGCGCGACGCCGGCCTGGACCTCGACCTGCGGCGCGACGACCCCTACCTCGCGTACGCCGAGCTGCCCGCCGTCCCGCCGTACCGGGACGGGCGGGGGGACGCGGCCGGGCGCTTCCTCGCGCTGCTGTCGTCCCTGCGGACCGCGCTGGCGCTCGCGCGGGAGTGCCTGCAGCGGCTGCCGGACGGGCCGGTGAACCTGCGGCTGCCGAAGAACCTCCGGGTGCCCGAGGGCGCTACCTACGCGTGGACCGAGGCGCCCTCGGGCGTTGCCGGCTACTACCTCGTCAGCCGCGGGGCGACGACCCCGTGGCGGCTCGCGATGAGGACCCCCAGCTTCAACAACGTCGCCGCCCTGCCGGCGGTGCTCCCGGGCACCCGGGTGCACGACCTGCCGGGGGTGCTCGCCAGCTTCTTCTTCGTCGTCGGCGACATCGACAAGTAGGGCCTCAGGAGCGCAGGTAGTCCTCGAACTTGGCGCGCAGGAGGGGCTCGTCGTCGCCGAGGTCCTTGCCCATCAGCTCGCGGACGAGCTCCACGGCGTCGCTGATGGACCCGGTCAGACCGCCACCCGAGCCGTCCTCGGCGGCAAGGGAGTGCGACGCCCGCAGGTGCTTGACCACGTCCCAGAAGAAACCGACGTCGTGGGCCGCCCGGGCCTTCTCGAAGGCCTTCTGCCGCAGGTCCTCGGTCGAGAGGCTCTCGAAGCTCATGGCTGCATCTCATCACGCGGCGGCGGGGTGCGGCACGACTTCTCGAGCAGCAGGGCCGCAACCAGCAGCCCCAGGCAGGCCAGCGCTGACCAGCCCGCCACCCAGGCGTCGTGCGCGGCCGCCCGCAGCTCGGTGCGCTGCACGACCCAGAGGAAGAACCCGCCGTAGAAGCCCAGGAGCAGCGCGCCGGTGGCCGAGGACGCCTTGGCCAGCGCGGCCGCCCGGGCGACCTGCAGCGGGTGCATCGGCCGGCCACCCGCGGGTCCGCGGACCTTTCGCCACACGACGCGCGCCAGCCCCGCCTCGAACACGGCGATGACGAGCGCCGTGAACGGGGCGGCGGCAGGGAGGGTCTGCAGGTCGCCGTACGCCTGGTCCGCCACCAGCCACCCCACGAGAGCGGCCAGTACGACGAGCAGGAGCAGGCTCGGCCAGCGGCTGGGCCTCACAGCACGCCAACCCGGCGCACGGTGCTCCGGTCGACGACCAGGTCGGCCACCCTCCCTCGGCCGGGCAGCTCGGCGTCGGGATCCACGTCGAGCCAGGGGACGAGCACGAACGCGCGCTCGTGGGCTCGTGGGTGCGGCAGCTCGAGGGCAGGGTCGGCGCCGTCGGCGACGACCACGTCGACGTCGAGGGTGCGCGGGCCCCAGCGCACGTCACGCACCCGTCCCGCCTGGTCCTCGGCCAGCGTCGCCCGCCGCCAGGCCTCCGGCGCGTCGTAGCTGCACAGGACGACGACGTTGAGGAAGTCGTCCTGCACGACACCGCCCCAGGGCGCGGTCTCGTAGACCGGGGAGACGGCCACCGGCTCGAGCACGGCGACACCGGCGCGCAGGTGGGCGAGCCGGTCTCCGACGTTCGAGCCCAGGGACAGCACGGCGACCACTACGGCCGGACCACGGTGACGGCGACGTCGGAGAAGGCGTGCGGGATCGGGGCCCCGGGCTTGCGCACCGTCACCCGCGCGGAGATGACGCGGTCGTCCCCGAGGCACACCTCGGCGAGCCGGCTCGCCAGGGTCTCGATGAGGTCGACCGGCTCCCCGGCAACCACGGCAGCCAGTCGGTCGGCGAGGGTCGCGTAGTCGACCGTGTCGGCGAGGTCGTCACTCACCGCTGCCGGCCGCGTGTCCAGCGACAGCTCGACGTCCACGAGGAAGTCCTGGCCGTCGCGACGCTCCTCGGGGAGCACGCCGTGACGTCCCCACACCCGCAGGCCGGTGAGCGCGATGGTGTCCATCAGCGCATCCTCTCCACGACCCGCACCGCGTCGGCGCTGCCGCGCGCGTCGTGCACCCGCACGCCCCAGCAGCCGGTCTGCGCGGCCAGCACGGTGAGGGCTGTCGTCGCCGCGTCGCGTCCCTTGGGCTCCCGATCGTCGAGCAGCTCACCGAGGAACCGCTTGCGCGACGCGCCCAGCAGCACGGGCCCCAGCTCCTGGAGCCGCGGCAGCGACCGCAGCAGCGCCCAGTTGTGCTCGGGCTCCTTGGCGAAGCCCAGGCCTGGGTCGACGAGCACCTGCGTGACGCCGGCCTTCGCGCAGGCGTCGAGGCGCTCCTCGAGCGCGGCAACGACCTCGGCGACGACGTCGTCGTAGACGGCCTTGTCCTGCATGCCGTCGCTGGGACCGCGCCAGTGCATCGCGACGAAGGGCACACCCAGGTCGGCGACGCAGTCGAGCATGCCGGGGTCGGCCAGCCCGCCGCTGACGTCGTTGACCAGAACGGCTCCTGCGGCAACGGCCGCAGCGGCCACGGCCGGTCGCGTGGTGTCCACGGAGCAGCTCACCCCGCCCGCGGCGAGTGCCCTGACGACCGGCACGACGCGCTCGAGCTCCACGGCCTCAGGCACACGGTGCGCGCCGGGACGGGTCGACTCCCCGCCCACGTCCACCAGGTCGGCGCCGTCGGCAGCGAGCTGGGAGCCGTACGCGATCGCGGTCTCCACGGTGTCGTGGTCCCCCCCGTCGCTGAAGCTGTCAGGGGTGACGTTGAGGACCCCCATGACGAGGGTCCTCCCCAGCACCGGGAGCAGCGTCAGCTGGCCGGGTCCGTGCCGGGGCGCCGACGCGGCGCACGGCGTGTGGCCGGAGGCTGCGCCTCGCGCCGCACTGCAGCCGGTCGACGCGGCGCGCTCGTCTTGCGACGGGCGCGGGCGAGCCGGTCGAGCTCGTCAGGGCTGAGGGTCGCGAGCTCGGCCGCGGTCAGCACAGGCGGCTTGTCCGACGGCGGGCGCTTGCCGTTCGCCGTCGGGTGCTCGCGCTGCGGGCGCTTCGTGACCGCGGCGAAGATCGCGGCGACCTCCTCCTTGCCGAGGGTCTCCTTCTCCAGCAGCTGCAGCACCATCTCGTCGAGGACGTCGCGATACTCGACGAGGATCTCCCACGCCTCGTGGTGCGCGGTCTCGACCAGGGTGCGCACCTCGGAGTCGACCTGCGCGGCGACCTCCTCGGAGTAGTCCCGCTGGTGGCCCATGTCTCGGCCGAGGAAGACCTCGCCCGACTCCTGGCCGAACTTCACCGCGCCGAGCTTCTCACTCATGCCGAACTGCGTGACCATGGCGCGCGCGGTGGCCGTCGCCTTCTCGATGTCGTTCGACGCACCCGTGGTCGGGTCGTGGAAGACGAGCTCCTCCGCCGCGCGCCCACCCATGGCGTAGGCGAGCTGGTCGAGCAGCTCCGCCCGCGTCTGTGAGTACTTGTCGGACTCCGGCAGGACCATCGTGTAACCGAGGGCCCGACCCCTGGGCAGGATCGTGACCTTGTGCACCGGATCGGTGTTCGGGAGCGCGTACGCGACGAGCGCGTGGCCGGCCTCGTGGTAGGCCGTGACCTTCTTCTCCTTGTCGCTCATCAGCCGCGAGCGCCGCTGCGGGCCGGCGATCACGCGGTCGATGGACTCCTCGAGCACCGGCAGCGTGATCTGCTTGCCGCCCTGGCGGGCAGTGAGCAGCGCGGCCTCGTTCACCACGTTGGCCAGGTCGGCGCCGGTGAACCCGGGGGTACGACGGGCGATGACGCTCAGGTCCACCTCGGCGGCGATCGGCTTGCCCTTGGAGTGGACGTTCAGGATGTCCAGACGCCCCTTCATGTCAGGGGGCGAGACGGCGATCTGGCGGTCGAACCGGCCGGGCCGCAGCAGGGCAGGGTCGAGGATGTCGGGACGGTTCGTCGCGGCGATCATGATGACGCCACCCTTGACGTCGAAGCCGTCCATCTCGACGAGCATCTGGTTGAGCGTCTGCTCGCGCTCGTCGTGCCCGCCGCCCAGGCCGGCACCGCGGGGGCGGCCGACGGCGTCGATCTCGTCGACGAAGATGATCGCCGGCGCGTTGGCCTTGGCCTGCTCGAACAGGTCACGGACCCGGGAGGCACCGACACCGACGAACATCTCGACGAAGTCGGAACCGGAGATCGAGTAGAACGGCACGCCGGCCTCGCCGGCCACGGCCCGTGCGAGCAGCGTCTTGCCGGTGCCCGGCGGGCCGTAGAGCAGCACGCCCTTCGGGATCTTTGCGCCGATGGCCTGGAACTTGGCCGGGTTCTCCAGGAACTCCTTGATCTCCTGGAGCTCCTCGACCGCCTCATCCGCCCCCGCGACGTCCGCGAACGTCGTCTTGGGAGTGTCCTTGCTGACCAGCTTTGCCTTGGACTTGCCG
>DATLCV010000050.1:0-20660 GCA_035526225.1 Mycobacteriales bacterium
TCGTACGACACGAAGGAGGGCGAGAAGCGCACGGTCATCGAGCTGCAGGTCGACGAGATCGGTCCGTCGCTGAAGTACGCCACCGCGAAGGTCAACCGGACCACGCGCGGCGGCGGCAACGGCGGCTTCGGCGGTGCCCCCGCCGGCTCGGGTGGCGGCTCCGCTGCTCCCGCTGACGACCCCTGGGCCTCCTCGGCCCCGGCGGGCGGCGGCGGAGGCGGCTGGAGCACGTCGGACGAGCCCCCCTTCTAACCCACCAGTCTTTCGTCAGCAAGGAGTACCCCGCGATGGCCAAGCCGCCGCCCCGCAAGCCCAAGAAGAAGGTCTGCCAGTTCTGCAAGGACAAGGTGACCTACGTCGACTACAAGGACGCCGGTCTGCTCCGCAAGTTCATCTCGGACCGCGGCAAGATTCGCGCCCGTCGTGTCAGCGGCAACTGCAGCCAGCACCAGCGCGACGTCGCGATGGCCGTGAAGAACAGCCGCGAGATGGCGCTCCTGCCCTACACGAGCACCGCGCGATGACCGCCATGAAGCTCATCCTCACGCAGGACGTGCCGCACCTCGGCGCGCCTGGCGACCTGGTCGAGGTCAAGGCCGGCTACGGCCGCAACTACCTCGTGCCGCAGGGCTTCGCGATCGCCGCCACGCGTGGCGCCGAGAAGCAGGTCGCGAACATCCGGCGGGCCCGCGCGGCCCGCACGGTCCGCGACAACGCGCACGCCAACGAGATCAAGCAGGCCCTCGAGACCCTCACCGTCTCCCTGCCGGCTCGCGCCGGCGAGGCCGGCAAGCTGTTCGGCTCGGTCACGGCGGCGGACGTCGCCGCGGCGATCGTGAAGGCCGGTGGCCCGAAGCTGGACAAGCGCTCGATCAGCATCGACCACGCCATCAAGTCGGTCGGCAGCCACAACGTCACCGTCAAGGTGCACGGCGACGTGCAGGTCCGGCTCTCCGTCGAGGTCACGGCCGCCTAGCCCGACTCTTCGACACAGCGCAGCCCGGCCCCTCACGAGGGCCGGGCTGCCGTCGTACCAGGGTCAGGTGGAGCTCTCGACCGCCTGCTTCAGCAGCTTCATGCGCTTGCGCCCGTCGGGCTTGCCGACGAGCGGGAACACGAGCGGGATCATCAGCGCCGAGACGCCCTTCAGGGGCGGGAACACGAGGGTGTGGCTGACCTCGGTGCCGGTGCCCGATGCGCGCAGCGTGTAGCTGTTGTTGAAGGCGCCCATCTTGTCCTCTGAGCGGAGCGCGAGCCGCTCGAACGGCACCGACTCGACGATCTCCACCTCGTTGGCGTGCTCCTTCTCGCCGGGCACCCAGCCCCTCGAGCGGTAGCGGCTCCCGACCTTCCCGGTCTCGCCCGACACCAGCTCGGCAGAGAACGCCTTCGGCGACCACTCCGAGTGCTTGCTGACGTCGGCGATGAAGGGCCAGACCTGCTCCGGCGGCGCGTCGATCGTGACCGTGTAGGTCCCTTGCGTGGTCATGCGTACCTCCCTCGTGTCGGCGGAAGGCTCGCACACCTGTCACCGGACGGCGAGGAGCACCTTCGCGCGGGCCCGGCGCTCGTCGAGCTCGAGCAGCGCCTCGGCTGCGTCCTCGAGCGGGTAGCTGTTGCCGAGCAGCGGCACGAGCGCTCCGGACTCGAGCAGCGGCAGCAGCCGGGTCCACTGCTTCTGAAGGTATCCGGGGTGGTTCATCCAGTACTCGCCCCAGGCGACGCCGACGACGCTGATGTTGTTGAGCAGCAGGCGGTTCATCTTCACCTCAGGGATGCCCGCGGTGAAGCCGACGACCAGCAGCCGGCCCTCGCGGGTCAGGCACCGCAGGCTGTCGGTGAAGCGCTCGCCGCCGACCGGGTCCATGACGACGTCGACGCCGCGGCCACCGGTGAGCTCCTTGACAGGACCCTTGAAGTCCAGCCCGACGATCACGTCGTCGGCGCCGGCCTCGCGGGCCGTCGCCTCCTTGTCGTCGGTGGACACGACGGCGATGACGCGTGCGCCCAGTGCCTTCGCGAGCTGGGTGGTGGCGACGCCGATGCCGCCGGCGGCGCCCTGCACGAGGATCGTCTCTCCCGGCTGCAGCTGCGTGCGGTGCTGCAGCGCGAAGTCGACGGTGAGGTAGTTCATCGGCAGCGCCGCGCCCTGCGCGAAGCTCAGCGCGTCGGGCAGCGCGAACGTCATGGTCGGGTCGACCGCGGCGCGCTCGGCGTACCCGCCCCAGCCGCAGAACCCGACGACGCGCTGGCCGGGTGCGAAGCCCGGGCCGCTGACGACCGTGCCCGCGATCTCCGAGCCGGGGACGAACGGCAGCGACGGCTTGATCTGGTACAGCCCGCGGGTCTGCAGCACGTCGGGGAAGTTCACGCCGACGGCGTGCACGTCGACGACCACCTGCCCCTCACCCGCGGGATCGGGGAGGTCGATCAGCTGCACGGCCTTCGGGCCGTCGAGGGTCGTGACCTGGATCGCGCGCATGCGCGACACGGTACGAGGTCGTCCACACGCAGCCGCAGACTGTCGGTCCCGCGCGGGAGGCTGGTGCCATGGACCTGTTCGGCCAGCACCTCCTGGACGCCGAGACGCACAAGGCCGTGTTCGGCGAGCTGCCGTCGTCCCTGCAAGGCCACCTCCGTACGGCGGAGGTCGGCGACCTCGTCCTGCAGCTGCTGGACGCGGGCTGGCGACGTGGGCAGCTCGCCGCCAGGCTTGGTGCGATGCCCGCCGGCGACGACCCGGTGGCGGACGTGACCCGGCTGCTGCGCGGCTTCCTCGACCAGCTCCCTCCCGACGCCCGGTGGCGCGAGGAGAGGTCGGAGCGCGACGCGCTGCGGGCCAGCCGCGCCGAGGCGGAGGAGCCGGCCAGCGAGGAGTCCCGGCAGCGCTGGGTGGCGCAGATCCGGTCGGAGCTGTCGGCGCCACGGCAGCCACGGACGACCCGCCCCCCGCGGTCGCTCCGGCAGTGCACCCTCTGCGGTGAGGACGGCACCTTCTTCGTCACCCGCGAGGTCCGGCTGTGCGAGACGTGCGTCGGACTCCTTCAGGCCGGCGCCGTCCGGCTGCCCGACGACCCCCACGCCGACCAGCTCGTCGGATGAGCACCGCTTTTCTTGCGTCCACAGGGGGTGGACGGCCGTTCGCGCTGCTCGTGGGCGTGGGAGACCGCGTCGGCACCCCCGGCTCAACAGGGCGCCGACAGGCCGTCCACAGCGACACGCCGCCCCGTCCACACCGGGTACCCAGGCCCCTCCACAGGCGTCCCGAACCGGGTGGCCGTGCCCGGGCGTGGCGTGGCCGCCGTACCGCTAGAAAGGTCCCTTCAGCAACGCGGGGGAGCACACAGCAGTGACGGAGCGGGTCGTCGAGCTCAACCGCCCACCCGCGTCGGGTCCCACGGTGGTCGAGCGGGACCAGTTCGAGCGGACGCCTCCCCAGGACAACGCCGCGGAGCAGTCGGTCCTGGGCGGCATGCTGCTCAACAAGGACGCGATCGCCGACGTCGTCGAGATCGTGCGGAGCCAGGACTTCTACCGGCCCGCGCACCAGATCGTCTTCGACGTCGTCCTCGACCTGTACGGACGTGGCGAGCCGGTCGACCCGATCACCGTCGGCGCAGAGCTCACGAAGAACGGCGACGTCGGGCGGGTCGGCGGCCTGCCCTACCTGCACACCCTGATGTCGTCCGTGCCCACGGCGGCCAACGCCGGGTACTACGCCAAGATCGTCGCCGAGCTCGCGATCCTGCGACGCCTCGTCGAGGCGGGCACGCGCATCGTGCAGCTGGGGTACTCCGCAGAGGGGTCCGAGGTCGACGACATCGTCGACCGCGCGCAGCAGGCGATCTACGACGTCACCGAGCGGCGGACGTCCGAGGACTACACGCTGCTGTCCGACCTGATGTCCCCGACGATGGACGAGCTGGAGACCATCGGCGGCCGCAACGGCCTGATGTCCGGCGTACCGACCGGTTTCCACGACCTCGACCAGCTCACGAACGGCCTGCACCCCGGCCAGATGATCGTCATCGCCGGGCGCCCTGGCTTGGGGAAGGCGCTGGCCCTGGACACCCCGCTGCCAACACCGACGGGCTGGACCACGATGGGACAGGTCCGAGTCGGGGACCAGCTGCTGGGTGCAGACGGCAAGCCCACGACCGTTGTCGCGGCTACGGACGTCATGGTTGGGCGCCCCTGCTACGAGGTCCGCTTCAGTGACGGCACCACGATCGTCGCCGACGCCCAGCACCAGTGGGTCACGTCGACCCGAGCGGAGCGACGGGCGGCGCGGGGACGGACCAGCGCGGTTCGTACGACGGAGCAGCTGGCGGCGTCGGTACGGCTGACGACGAAGGACGCACGTCTCAACCACTCCGTGGCGACAGCGGCACCGCTCGAGCTCGCTGATGCCGAACTGCTGCTTCCGCCCTATGTGCTGGGCGTCTGGTTGGGCGACGGGCACTCCGCGGGTGCGCGCGTCACGACTGCGGATCCCGAGATCGTCATGCACCTCGAGGCAGAGGGCATGGCGGTGCGACCCCAGGCCGGGACCCTGCTCTACGGCTTCGGTTACCCCGCACGCGTGGTCGAGCCACGGGAGTGCGTTGTCTGCGGGTCGACCTTCACGCCCGCAACATCGCAAGTACGGACCTGCGGCAGGTCATGTGGCGGCCGGGCGCGCCTCGTCTCTGCTCCCGTGCCTGCTCCTACTTGTCCCGACTGCGGTGCTCCGAGCGTGGGCCTGCAGCGGTGCCAGGCGTGCCGGGATGACCATGGGACTGCGCAGGCGATGCTTCGGAAGATGGGCGTTCTCGGTGACAAGCACATCCCGATGGCTTACCTCCGTGCCTCGAGAGACCAGCGACGCGCGCTCCTAGCCGGACTGATGGACACGGACGGCACCGTCACGCCGACGGGAAACCTCCAGTTCTGCGTGACGAACAGGCGGCTTGCCTACCAGGTGCGAGAGCTCGTGCTGAGTCTCGGCCACCGCGCCACGATGATGCGTCGCCGGGTCAGGGGGCGGAACGAGGAGAGCTCGACCGCGTACGCCGTCAACTGGACGTCGGACGAACGCACCTTCCGTCTCGAGCGCAAGCACTTGGTTCACAAGGAGCGCTGCCGGATCGCACCCGCTCGCGTCGGGATTCGTTGGGTCACTGCGGTCACGCGCGTGGAGTCAGTGCCGGTGAGGTGTGTGGAGGTCGATAACACCGATCACCTCTACCTGGCGAGCGAGGCCTTCGTCCCCACGCACAACTCCACCCTGGGACTCGATATTGCTCGGAGCGCGTCGATCAAGCACGGGCAGGCGTCGGTCATCTTCTCGCTCGAGATGAGCAAGACCGAGATCACGATGCGCCTGCTGTCGGCCGAGGCACGAGTGGCGCTGAACCACATGCGCACCGGCTCGATGACCGACGACGACTGGGCTCGCTTGGCGCGACGGATGGGGGAGGTGGCCGAGGCCCCGCTGTTCATCGACGACTCCCCGAACCTCACGATGATGGAGATCCGCTCGAAGGCGCGGCGGCTCAAGCAGCGGCACGACCTCAAGCTGGTCGTCGTCGACTACCTGCAGCTGATGCAGGGCAACAAGCGCTCCGAGAGCCGGCAGCAGGAGGTCTCGGAGATCTCGCGTGCGCTCAAGCTGCTGGCCAAGGAGCTCGAGGTCCCGGTCATCGCCATGAGCCAGCTCAACCGTGGCGCCGAGCAGCGCACCGACAAGAAGCCCCAGCTGTCCGACCTTCGCGAATCGGGCTGCCTGCCGGCATCCGCTCGCGTCCTACGCGCAGACACCGGCGCAGAGACCACGATGGGTGAGCTGTTCGCCTCAGGCGCGACGGACGTCCCCGTGTGGTCGCTGGACCCCTCCCTGCGCTACGTGCGCCGGCACCTCACCCACGTCTTCTCCACCGGCACGCGTGAGGTGTTCCGGCTGCGGCTGGCGTCCGGCAAGACCGTTCGGGCGACGGCGAACCACCCCTTCCTCACATACGACGGATGGCGTGCGCTCGGTGAGCTCGCACCGGGTTCACGGATCGCCGTGCCACGGCACGTTCCCGCACCGGAGCGAGAGGCGACGTGGCCGGACGAGCACGTCGTGATGCTGGCTCACCTGATCGGCGACGGCTCGTTCGTACGGCGTCAGCCGATCCGATACGCGAGCGTCGACGAGGAGAACCTGGCGGCCGTCACCGAGGCTGCGACGGCGTTCGGGATCACCGCGGTCCGCGACGAGTACGCGGCGGCGCGATGCACCTCGCTCCGCCTGCCGGCGCCGTACCACCTGACGCACGGCAAGCGGAACCCCATCGCCGCCTGGCTCGACCAGCACGGGCTGTTCGGCCTGCGGTCGCACGAGAAGTTCGTGCCGGCAGAGGTGTTCCACCTGTCGAAGCGGCAGATCCGCCTCTTCCTGCGGCACCTGTGGGCTACCGACGGCTCGGTCACGGTGAACAAGGGCGGCCAGGGTGGCAGGGTCTACTACGCCTCGACAAGTCGTCGGCTCATCGATGACGTGAGCCTGCTCCTGCTGCGCTTCGGCATCTCCTGCCGGGTGCGGCAGGCCACCCCGAAGGGCGAGTACCGGGCTCAGTGGACGCTCGACGTCTCCGGCGTCGACGACCAGAAGCGCTTCCTCAGCGAGATCGGCGTGCACGGTGGTCGTGCCGCGCAGGTCGCGCTCCTGCTCGAGGCCATCCGCGACAAGAAGGCCAACACCAACGTGGACACCGTGCCGACCGAGGTATGGCAGCGCGTGCGCTCGGTGTTGGTGGACAAGGGCATGACCCACCGGGAGTTCGCGGCCGCCATGGGCACGTCCTTCGGTGGCTCCACGATGTGGAAGCACGCCCCGAGCCGCGAGCGCCTCTCCCGCGTCGCGGCTGTCTTGGGCGACAAGGACCTCGAGCTCGAGGCGACGAACGACGTCTTCTGGGACGCCGTCATCGAGATCGTCCCGGACGGGATCGAGGAGGTCTTCGACGCCACCGTCGTGGGCAACCACAACTTCGTCGCCGACGGCATCGCCGTCCACAACTCGATCGAGCAGGATGCGGACCTCGTGATGCTGCTGCACCGCGAGGACGCGTACGAGAAGGAGAGCCCCCGCGCGGGTGAGGCCGACTTCATCGTCGCCAAGCACAGGAACGGCCCGACGGCGACGATCACCGTTGCGTTCCAGGGCCACTACAGCCGCTTCGTCGACATGAGCCCTGCGTAGCCGTCGACCTGTCGTCGCTGGCAGCCCGGTGCGGGCGGCGGACGTGGCATCGTCGGTGTCATGCCTGTGGAGCTGATCCGTGCCAGCGGCCTGGCCGACGCTGTCCCGTACGCCTACGCCTCGATCGTTCCCTCCGGTGCTCGGCTTGTGCACACTGCCGGTGCGTGTCCGATCGACGAGCACGACCGGGTTGTCGCGCTCGGTGACGTCGCCGGGCAGGCACGCCAGGTCATGGACAACCTCGAGGTGGCGCTGCAGGCGGCAGGGGCTGTGCTCACAGACGTCGTCCGGACGACCGTCTACGTCGCCAGCGCTGACCAGGCGGACCTCGTCGCAGCCTGGGACGTGGTGCGATCCCGGTTCGGCGACCACGACGCGCCGAGCACCTTGCTGGGTGTCACGGTGCTTGGCTACAGCGGCCAGCTCGTCGAGGTCGACGCCGTTGCGGTCATGAGCCGCTCTTGTTGAGACTTCTGCGCCGGGTGACTGCTCATGCAGGTCCTGGGCTCACAGGACACCCGGCAGGGAGTCGCACCGTCCCGGGCGGGCAAGGTGCAGGGGTGCAGACCTTCCTGCCCTATCCCGACTTCGTCGCCAGCGCGGCCGTGCTCGACGAGAGGCGGATGGGCAAGCAGCGGGTCGAGGCACTGCAGGTCTTCCGCGCGCTGACCCGCACGCCGTACGGGTGGAAGAACCACCCCGCCGTGCGGATGTGGGCGGGGCACGAGGAGGCGCTGGTCCGGTACGGGCTCGACGTCTGCGCGGTCTGGCGCGAGCGCGGGCGCAACGACACCGTCCTTGACACGCTGGGGGCTGACGCGCGTGAGGCCCTCGGGCTCGAGGTCGTGCGGACCCAGGAGGAGCTGGTCGCCGCCGGGGACGTGCCGCCCTGGATCGGCGACGAGCGCGTGCACGTGTCCCACCGCTCGCGGCTCATCCAGAAGGACCCGGACTTCTACCGGCCGCTGTTCCCCGGGACGCCGGAGGACCTCGAGTGCTTCTGGCCGGTGTCCCGGGCCTCGTGATCTCCCGTCACCTTCCGTGACGAAGCGGTGCGATTTCCGTGATCTCCCTTTCGCCGTACCGCTTGCTCGGGGCAACTTCTCCTCAGAGCGCGACGGGGGGTCGCGCGAGACAAGGGGGAAGCGGAGTCGTGAACAGGATCATGAGGACGGCCTTGGTGGCCGTCGCAGTGCCGGGGGTGTTCACCGCGCTGGCGGTGCCCGGGCAGGGGGCCTGGGCGGTGCAGGACCCGGTGCGCACCATCGCGACCGGGTTCGTGGGACCGCTGCACATCGCGGCCGCACCGGGGGGCGACGTGATCGTGGCGGAGGCCTTCATCGGCGCGATCGACCGGGTCGACACCGGGACGGGAGCCGTCAGCCAGTTCATCAGCCAGCACGGCTTCACGCCTGGTGTGGACGTCAAGGGCGGCCAGGTGTTCTTCACGCTGAGCACCGAGCCCCACGAGGGCGAACCGGAAGCCAGGGCTGCGCTCATGCGGTGGACGGAGGACAGCGGGGTCACCCAGGTCGCCGACCTGCTCGCGTGGGAGTACGCGCACAACCCTGACGGGCAGCCGCAGCGCACGGGTGAGGACGCCGACTCCAACCCGTACGCCGTGCTGGCCCTGCCGGGTCGCACGCTCGTGGCCGACGCCGCCGGGAACGACATCATCGAGGTGCGCAGCAACGGCGCCATGCGCACGCTGGCCCGGCTCCCGGTGAGCTACGAGGGCGAGTGCGCGACGGCCACCAACAACGGTGTCACGAACGGCGGCTGCGACCCCGTGCCGACCGACCTGGCGCTGGGCCCCGACGGCTTCGTCTACGTCTCCGGCCTCGGTGCGGAGGTCGAGGGGCACATCTGGAAGCTCAACGCGACCACCGGCGCGATCGTCGACCACATCGGTGGCTTCCCGCCGCTGACGGGCATCACGGTGGCGGACGACGGCACGGTCTACGCGGCCTCGCTGTTCACCGGAGAGGTCTACCGGCTCAGCCACGGCACGCGGACCGTGGCCGACGTGCCGGGTCCGTCCGACGTCGACTGGGCGCGGGGCACGCTCTACGCCGCGACGCTCGACTTCGAGGGTCCCGGTTCGCTGGTGTCGATCGCCCCCTCGGCGTTCCACTCCTAGCGGTTCGCACTTCCGGCACCCCGTCCCCGTGGGCGGGGTGCCGGCGTGTGAGAAGTCGAGAACCTGAGGTGTTCACCGACAGGTCGCGACCGTGCGAGCATCGCGGCATGACCTTCCACGAGGGAAGTCGCGACCTGCAGGCCCACTTCGACACCACCCGCCTCGCGGACCGCATCGACGACTTGCTCGTTCACGACACCTTCACCGAGGACGACCGCCAGTTCATCGAGGCGCGAGACATGTTCTTCCTCGCGACCGCGGACGCCGAGGGCCGACCGACCTGCTCCTACAAGGGCGGCGCCCCCGGCTTCGTCAAGGTCGTCGACGATCGGACGCTGGCGTTCCCGAGCTACGACGGCAACGGGATGTACCTGTCGATGGGCAACGTCCTCGTCAACCCGCACGTCGGCATGCTCTTCCTCGACCTGGAGAACGCCTGGCGGATGCGCGTCGACGGGCAGGCCAGCATCGATGTGGAGGACCCGCTGCGGGCGCTGTGGCACGAGGCCCAGCTCGTGGTGCGCGTCACGCCGCGCGCGGTCTACCCGAACTGCCCGCGGTACATCCACCGCTTCCACCAGGTGGAGCGCTCGGAGTTCCTGCCCGACGTGGCCTGCACCACGCCGGTGCCTGATTGGAAGCGCTCGAGCTGGGCTGTCGACGTGCTGGCGGCTGACGACCCCGCCCGGCGGTGAGCCAGGTCTCGCGCCAGCCGGCGTGAGGACCGAGGTGGGACGGGTAGTGGACGTGCGTGATCAAGGCCCCGCGTGCTCTCGCCGCGAGCATCGTCCTGCTGCTGCTCGTCGCCGGCGGGGCCTTGCTCGTGCGGCCGCTGCAGGACATGCGCAGCGACATCGATGCGCAGCGCGACCTCCTCGGTCAGCAGCTCGGAACGACGCGCGAGCTGCTCGAGGTGGCGCGGGACCAGCTGCAGGTCGCGCAACAGACCCGTGACGCGGCCGAGCGCACTGACGCACGCACCGCCGAGCTGCTCTCGATCTCTCGGGCGCTGCTCGCCGTTGCCCGGGAGGCGGCGCGGGACGTCGACACCACCACCGCGGCGGCCGTGCGAACGCAGCAGCTCACGGCGCAGCTGCTGGCGCTGGCGCGTGAGATCGAGCGCCTGGTGCGCAGCACCGAGCGGCATGCAGCCAGCCTCGACCGCAAGACCGGGCCGTCGGTGCCCTGATCGTCAGCCCGGTCACTACCGTTCAGGTGGTGATGGAGGTACGACGGGTGACGGCCGCTGACACCGCGGAGCTGCGACGGCGGGTGCTGCGCGGCGGGCGTCCGGTGGCGCTGCCGGGGGACGACGACCCGACGGCGTTCCACGTCGGCGCGTACGACGGTGACCTCCTGCTAGGGACCGGCAACGTCCGGCGGGAGGCGGCGCCGTGGGATCCCGGCGTACCGGCGTGGCGGCTGCGCGGCATGGCGACGGAGCCCTCCCGGCGTGGGGAGGGCATCGGCGGCGCGGTGCTCGAGGCGCTGCTCGAGCACTGCCAGGCTGAGGGCGGCGGCGAGCTGTGGTGCAACGCGCGGACACCGGCGCGGACGTTCTACGTGCGCGCGGGCTTCGACGAGGTCGGACCTGAGTGGGACGACCCGGAGATCGGACCCCACGTGCAGATGCGCCGCCGTACCTAGTCGCGCCGGCGACCTGTCGCCCAGCGGACACCGCACGCGGTAGACAAGGCCGACCATCGGGTCGCCGGGCGGTAGTGATCGGCCACCGATCAGCGGCTCGGCGCGGGAGTTGCCATGGCAGACAACCTCCTCGATGCCGCCCCGAGCGACGTGATGACCGAAGACGAGCGGGCGGCGAAATACCAGGACGACTGGGAGCGCATGCTGCACGACCCGACGGGCACGCCTGTGCACCGCCAGCTCGGGCTGAAGTTGCTGCAGCTGCGACCGACGACCGTGCTGTCGATGGAACTTTCCGCCGGCGTCCGCGGCTTCTACCCCGGCAGCATCCACGGTGGCATCCTCGCGACGTTCGCGGACGTCGCCTCAGCGACGGCGCTGTGGAACTCCCACGACCGGCAGACCATCCCGGTCACCACCGACATGCACATCCGCTACTACCGACAACCCAAGGGTGGGCCGCTCACCGCGGAGGTGCAGGTCGTGCACGAGGGCGCCCGCCTGCTGAGCACCGAGTGCGTCGTCCGCGATGCCCAGGACCGCGTACTTGCCAGGACGACAGGGACCTTTGCCATCCAGCCGCTCCGCACATAGGGGCACCACCGACGAGAGGTGCCGTTCTCGCTCGGCTGACGCTGGCGGCTAGAGAAGAGCGGGCTCGTCCAGCGGGAGGCGGGGACGGGGGAGGTCCGCCGACTGGAAGCGGGCGATGGAGGCGCGCAGGTCGGCAGCGAGCTCGGTGAGCTCAGCCGCTGCCGCGGCGGACTGCTGGGAGCCGACGGCGTACTGGCGGGCCGCGTCGCTCACGTGCGTCATGGCACCCACGACCTGCTCGGACGCCGAGCGCTGCTGCTGCGTGGCGATCGAGATCTCCTTCGCCGCGATGGTCGTCTCGTCCACCATGCCGGCGATCCGCTCCAGGGCGTCGACGACGCCGCGGGCGAGCTCGGTGCCGAGACGCACCTCCTTGGTGCCCTCCTCGGTGGCGATGATCGTGCTGTTCGTCTCTGCCTGGATCTCCGTGATGAGGGCCTGGATCTGCCCGGTGGACTCCTGTGCCCGCTCGGCGAGCTTGCGCACCTCGGTCGCGACGACGGCGAAGCCGCGGCCGTGCTCGCCGGCCCGCGCCGCCTCGATCGCGGCGTTGAGCGCGAGCAGGTTGGTCTGGTCAGCCAGGTCGTCGATGACGTCGAGGATGCGCCCGATCTCCTGGGACTTCTCACCCAGTGACAGGGCACGCGCGGCGATGGTCCCGACCCGCACCGCGATGGTGTCCATGGACGACACCGAGGCCATCACGGCGGTGCGGCCGTCCTCGGCGTACCGGAGGGTCTCGGCGGCATAGTGCGCGACGGCCTGAGCGGTCTCGGCGATCTGCTTGGCGGTCGCGGCGAGCTCCTCGATCGTCGAGGTCGTCTCGGTCACGGCGGAGCTCTGCTGCGACGCGGAGGCGGCGTGCTCCTCAGCGGTGGCCAGCAGCTGCCCTGCAGAGGCGGCGACCTGCTCCCCGCCGCCGCGGACCTGCGACACCAGCGAGCGCAGGCTCGACAGGGTCTCGTTGAGCGCCGCTCCGAGCACCCCGATGCTGCCGTCATCGGTGGCCACGCTGACGTCCAGGTCGCCGTGCGCGGCGCGACCGAGGTCCTCGGTGAGCAGTGCGACCCGGCCCTCGAGGGCGATGCGGGCAGCGAGGGCAGCGTGCTCTGCACGTCGTAGCCGGCCACCGACCGTCACCCTGAGCACGCCCACGAGCAGCAGCAGCGAGACCGCCCAGCTCACGTGCGTCCACCAACCGGCGCTCGACAGCTGCGACAGCCCCAGAGCAAGTGCCACGCACAGCACGGACCCGATCACGGCGATGCCGTCCGTCGTCCCGTGCCTACGGGCATGCTGCTGCTCGGCCATGGTCCAGGCCTCGACCCGTGGGAGCCGCGGCCGGTTCACCCGTTCGGGTGTCAGCCCGTGTACTCCCAGTGCCAGGCCTCCGGCATGCTCCCGGACGGCTCCGCCCAGGCGGGGTGGACGAAGTGGAAGCGGCGGGCGTTGGCCTGCATCCACCTGTAGTTGGCCGAACCGAACTGCTGCACCCCGCAGCCGAGGTCGACGGCCACGCCCCAGCCGTGCCGGCTCGTCCCGGGTACGGCGGCCAGCCCGGGCTTGCGCTGGTAGACGTCGACCTGCTGGGAGTACGAGCGGTAGGAGTCGGTGACGCACAACGGGCGACCGGTGGTCTGCTTGTGGTAGATGCTCATCTTGTTGAACCAGCGCGACGCATCGGTCCGCATGCGCTGACCGCGTGCCTGCCAGAGCGGGCAGAGCGACGCGGCGTCCAGCTGGCCGTTGCTCTGCCCAGCCGTCGAGGCCGTCGAGCACAGCGCACCTTGGGCGGGCCGGACCCGGGCCAGCTTCGCCAGCCGGGCCGCCTCGCGCGCCCTGGCCTGACCCAGCGCGCGGCTCGCCGCGCTCAGCTGCCGCGAGGTGTCGGCGGCGAGCGCCTGCAGCTCGTGCATGCGGTCGGCGGAGCTGTCTGCCAGCCGCTTGGCGTTGTGCGCGAGGCGCATGGCGTCGGCGCGGGTGCGCTCGAGGGAGAGCTGGGCCAGCCGGGCACGCCGCACGATCTCGGTGTCGCTGCCGGCGACCTTGTCCAGCTGTCCCTGGGTCTGCAGCAGCCCCAGGACCTGGTCCGGAGTCATACCGAGCGCCAGCCGCAGCTGGTCGCCGACGGGGTGCATGTACATCCTGCGTGCCACCACGGCGACCTTGGCGCGTCCCTGCTCGACGGCTGCCTCCTGCCGAGCCACCCTTGCGAGCACCACGGCGTACCGGCGCTCGACGGTACGCAGCGCGGCCTGGTCCCGTTCCCACCGCTCGGTGCCGTTGATGAGGCGGTCGGTGGTCCGGCGGATCTGGCGCTGCAGCTCCGCGACCCGGGCCTCGGCAGTCGCCACCTCGTCTGCCTGTGCGTGCGGGGCGGCGACCAGCGCCGGGCCGGCGAGCAGGACGGACAGGGCAACGCCGAACGTGGCGAGCACGCGCACGATCACAGGACTTGCCTCTCCGTGCGCCTACGAGCCCTTGCTCGCGCCGGGTGCCTCCCCCGGCTGCGCACGTACACCCCCAACCGAGGCAAGAAGGACGCTACGGAGGGTTTGAGCTGCTCTCAAGAGGGGAGGGTGAACTGTCACGGCCGCGTGAGAAGCGGACGAAACCCCTGCGCGCCCCGCTCGGCGGTGCCCACACTCGGTCCGTGCACCTGCTGCTGCGCCTCGTCCGGTGGCTGCTGGCACCCCTGCTCGGCACCGCGCTGCTGCTGGGGGGCGGCAGCTGGTACCTGGCCGGTGAGATCTCCGAGCGCTCGCTCGTGCCGCACCCGTACTCCCCGCGCGCGTCCCTGTCAGTGGTGGCCGTGCACCCCGGGCAGATCGTGCTGACAGGCCGCGCTCCCGAGCTCCGACGCGCCGGCACGTACGGCGTCCACTGGGCCACCGGGTACGGCCAGGTGACCGGGCGACCCCGCGGCGGCGCTGTCGTCACGCGCGTCTTCCGCCTGCTGACCGGCAGCCTGCCTCGCCCGGGGGCGCGGGCGGGCATCACCGGTGACGCGTTCCCTGACGACCCGCGGGTGGCGCTCGGCGTACCGGTGCGGTCGGTGACCTACCGGTCGCCGGCGGGGAGCTTCCCGGCCTGGTTCGTGCCCGGCCGGGGCACCACGTGGGCGTTGCTCGTGCACGGCAAGGGCGCCACCCGTACCTCGATGCTGCGGATGATGCGGGTGCCCGTGTCGCTGGGCATGCCGTCCCTGGACCTCACCTACCGGAACGACGCCGGCACGCCCCGGGACCGGACCGGTCACTACGGCTGGGGCGGCACCGAGTGGGAGGACCTGGACGCCGCGGTCGCCTGGGCTCAGCAGCACGGTGCCCGGCGCGTCGTCCTGCTCGGAGCCAGCATGGGCGGGGCCGTCGTGGCCAGCTTCCTCGAGCGCTCGCCCCGCGCCTCGCTGGTGGTCGCGACGGTCCTGGACGCCCCCGTGCTGGACGTCGACCCCGTCGTGGACCTGGCGGCGTCGCGCCGCGCGCTTCCCCTCGTCGGGTGGCACGTGCCGAGCCCGGCGCGGTGGGCCGCCAAGCAGGTGGCCTCGCTGCGGTACGGCGTGGACTGGGACGCCCTGGACCACCTCGACGACACGAGCTGGGTGCGCGTGCCGTTGCTGCTGCTGCACGGGACTGCTGACGTCACCGTGCCCTTTGCCACCAGTGCCAGGCTCGCCGCGGCGCAGCCCGCGCTGGTCACGCTCCTGCCAGACCAGGGAGTGGCCCACGTCCAGTCCTGGAACCACGACCCGCGGGGGTACGAGCACGCGCTGCGCCGCTTCTTGCTCAGGCCTGGCGGAACTCCAGTGGCCCGGCCTTTACGTCCCTAGCCGGAGGCGGTCGTCACGCCTGGGTCCGGAACGTCCCGGTTCGTGCCCAGGGCGACCGGCTCATGCGGGGTGCCGCTTCCTGCAACGTCACCTACCTGCGAACTGGGCGCTGTCCCTCGTACAGTTCCTTCTCATCCCGCCGCCCGTCCCCTGAGGTTCCCCTGTGCCCGTCGAGCTCTCCCGCCGTGCCGCTCTGACGACGGCGCTGACGGGCGCAGCCGTCGCCGGGATCGCGGCGGCGCGCGGCTCGGAAGCCACCACCCGGACCCTTCCGCGGACCACCGACTCCGCGCTGCACGCCGCCCGCCGGCTCACGTACGGCGCGACGCCGGCGCTGGTCGCGCACCTCCGGCAGGTCGGCCTGAGCGCGTGGCTCGACGAGCAGCTCGCCGCCACTCCGGATCTTGGCGGGACGGTCGCGTCGCTCGGGGCGAGCAGCCTGCCGCTGCCGTCCAGCGTCCTGATGAGCGCGAAGGCCGACCTGGTCACGGACCTGCAGGCGGCGACGTTCGCCCGGGCGGTGTGGGGGGAGCGTCAGCTCGCTGAGGTGCTGGTCGAGGTGTGGAGCAACCACCTGTCGGTCTTCGCGGAGTCCCCTGAAGTGGGCGCCCTCAAGCTCGCCGACGACCGCGACGTCGTGCGCACCCACGCCCTGGGCACCTTCCGGGAGATGCTCGCTGCGAGCCTGCAGAGCCCGGCGATGCTGACCTACCTCAGCAACCGGTGGTCCCGGGCGCCGCGCCCCAACGAGAACTACGCCCGCGAGCTGCTCGAGCTGCACACCGTCGGCGTCCGCGCCGGCTACAGGCAGCGCGACGTCCGGGATGCCGCCAAGGTGCTGACGGGCCTGTCCGTCGACGACAACGGGCTCTTCACCTACCGCCCGCAGTGGCACGTCACCGGGCCGGTGCGTGTGCTCGGCTGGCGTCACGCGAACGCCGACGCCGCGCAGGGCCTGGAGGTCGCGCTGTCGCTCGCGGCCTACCTCGCAGCGCACCCGTCCACCGCGCACCGCATCGCCGAGAAGCTGGTGCGCCGGTTCGTCAGCGACACCCCGCCGCCCGGCCTCGTCGAGAGCGCGGCAAGGGTGTACCGGGCCTCCGACACCGCGATCGTGCCCGTCGTCCGGCACGTCGTGCTGTCGAAGGAGTTCGCGGAGGCGGCGGACCGGAAGACGCAGCGGCCGCTGGAGTGGGCCGCCTTCGCGGCCCGTGCGCTCGGTCTGCAGCAGGCCCCCGACATGCACGTGCACGGAGCCGGTGTGGTGCGGCTGCTCGAGCGGCTGGGGCAGACCCCCTTCGGCTGGCGGCCGCCCGACGGCTACCCGGACACGTCTCCCGCGTGGGCGACGAGCGCCTCGCTGCTGAGCCGGTGGAACATCGCGCAGGAGCTCGTCAGCGGAGCGGCACCCGGCTTCCAGGCCTTCGACGTGGACGCCTTCGTCGGCACCCCGGTGCCCACCACGGTCGCCGCTCTCGTCGACCGCGTGACGGGCCGCGTGCTGTGCCGACCCGCCCGCCCACAGCTGCGCACAGCCCTCGTCCGCTCCACGGGGCGCAAGGCGGGCGCGGTGCTGGACCAGGCGGCGGTGCGTGCGCTGGCTCCCGGGCTGGCCGCGCTGGCGCTCAGCTCCCCTGAGGCGCAGGTCCGATGACCGCGTCGTTGCAGGAGTGCCAGGACCTGGTGTGCTCGCGGCGGCGCCTGCTCGCCCTGGCCGGGGCCGGAGCCGGAGCCGCGGCTCTGGAGGTGGCTGCGCCGACGATGGCCTTTGCCGCCGGTCCGCAGTCCGCCGACCTCCTCGTCGTCGTGACCCTGAGCGGTGGCGCCGACGGGCTGTCCCTCGTCCCTCCGCTGCACGACAAGGGCTACGCAGCCGCCCGCCCGGGCATCGCCGTACCGGCCAAGAGCGCCATCCCGCTGGACCGCGCGTTCGGGCTGCACCCCGGGCTGAAGCCGCTGCTGCCGTACTGGCAGCGCAAGCAGCTCGCGATCGTGCAGGCCGTCGGCGACTCCGACGGCACGCGGTCGCACTTCGACGCGACCGACGCGATGGATCGCGGCGTCAGCCTCGGCACCAGCGTGCGGTCGGGGTGGGTCGACCGCCTCATGACCGAGCGCGGCCTGTCGCGCTCGGCCTTCCCGGCCCTGGCTATCGGCGGCCGGAGCCCCGGCACGCTGGCCGGACCCGCGCCCGACCTGTCCACCTGGGACGTGAACGGCGTCAGGGTCGACGCCCCCGCGCACCGGGCAGTGGCCGCGGAGCGCGCTCTGTCCGAGATGTACGCCGGGCTGTCGGGGCCGGTGGCCGAGGCAGGCCGCCAGACGCTGACCTCGTTGGGGAGCTTCGCGCGGGTCCGGGCGCACAAGCCGGCACCCACCGGGAAGTACCCGAACGACGTGCTCGGGGGGTCGCTGCGGCAGGTCGCGCACGTCGCGCAGGCCGGCGTCGGCCTGCAGGTGGCCTGCGTGCAAGGCGGTGGCTGGGACATGCACGAGGGCATGGGCACGGGCGCGGCCGGTTACGCCCACGACGTCATCAGCCGGCTCGGCCAGGCTCTCGCCGCGTTCGCCCACGACCTCGGGCCGCGCTTCGCCACGACGACGATCGTCACAGTCTCGGAGTTCGGGCGCCGGGTCGCGCAGAACAGCAGCGGCGGCGTCGACCACGGCCACGGCTCGGCGTGGCTGGTGCTCGGCGGGGGCATCCGCGGCGGACGGGTCTACGGCCGCTGGCCCGGGCTGTCCGCCAGGCAGCTCGAGGACGGGGACCTGCGCGTCACCACCGACTACCGCGACGTGCTGGGCGAGCTCGCGCTGCGCCGGCTCGGTGCGGCGAGCACGCGACGGGTCTTCCCCGACCACCGGCCACGCGAGCTCGGCCTGGCCCGGCAGCGCTGACAGACTCCCCTGCGTGGACGCACTGCACCTGCGGGGACCGCTGCTCGTCGGCCCGGATGAGGAGGTCGGCGAGGCGTGGGTGGTCGGCGGCCGGCTGACCTTCGACCGCCCGTCGTCGTCATCCACCGCGGTGGAAGGGTGGGTGCTCCCCGGGCTCGCCGACGCGCACTGCCACGTCGGGCTCGGCCCGCATGGCGCGGTGCCGCGCGAGGAGGCGGAGCAGCAGGCGCTGACCGATCGGCGTGCCGGGACCCTGCTGCTGCGTGACGCCGGGCAGCCGGGCGACACGCGCTGGATCGACGACCGCGAGGACCTGCCCGTCGTCATCCGCGCGGGCCGGCACATCGCTCGGAACCGCCGCTACATCAAGGGGTTCGGTGTCGAGATCGAGCCCTCCTCGCTCGTCGAGGAGGTGCGTCGTCAGGCTGCTGCCGGTGACGGCTGGGTGAAGCTCGTGGGCGACTGGATCGACCGGGACCTGGGCGACCTGGCCCCCTGCTGGCCGCTGTCGTCGTTGCAGCCCGCGATCGCGGCGGCGCACGCCCTGGGCGCTCGAGTCACGGCGCACTGCTTCGGCGAGGACTGCCTGCCCGACCTGGTCACTGCCGGCATCGACTGCATCGAGCACGCGACCGGTCTGACTGCTTCAACCGTGTCATCCCTTGCCGCGAAGGGGATCGCGATCGTCCCTACCCTCGTGAACATCGCGACCTTCCCGCAGATCGCGGCGCCCGCGGCGGAGAAGTTCCCGGCGTACGCGCAGCACATGCTCGCGCTCCACGCCCGTCGCTACGCCACGGTCGGCGTCGCGCACGAGGCCGGCATCCCGGTGTACGCCGGGACCGATGCGGGCGGCTCGCTGGCGCACGGGCGGGTGGCAGAGGAGGTGCGCGAGCTGCACGCAGCGGGGATGCCCCGCATCGCTGCGCTGTCCGCGGCCACGTGGGGTGCACGTGCTTGGCTCGGCCGGGAGGGCCTCGTCGAGGGCGCCCAGGCCGACCTGGTCGTCTACCCCGCGGACCCGCGGCTCGACCTCGACGTCCTCGCGGCGCCGTCCCACGTGGTGCTGCGCGGCCGTGTCGTCTGAGCCGGTCTGGGAGGACGGGACCTGGACCGGGCTGCCGGCGCTCGAGAAGGACCTGACCGCCGACGTGTGCGTTGTCGGGCTCGGCGGGTCGGGGCTCACCGCCCTACAGGAGCTCGAGGCCCGGGGTGCCACGGTCGTCGGTATCGACGCCGGGGCAGTCGGTGGTGGCGCGGCGGGACGCAACGGCGGGTTCCTGCTGGCCGGCCTGGCCCGGCCCTACCACCAGGTGGTGGAGCAGCTCGGCCGCCCGACCGCGGCGCGCCTCTACCGTCGCACGCTGGAGGAGATGGACCGCACGTCGCACGCCCGCCGGGTGGGCTCGTTGCGGGTCGAGTCCGCGCCTGAGCTGCTCGCAGACTGCGCTGCCCAAGCCGCGGCGCTGCGCGCCGACGGCCTCAACGTCTCGGAGTACGAGGGCCCCGAGGGCTACGGCCTGCTCCTCCCGGACGACGGCGTGCTGCAGCCGCTCGCCCGTGCGAGATCCGTTGCATCGCAGGTGATCTCACCGCTGTACGAGCACACCCCTGCCCTGTCGATCAGCGGCACCCTGGTGACGACCCCTCACGGCACAGTGCGCTGCGGCGCCGTGCTGGTTGCCGTCGACGGCAACCTCGACCTGCTCCTGCCCGAGGCGCCGGTCCGCACGGTCCGGCTGCAGATGCTCGCCACCTCGCCCCTGCCGGAGCGGCGCTGGACCCGTCCCGTCTACCACCGGGACGGCTACGAGTACTGGCAGCAACTGCCCGACGGGCGCCTCGCCCTCGGGGGCTTCCGGGACGTCGGCGGTGCGGAGGAGGAGACGCGTTCGACCGAGACGTCGACGCGGGTCCAGGCGGCCCTCGACCGCTTCCTGCGCGAGCACCTGGGCGTCGACGCGCCGGTGACGCACCGCTGGGCGGCCTCGGTGGGCTACACGGCCGACGGCCTGCCGTTCCTCGGCGAGGTCCGGCACGGGG
Source organism: Mycobacteriales bacterium (assembly GCA_035526225.1). Lineage (GTDB taxonomy): Bacteria > Actinomycetota > Actinomycetes > Mycobacteriales > SCTD01 > RYN-111. Next base: position 20,377 of record DATLCV010000050.1, read on the forward strand.
TCTGGGCCGCGGGGGGCTACTGCGGCACGGGCAACGTGGTGGGTGCGCTGTGCGCCCGGCAGGCCGCGAGCGCCGCCCTCGGCCTCGCTGCTGACTACTGGGTCGTGTAGGAGACCCGGACCTACTTGGGCTGGAGCCGGGCCGCTCCGTCGAGGCGCACGGTCTCGCCGTTGGCGTAGGTGTTGGTCAGCAGCTCGAGGATGATCGAGGCCAGCTCGTCCGCCGTACCGAGGCGCTTGGGGAACACCACGTCGCGCTTGAGGGTGTCCTTGAAGGCCTCCGAC
>DATLCV010000051.1:0-12869 GCA_035526225.1 Mycobacteriales bacterium
TGCCGCCGAGCGACGAGGAGACGCCACCACCGAACATGTTGGACAGACCGCCGCCCTTCCCCTTGTGGAGCAGGACCAGCACGATCATTCCGAGGCTCGTCAGCACGAGCAGGGTCGACAGCAAGGTGATCATCAGACGACCGAACGCTCCTCGGGGAAGTGGCAGGCCACCTCGTGGCCAGGGGTGATCTGGACCAGCGGGGGCTCCACCTGCTTGCAGATCGCCTGAGCCTTCCAGCAGCGGGTGTGGAACCTGCAGGCGGGTGGTGGGTTGAGCGGGCTGGGGACGTCGCCCTGGAGCAGGATACGTTCCCGCGCCTGCTCGCGCGCCGGGTCGGGCACCGGTACGGCGGACAGCAGCGCGTGGGTGTAGGGGTGCATGGCGTGCTCGTAGAGCCCGATCCGGTCGGCCATCTCGACGATCTTGCCGAGGTACATCACGGCGACGCGGTCCGAGATGTGCCGCACGACGGACAGGTCGTGGGCGATGAACACGTAGGTGAGGTCGAACTCGTTCTGCAGGTCCTCGAGCAGGTTGATGACCTGGGCCTGGATCGACACGTCGAGAGCCGAGACCGGCTCGTCGCAGACGATGAGCTTGGGCCGCAGCGCCAGGGCCCGGGCGATGCCGATCCGCTGGCGCTGACCGCCGGAGAACTCATGCGGCCAGCGGTTGTAGTGCTCCGGGTTGAGACCCACCAGCGCGAGCAGGTCCTGCACCGCCCGCTTGATGCCGTGCTCGGTCTGGACGCTCTGGAGGTGGAACGGCGCGCCCACGATCGTGCCGATCGTGTGGCGCGGGTTCAGCGAGCTGTACGGGTCCTGGAAGATGATCTGGATGTCCTTGCGCAGGGGCTGCATGTCCTTGCGCGACAGGTGCGTGATGTCGTGACCGTCGAAGACGATCTTGCCCTCGCTCGGCTCCAGGAGCCGGGTGAGCAGCCGCCCCGTCGTCGACTTGCCGCACCCCGTCTCACCGACCAGCCCGAGGGTCTCGCCGCGCTTCACGTCGAAGCTCAGGCCGTCGACGGCCTTCACCGCCCCGACCTCCTTCTGGAAGATGATCCCGCGCTTGACCGGGAAGTACTTGCGCAGGTTCTCCACGGCCAGCAGCGACTCGCCGTCCGCCGGCGCGGTGGAGGCCGTGGTCTCGTCGACGGCGGTCATGCGGCGGGCTCCTGGGTGCGTCGGGAGAGGGGCGGGGTCGAGGGCATCATCCTCGCGCGCGTGCTCACAGCGTCGGCTGCACCTGCTCGGCGAAGATGCGCTTGCGCTCCTTCGGGGCGATGTGGCAGCGGACCTGGTGCCCGGCGTCGGACTCGAGCAGGGCGGGCACCTCTCCCGCGCAGCGCTCGCGGCCGGGGATCTCGATGTAGGGGCAGCGCGGGTGGAAGGCGCAGCCGGACGGGACGTTGATGAGGCTGGGCGGTGAGCCGGCGATCGGCTTGAGCCGGTCCTGGCGCAGCCGGTCCAGCCGGGTCACCGAGGACAGCAGGCCCCAGGTGTACGGCATCTCGGGGCGGTAGAAGACGTCGTTGATGCTGCCGTACTCCACCCCCTTGCCGCCGTACATGACGAGGATGTCGTCGGCGAACTCGGCGACGACCCCCAGGTCATGGGTGATCATGATGATCGCCGAGCCGAACTCCTTCTGCAGGTCCCGCATCAGGTCGAGGATCTGCGCCTGCACGGTCACGTCGAGCGCGGTGGTCGGCTCGTCGGCGATGAGCAGCTCGGGGTTGCACGACAGCGCCATCGCGATCATCGCGCGCTGCCGCATGCCGCCGGAGAACTGGTGCGGGTAGTCGTCGACGCGCTTGTCCGGTGTCGGGATCCCGACGCGGTCGAGCATCTCCACGGCGCGGGCTCGCCCGGCCTTCTTGCTCACGTCGTTGTGGATCCGGTAGGCCTCGGCGATCTGCGAGCCGACGGTGAAGTAGGGGTGCAGGGCCGAGAGCGGGTCCTGGAAGATCATCGCCATGCGCTGGCCGCGGAGCAGGCGCACCTCCTCCTTGGTGGAGCTGATCAGCTCGGTGCCGCCGAGCCACACCTCGCCCCCGAGGTTGGCGCTCGTGCCCTTGTGCAGGCCGAGGATGCCGAGGCTCGTCACGCTCTTGCCGGAGCCGGACTCGCCCACGATGCCGAGGGTCTTGCCCTTCTCCAGGGAGAAGGACAGGCCGTCGACCGCCTTGACGAGCCCGTCATCGGTCGGGAAGTGGATCTCGAGGTCGCGGACCTCCAGGAAGGCGGTCGGCGCGGGCCGCGGGGCCTCGGTGCCCTGGTCCAGGCTGAGAGTCAACGGAGGTCCTTCGCAGGCGTGTGCGGGTGTGCCGGCATCCAGCGTGCCTTCACGAGTACTGCCTTCACGAGTACTGCACCTTCGGGTCGACGAACGCGTAGAGCACGTCGACGATCAGGTTCGCGACGACGATGAAGAAGGCCGCGAACAACGTGACGCCCAGGATCATCGGGAAGTCGGACTTGGTGATGGCGTCCAGGGCCAGCTTGCCGAGCCCGGGGAAGCCGTAGACGCTCTCGGTGAGGATCGCGCCCCCCAGCAGGCCGCCGAGGTCGAGCCCGAAGATGGTGACGATGGGCGTGAGGGCGGCGCGCAAGCCGTGCTTGGCGATGACCCGAGACTCGGGGAGTCCCTTGGCGCGGGCCGTGCGGATGTAGTCCTCGCTCATCGTCTCGAGCATGTTGGCCCGGGTCAGCCGGGCGTAGAGCGCCGCGAACAGGAAGGCGAGCGTCAGCCAGGGCAGCATGAGGTTCTTCGCCCAGTCGAACGGGTTGTCGGTGAACGGCACGTAACCCGGATAGGAGAGCCACTGGAGCTTGTAGCAGAACAGGTAGAGCACCACGAGCGCGGTGAAGTACGACGGCAGCGACACGCCGGCCAGGGCCATGCCCATGGCGCCGCGGTCGAAGACCGTGCCCTTGCGCAGGGCGGACAGGATGCCGGCGCTGACACCGAAGATCAGCCACAGGACTGAAGCGCCCAGGGCGATGCTGAACGTCACCGGGAGGCGGGCCTTGAGCTGCGGCCACACCTGCTGCGCCGTCGCGAAGCTGAAGCCGAGGCAGGGGGCGTCGCAGCGCTCGTTGGACCCGCCGCCGTAGTAGTCACGGCCCTTGAAGACGCCGACGGCGAACTCGCCGTACTGGCTCTCGGTGGGAGGCCAGCCGAGGAAGACGGGCTTGTCGAGCCCGAGCTTCTCCTCGATCTCGTGCTGGCGCTCCAGCGTGCAGCCCTTGCCGCAGGCGTTGAGGGCCGGGTTCGTCGGGATGATGAAGAAGATCCCGAACGTGATGATGCTGATCACGACGAGGATGGCGACCACGCCGATCGAGCGCCGGATGATGTAGCGGACCATGGGCCGGGATCCCCTCGCGAGGGTCCCCTCACCTGCTTCCTACCTGCGGTCCCTGTGGGGAGAGGACGGGTGATCGTGCTGTCCCTGGGTCCAGGGTGTCGTCAGGGCTCGTGCGGGGCAAGCGCCGCGAGACCCGGCGGCACCCTGCCTCCCCGGTCGCTGACCGGGGAGGCAGGGGTCTAGCCGGTACTACAGGTCGTGCTGACTACAGGTGCTTATGCGACCCCGAGCGCGGACACGTCCGGCTCACCGTAGAAGGAGTGCATGAAGGCGCCCTTGACGTTCTTGCCCACGATGAAGATGGCCTTCTCGACCAGCAGCGGGAAGATCGGCGCGTAGTCCTTGATGATCGTCTCGTCCAGGTCGCCCCAGGCCTTCGCCGCCTCGTCGAGGTCGGTCAGCGCCGCGATGCGATCCATCTCCGCGTTGACCTTGGGCTCGTTGAGCTGCGAGAAGTTCTGGTTGCCCGTCGGCACGATCTGACGCCCGTCGAACAGCGGCGGGATGACCGTGCTGGCGGCCGGCCAGTCGGGGCCCCAGCCGGCGACACCGAACTCCGGCTGCTTCTTGACGTCACCGATCGTCGAGTAGTAGACGCCCGGGTCCACAGCGGCGATCGTGATGGTGACGCCGATCTTCTTCATGGACGCCTGGAAGGCCGCGGCCTGCGCCTGGCCCTTCGGAGAGGTCTGCGTCTGGAAGGTCGCCTTGAACCCGTTCGGGTACCCGGCGTCAGCGAGGAGCTGCTTGGCCTTCGCGGAGTCACCCGCGGGACCGGCGTACACGCTGAAGTCCTTGTGACCCTTGACGGTCGGGACGAGGATCGTCGTGCCGATGTCACCGGCCGCGTCGGGGCCGCCACGGGCCGTCTGCTGGTCGGTCTTGTTGACCGCCCACTCCAGCGCCTGACGGACCTTGACGTTCTTCAGCGGGCCCTTGGTCGTGTTCATCCAGATGTACCGGTTGAACCCGGTGGGACCGGAGACGCTGCGCGCCTTCACGTCCGGACGGCTCCGCACGGTGGCCACGTTCGCGGCCTGGATCGCGGTGTCGATCTGGATCGCGTTGGCGTCAGCACCCGCGGAGGTGATGATGCGCTGGTCGATCACGTTCGCGTCGAGGCCGAACGTCACGCGGACGGTGTCAGGCAGGGCCTTGCGAACCGTGTCCTGACCCCAGTTGGTGTTGCGCGACAGCGTCATGCTCTTGCCGCGGACATAGGTGTCGATCTTGTACGGGCCGCTCGAGAACGGGCGGCTGTCGTAGTTGACCTTGGTGTCCTTGGCCTTGGGAACAGGCGCGAACGTCGGCAGCGAGACCGTGTACGGGAAGTCACCGTGCGCGGCCTTGAGGTGGAAGATGATCGTCTTCGCGTCCGGCGTCTCGATGGACGCGAGCTCCTTGCCGGCGTACGGACCGCTGTACTCGGTGCCGCCGACGAGGTACTGCTTCGCGTACTGCGGGCCCGAGTCGATGAGCGGGCTCATCGAGCGCTCCACGCCGTACTTGATGTCCTGCGACGTGATCGGGGTGCCGTCCTCGTACTTCACGCCGTCCTTGAGCGTGAACTTCCACGTCTTGGCGTTGTCCGACGAGGTGCCCAGGTCGGTCGCGAGGTCGGGAGCGAGCTCGCTGCCCGCGGTGCCCGCCTCGGACTTGTAGGTGGTCAGCTGGCGGTACAGGAGGCGGCCGAAGTTGAGCGCCGAGCTCACGTAGTTGCGCTGCGGGTCGATGTGCTCGAAGTCGCCGATCATCAGGACCTCGAGCTGACCGCCCTTGGCCCCGGCGTCCTTGCCCTTCTTGTCATCATCCGAGCTACCACCGCAGGCGGTGGCGAGCATGGCGACCGCGACGACGGCAGTGCCGGCGCGCAGGCCCATCTTGTTGAGCGTCATCCGCTCTCCTTTCTTCCTGACACCGCCTCGGTGCGCAGGTCCCCCGACGGCTTCGGTGCCGGCGGAAGTCTGTGTCGTGCTGTTCCTCAGCGGCGGGGGGCCGCGTGGTCGTGCCCGGGCCGGGTCAGCGGCTCGAGCGGGGATCGAGGGCATCGCGCAGGCCGTCACCCAGGAGGTTGAAGGCGAGCACGGTGATGAACAGGGCCACGCCGGGGACTGCCATGTACATGGGGTCGACGGCAGACCAGGGCACGGCCGAGGAGAGCATCTGCCCCCACGAGGCCGTCGGCGGGCGGATGCCGACACCCAGGTAGGACAGCGCTGCCTCCTGGAGGATGTTCGTGGGGATGATCAGCGTGGCGTAGACGAGCAGCGGCGCGAACAGGTTCGGGAGCAGCTGCTTGAAGATGATGTGGCCGTTGCCGGCACCCAGGCTCCGCGACGCGTCGATGAACTCACGCTCGCGCAGCGACAGCGTCTGACCTCGCACGATGCGGCCGATGTACGGCCAGCCGAAGAAGCCGATGACGGTGATGAGGAGCATGACCCGGGAGACGTTCTCGACGACCGCGATGAGCGCGATGGAGAAGACGAGGACGGGGAAGGCGAGCAGCACGTCCATGACGCGGCTGATCGCGCCGTCGATCTTCCCGCCGAAGTAGCCCGCGGTCACCCCCGCGACCCCACCGATCACCACCGAGACGAGCGTCGCCGGGATGGCGATGAGCAGCGAGATCCGCGTGCCGTACACGATGCGGGAGAAGACGTCACGGCCCAGCGACGGCTCGACGCCGAGCCAGTGCTCGCTGGAGACTCCGCCGAGCTTGCCCTTGGGGACACCGCCGTTGGCAGCGTCGAGCAGGTTCGTGTTGACGGCGTTCGGGTCGTGGTTCGCGATGAGCGGCGCGAAGATCGCGACGAGGAACAGGAAGATGACGAACACCGCGCCTGCGATCGCCACGCGGTCCCGCTTGAGCCGCATCCACGCGATCTGACCGAGCGAGCGCCCCTCGATGGTCTTGCCCCGCAGCACCGTGCCGACGGCCTCGGTGTCCTGTGCCGACTGCGCAGAGGGTTCGACGTCGAGCGGAGCCGTCACGTAGGCCTCTTCTTTCGCAGTGGTGCGGACAGGGCTCCTGCTCGTCCACAGCCCGGCGTCGTGGGCCGGGGGCAGTCATGCAGTCCTGTCACGGGGTTGTGGGCGGACTGTATGGGGGCTGGGAGCCGCGTGGGAAGGACGGTCACCGGCCTGAGCCGCGATCGTGACCAAGTGGTGACCAACGGCACAGGGGCCTTGATCCGCGATCAGGCCGGTTCCAGGCTCGGGAACCGGACGATGCGTGCGAACTCGACCGCGTCGAGGGACGCTCCGCCCACCAGCGCGCCGTCGACGTCGGGCCCGGCCATGATCGAGGCGACGTTCGAGGCCTTGACCGAGCCGCCGTACAGGATCCGCGCCGCCTGAGCCACGCTCTTGCCGGCGACGTCCACGAGCGCGGCGCGCAGTGCCGCGCAGACCTCCTGCGCGTCCTCGGGGGTCGCCACCTCACCGGTGCCGATGGCCCAGACCGGCTCGTACGCCACGACGAGCGTGGCGAGAACGGCCTCCGGGACGTCGTCGATCGCGGCGGTGAGCTGCGCCACGCAGTGCGGGACGTGCCGGCCCTCCTTGCGCACCTCCAGGCCCTCGCCCACGCACAGGATGGGCACGAGACCGTTCCGGCCGGCGGCGAGGACCTTGGCCCGGACTACCTCGTCTGACTCCGCGTGGTCGGCGCGTCGCTCCGAGTGACCGACGACGACGTAGGTGCAGCCGAGCGCCTTGAGCATCGCGCCGCTGATGTCACCGGTGCGCGCGCCGTTGTCGTGCGGCGACAGGTCCTGCCCGCCGTACGACAGCCGCAGCCGGTCGCCGTCGACGAGGGTCTGGACGCTCCGCAGGTCGGTGAACGGCGGGAGCACCACCGCCTCGACCTGGTCGTAGTCCTTGTCGTCGAGGGAGAAGGCCAGCTTCTGCACCAGGGCGATGGCCTCGAGGTGGGTGAGGTTCATCTTCCAGTTGCCGGCCATCAGCGGGGTGCGGGTCACGCGTCCTCCAGAACGGCCAGGCCGGGGAGGCGCTTGCCCTCGAGGTGCTCCAGGGAGGCACCGCCCCCGGTGCTGATGTGCGTGAAGCGGCTCTCGCCGATCCCCAGGGCGCGTACGGCGGCTGCGCTGTCGCCGCCCCCGACCACCGTGAGGCCGTCCAGGGAGGCGACGGCCTCGGCGACGCCGCGGGTGCCCTCGGCGTAGGGCGCGAGCTCGAACACCCCCATCGGCCCGTTCCAGAAGACGGTCTTCGCGCCCTCGAGCGCGTCCCTGAACGCGGCGACCGACCGCGGCCCGATGTCCAGGCCCATCCGGCCGTCGGGGATGGCGTCCACGGGGACGACGTCGTGGTCGGCGTCCGCGCTGAAGGCGGTGGCCGCGACCACGTCCACGGGCAGCAGGACCTTGCCGGTCGCCAGCAGCACCCGGCACTGCTCGAGCATCTCCTCCTCGAGAAGGCTCGTGCCGATGCCGTGACCCTGCGCCTTGAAGAAGGTGAAGCACATGCCGCCGCCCACCAGCAGCCGGTCGACCTTCGGCAGCAGCGCCTCGATCACCGTGATCTTGTCGGAGACCTTCGAGCCGCCGAGCACCACGACGTAGGGCCGGTCGGGGTCCTCCTCCAGGCGCCGCAGCACGTCGACCTCGGCGGCGACCAGCGGTCCGGCTGCGTGCGGGAGGCGGTGCGCGACGTCGTACACGCTGGCGTGCTTGCGGTGCACGGCGCCGAACGCGTCGTCGACGTAGAGGTCTGCGAGCGCGGCGAGCCGATCGGCGAAGGCGCCGCGCTCGGCGTCGTCCTTGCTGGTCTCCGCAGGCTCGAAGCGCACGTTCTCGACCAGGACCATGCCGCCGTCGCGCAGCTCCGCGACGCTGGAGGCGGTGTCGGGACCGGCGACGTCGCGGGTGAGCCGGACGGTGCGCCCCAGCAGCTCCTCGAGCCGCTGCGCGACCGGCGCCAGGCTGTACGCCGGGTCCGCCACGCCCTTCGGACGGCCGAGGTGGGCGGTGACGACGACCCTCGCTCCGCGCTCAGAAAGGCTGCGCAGCAAGGGAAGAGACGCGCGGATGCGACCGTCGTCGGTGATCACGCCACCGTCCAGCGGGACGTTCAGGTCACAGCGGACGAGGACCCGCTTGCCCTTGACGTCCAGGTCGTCCGCGAGCCTCAAGGCGTCAGGCGGGAGCCGACGAGGCCGACGAGGTCCACGAGCCGGTTGGAGTAGCCCCACTCGTTGTCGTACCAGCCGACGACCTTGACCTGGTTGCCGATGACCTTCGTCAGTCCGGAGTCGAAGATGCAGGACGAGGGGTCGGTGACGATGTCGCTGGAGACGATGGGGTCCTCGGTGTACTTCAGGAAGCCCTTGAGAATGCCCTCCGCGGCAGCCCGCACGACGGCGTTGACCTCCTCGACGCTGGTCTCGCGCCCCACCTCGACGGTCAGGTCGGTGGCAGAGCCGGTCGGGATGGGCACACGCAGCGCGTAGCCGTCGAGCTTGCCCTTGAGCTGCGGCAGGACCAGGCCGATGGCCTTCGCTGCGCCGGTGGACGTCGGGACGATGTTGATCGCCGCGGCCCGGGCCCGGCGCAGGTCGCTGTGCGGCCCGTCCTGCAGGTTCTGGTCCTGCGTGTAGGCGTGCACCGTGGTCATGAGGCCCTTGACGATCGTGAACTCGTCGTCGATCGCCTTCGCCATGGGTGCGAGGCAGTTGGTCGTGCAGCTCGCGTTGGAGATGACGTGGTGCGTGGCGGGGTCGTAGTCACCGTCGTTCACGCCCATGACGACCGTCAGGTCCTCGTTGGACGCAGGCGCGGAGATGATGACCTTCTTGGCGCCGCCGTCGAGGTGCGCCCTGGCCTTCGTCCCGTCGGTGAAGAAGCCCGTCGACTCGATGACGACGTCGGCACCGATCTCTCCCCAGGGGAGGTTGGCGGGGTCCCGCTCCTCGAAGGCGCGGAAGGTCCGGTCGCCGACCGTGATCGAGTCTCCGGTGAAGCTCACGTCACCGAGGCGCCCGAGGATCGAGTCGTACTTCAGCAGGTGGGCGAGGGTCTTGTTGTCGGTGAGGTCGTTGGCGCCCACGATCTCGATGTCTGCGCCGGAGGCCAGCGCGGCGCGGAAGAAGTTGCGGCCGATGCGGCCGAAGCCGTTGATGCCGACGCGAACGGTCACCTTTTAGACGCTCCTCGGTGCTGCGGACTCGGTGCACCAGGGAGGCTACCTCTCGCTACTGGGCGAGCATCTCCGCGGTCACGCTCGCCTCGGTGTCGGGGATCCCGAGGTCGGACGCGCGCTTGTCGGCCATGGCCAGCAGGCGCCGGATGCGCCCCGCGACCGCGTCCTTCGTCATCGGCGGATCGGCAAGGCCGCCGAGCTCCTCGAGGGAGGCGTTGGAGTGCTCCAGGCGCAGCCGGCCGGCGCTGAGCAGGTGCTCAGGCGCCTCCTCCCCCAGGATCTCCAGTGCCCGGGCGACCCGGGCGCCGGCGGCGACGGCCGCGCGGGCAGAGCGGCGGAGGTTGGCGTCGTCGAAGTTCGCCAGCCGGTTGGCGGTGGCCCGGACCTCGCGCCGCATGCGGCGGTCCTCCCACGCCATCAGCGCCTCGTGCGCCCCGAGCCGGGTCAGGAGCACCGCGATCGCATCGCCGTCGCGCACGACGACGCGGTCGACCCCACGGACCTCGCGCGCCTTCGCCTGCACGCCGAGCCGGCGCGCGGCGCCGACCAGCGCGAGGGCCGCCTCGGGGCCGGGGCAGCTCACCTCGAGCGAGCTGGACCGGCCGGGCTCGGTGAGCGACCCGTGGGCGAGGAAGGCCCCACGCCAGGCGGCAGCGGCGTCACAGGTGCCGCCGCTCACGACCGCAGGCGGCAGGCCCCGCACGGGGCGACCATGGCTGTCGAGGAGCCCTGTCTGCCGAGCGAGCCCCTCACCGTCCTTGGTGACGCGGACGACCCAGCGGTTTCCCTTGCGCAGGCCTCCGGGCGCGACCACGTGCACGTCGCTCGCGTGGCCGTAGACCTCGGCGATCTCCTTGCGCAACCGTCGGGCGGAGCTCCCGGCGTCCAGGTCGGCCTCGACGACGATGCTGCCGGCGACGAGGTGCAGCCCACCGGCGAACCGGAGCAGCGCAGCCATCTCCGCCTTCCGGCAGCAGGGCTTCGTCACCGTGAGCCGGGACAGCTCGTCCTTCACGGCCGCCGTCATCGCCATGCCGCTCCGCCCTCCATGCCCATGATCTCCGCGTACACCGACGCCAGCCGTTCGGGGTGGTGCCGAGCAGTGCCGTCACCCATGGCCACGTTAGCCACGACGAGCCGGCCACCTGCCGACTCCACGAAGGACATCAGACCACGGGTGTCCAGCACCACGTCGGCGTCCGCGATCACGACGTCGGAGACGAGCTCCGGTGCGTGCCCGGCCAGGGCCTCGAGGTAGGACTCCGCGGAGAAGCCCTCGGTCTCCCCGACCTGCGGGGCGAGGTTCAGCGTGACGATCCGGCACGCCGCGGTCTTGATCAGGGCCTCGCGCAGCTCCGGGATGAGCAGGTGCGTCATCACGCTGGTGAACCACGACCCGGGCCCGAGCACCACGAAGTCGGCGTCGAGCACGGCGTGGACCGCTTCCGGGCAGGCCGGCGGGTCCTCGGGATGCAGCTCCAGCGCGCACACGCCACCTGCCGTCCGGGCGACCGCGACCTGGCCCACCACCTCCGTGATGAGGCCGGGGTCAGCAGGGTCGAGCCCGACCACGTGGGCGACGATCTCGAGCGGGTAGCAGCTTGCCGGCAGCACCCTGCCGCGTGCCCCGACCAGTCGCCCGACCACGTCGAGGGCGGGCACGATGTCTCCCTCGAGGTCTGCGAGGGCGGCCAGCACCAGGTTGCCCACGGCGTGGCCGGCGAGCGGTCCCTCCCCGCCGAAGCGGTGCTGCAGCAACCGCTCCCACGTCCGGGACCAGGCGTCGTCGCCGGCCAGGGCCGCCAGGGCCATCCGCAGGTCGCCAGGCGGCACCGCTCCGAGCTCGCGGCGCAACCGACCGCTGGACCCGCCGTCGTCAGCGACGGTGACGACTGCCGTCAGGTCCACACCGAGCCCGGCCAGCGCGCTGAGGGAGGCGGCCAGGCCGTGCCCCCCGCCGAGCGCGACCACCTTCGGTGACGTTCTCACTCGCGCCCCAGGTCCCGGTGCTGCACCTGCACCTCCAGGCCTGGTCCGGACAGCCGCCTCGCCAGCTCCTCGGTCATGGCGACGCTGCGGTGCTTGCCCCCCGTGCACCCCACAGCCAGCAGCACGTAGCGCTTGCCCTCCCGCTCGTACCCCTCGAGGAGCAGTCGAAGGACTCCCTCGTAGCGCTCGAGGAACTCGCCCGCCGAGGGCTGGCCGAGGACGTACGCGCGCACGTCGCCGTCCTGCCCCGTGTGGGGCCGCAGCTCCTCCACCCAGTGCGGGTTCGGGAGGAACCGGCAGTCCACGACGAGGTCCGCGTCCACCGGCAGCCCGTACTTGTAGCCGAAGGACATGAGCGTGAGGGACACCCGCGTCGCGTCGTCCTCCTCCCCGAAGGCGGCCGCGACCTTCGTCCGCAGCTGGTGGACGTTGAGGACGCTGGTGTCGAGGACGAGGTCGGCCTCACCGCGCAGGTCCCGCAGCAGGGCGCGCTCGGCCTCGATGCCGTCGACCAGCCGGCCGTCGCCCTGGAGGGGGTGAGGCCGGCGGTTGCTCTCGAAGCGACGCACCAGAGCGTCGTCGGAGGCCTCCAGGAAGATCACGCGGACGGTCGCCTCGCGGTCGTCGAGCTCGGCCAGCGCGGCGTGGAGGTCGGAGGTGAAGGCGCGGGAGCGCACGTCGGCGACGACCGCGATGCGCTGCACCTCGCCCTGCGAGCGCTCCCCAAGGTCGACCATGGTGCCGAGCAGGGCAGGCGGCAGGTTGTCGACCACGAACCAGCCGAGGTCCTCCAGGCACTTGGCCGTGGTGGAGCGCCCGGCGCCCGACATACCGGTGACGACGACGAGGTCGACGCTCATGCGCGCGGGCTCACTGCACGACCTCGCCGGTGACGGGGTCGAAGGCCGGTGCCGGCGCCGGTGCGGCTGCGAGCGCGGTTACCACGGCCTCGGCCGTGCGCCTCCCCACTCCCGGCACCTCCATGACCTCCTCGACCGTCGCGGCCCTGAGCCGCTTCAGCGACCCGAAGTGTCGCAGCAACGCCTTCTTGCGCGCCTCCCCCAGGCCGGTCACGCCGTCGAGGCCGCTGCTGGTCATCGCCCGGGAGCGCTTCTGCCGGTGGTAGGCGATCGCGAAGCGGTGCGCCTCGTCCCGGACCCTCTGCAGGAGGTAGAGGCCCTCGCTCGTGCGCGGCAGGATGACGGGATCCTCCGAGCCGGGCACCCAGACCTCCTCGAGCCGCTTGGCCAGGCCCACGACCGCGATGTCGTCGATGCCCAGCGCGGTCAGCGCAGCCTTGGCGGCATTGACCTGCGGCAGTCCGCCGTCGACGACCACGAGGTT
>DATLCV010000061.1:0-7898 GCA_035526225.1 Mycobacteriales bacterium
GTGCCGCGCGAGGTGCCAAAGCCCACCCGCGAGCGCCGCGAGAAGTCCGCCTAGCCGCGACCCGTACGGCGGTCAGGCGGGCGCGCGGTACCCCGCGAGCTGACGGGCCTGGCACACGAGCCGTCCTCGGCTGTCCCAGATGTCGCACTGCTCGTCGAGCCAGCCGTCCTCGAGCAGCCTGGCGTGCTGCTCGACCATGAGCGGCCCGGGTGCGGGGATCGCCCGCACGTAGGCCGTCAGCTCGATGGTGGGCACCCACCCCGGAACACCAAGGTCGAAGGTCACCGGGGGCATCACGTCGGCCACCACCAGCAGGTCGAGCACGCCCAGGTCCGGCATGGAGGCCCAGCCCGCGATGCGGCCGGCCGGGCCGGGAACGCGGGAGGCGAAGGTCACCGTCGCCGGGTCGCACCGCAGGTCCACGAAGTCCAGGTGCCCGACCCGGAAGTCGGGGCCCCAGGGGTTGGGGATCATGTGCGTGCACTGCTCCACCGGAGGCAGCGTCGGAGGCGTGCTGTCGCTCCAGAACGGGTCGGCGGCCGGGTCGAGGCGCCCACTGGTGATGAGGGCCTCCACGCACAGGTCGGTCTGGGTCAGCGAGACACGGGACTGCGTCACGCGACGGCCGCTGCGCAGCACGTCGGTCGTGACCTGCGCCGTACCGGGGTCGGGGGAGCGCAGGAAGTGCGCGCTGACCGCGAGCGGGTGCGGGTGCTCGTCGGTGAGGACCGCCGAGGCCAGGTGGCGCAGCAGGTAGCCACCGTGGATCTTGCCGCCTATGCCCCAGCGCCCGTCCAGATCGATCTGCACCTCCGAAAGAGTACGGAGGCCTTCCCTAGACTCACCCGGGTGACTGCTGACTCCCCGGGGACGAACGTGCCCGACCGCCCCACCCTCGACGGTCTCGAGGCGAAGTGGGACGCCGTGTGGCACGAGCAGGGCACCTACGCCTTCGACCGCACCGCGCCGCGTGAGCAGGTCTACGCCATCGACACGCCGCCGCCCACGGTGAGCGGCAGCCTGCACATGGGCTCGGTCTTCGGCTACGCGCAGACCGACGCGATCGCTCGGTTCCAGCGGATGCGCGGCAAGGTGCTCTTCTACCCGATGGGGTGGGACGACAACGGGCTGCCCACCGAGCGGCGCGTGCAGAACTACTACGGCGTGCGGTGCGATCCGGGCCTGCACTACGACCCCTCGTTCTCGCCACCCAGCGAGGTCCCCAAGGAGCCGGTCAGCATCAGCCGGCCGAACTTCGTCGAGCTGTGCCTGCAGCTCACCGCGGAGGACGAGAAGGCCTTCGAGCACCTGTGGCGCACGGTGGGGCTGAGCGTCGACTGGGCGCAGACCTACACCACCATCGGTCCAGAGGCGCAGCGGGCCTCGCAGCGCGCCTTCCTGCGCAACCTCGCACGCGACGAGGCGTACGCGCAGGAGGCACCCACGCTCTGGGACGTGGACTTCCGCACCGCGGTGGCGCAGGCCGAGCTCGAGGACCGGGAGATGCCGGGCGCCTACCACCGCATCGGCTTCCACCGCGCGGACGCCGAGCCCGTCTTCATCGAGACGACCCGACCCGAGCTGCTACCGGCCTGCGTCGCCCTCGTCGCGCACCCCGACGACGTGCGCTACCAGCCGCTGTTCGGCACCACGGTGACGACGCCGCTGTTCGGTGTCGAGGTGCCGGTCCTGGCCCACCACCTGGCCGACCCCGAGAAGGGGAGCGGCATCGCGATGATCTGCACGTTCGGCGACACCACCGACGTGACCTGGTGGCGGGAGCTCGACCTTCCCGTGCGCTCGATCATCGGCCGCGACGGGCGGCTGGTGGCGTCGCCCCCGGACGGCGTCGAGCCGGCCGTCTACGCCGAGCTCGCGGGCAAGACCACGAAGCAGGCCCAGAAGCGCGTCGTCGAGCTGCTGCACGAGTCGGGTGACCTGGTGGGGGAGCCGAAGGCGATCACCCACCCGGTGAAGTTCTACGAGAAGGGCGACCGCCCGCTCGAGGTCGTCACCAGCCGGCAGTGGTACATCCGCAACGGCGGCCGCGACGCGGTGGCTCGCGAGGAGCTGCTGCAGCGGGGCAAGGAGCTCGCCTGGCACCCGTCGCACATGCAGACCCGGTACGACAACTGGGTGAGCGGCTTGAGCGGCGACTGGCTGATCAGCCGGCAGCGCTTCTTCGGCGTGCCGATCCCGCTCTGGTACCCGCTCGACGGCGCCGGCGAGCCCCGGTACGACGAGCCGCTGGTGCCTGCGGAGAGCCGGCTGCCCGTCGACCCCAGCAACGACGTCCCGGACGGCTTCGACGAGGCGCAGCGCGGCGCGCCGGGGGGCTTCGTCGGCGACCCCGACATCATGGACACCTGGGCGACGTCGTCGCTGACGCCGCAGATCGCCGGTCGCTGGGAGGACGACCCCGACCTGCTCGGGCGGGTGTTCCCGATGGACCTGCGGCCGCAGGGGCCGGAGATCATCCGGACCTGGCTGTTCAGCACCGTGGTCCGGTCGCACCTCGAGCACGACGTGCTGCCCTGGCGCGCGACCACCATCAACGGCTGGGTGCTGGACCCCGACCGCAAGAAGATGGCCAAGAGCAAGGGCAACGTCGTGACCCCGATGCCGCTCATCGAGGAGTACGGCTCCGACGCGATCCGGTACTGGGCCTGCTCCGGCCGTCCCGGTACGGACACCGCTGTGGACTTCGGCCAGATGAAGGTCGGCCGCCGGCTCGCGACCAAGCTCCTCAACGCCTCCAAGTTCGTCCTCGGGTTTCCCTCGGTGGCCGACGGGCCGGTGACGGAGCCGGTGGACCTGGCGATGCTGGCCGCGCTCGCGGAGGTGGCCGGATCGGTCACGGCGGCGTTCGAGGACTACGACTACGCGCGCGGCCTGGAGCGGGCCGAGGCCTTCTTCTGGTCGTTCTGCGACGACTACATCGAGCTCGTGAAGGGGCGGGCCTACTCCGAGGGGCCTGAGGCGGCGTCGGCGCTGCGCGCGCTGCGTCTCGCGCTCGACGTGCAGCTGCGGCTGTTCGCGCCCTTCCTCGCCTTCGCGACGGAGGAGGTCTGGTCGTGGTGGCGCGAGGGCTCGGTGCACCGCGCCCCCTGGCCGAGGGCCGAGGAGCTGCCGGGCGGCGGCGATCCCGACGTGCTGGCCACGGCAGGGGCCGTGCTGGCCCAGGTGCGCAAGGCCAAGAGCGCAGCCCAGGTGACCATGAAGACGCCGGTGCGGCTGCTGCGCGTCGGGAACGCGACGCCGGTGCTCGACCGCGTCCGAGCCGCCCAGACCGATCTCGTGAACGCGGGGATCGTCCAGTCGCTGGAGGTCGTCGAGGGAGACGCCGACTTCGTCGAGGTCACGCTCGGCGACCCGCCCACCAAGTCGTGACCGCTCCTCACGGAGGCCTCGACCGCGTCATGGCCGAGCTCGCCTCGCGGTTCCCCGCCGAGGACCGCATGCAGCCGGACCTCGAGCGGATCCAGCTGCTGTGCGACCTGCTGGGCGACCCGCAGAAGGCGTACCCGGCGATCCACCTCACCGGCACCAACGGCAAGACGAGCACGGCGCGGATGATCGACGGACTGCTGCGCGAGACGGCCCTGCGGGTGGGCCGGTACACCAGCCCGCACCTGAACCGGGTCAACGAGCGGGTCGTGGTCGACGGCGAGCCCCTTCCTGAAGAGCGGTTCGCCGAGGTCTTCGACGAGGTCTCGCCGTACGTGGAGCTGGTGGACTCCCGCTCGCCGCAGCGCATGACGTTCTTCGAGGTGCTGACCGGACTGGCCTTCGCGGCCTTCGCCGATGCTCCGGTGGACGTGGCTGTCCTCGAGGTCGGGCTGGGCGGGCGCTGGGACGCCACGAACGTGGTCCAGGCGCAGACGTGCGTGGTGCTGCCGATCGGGCTCGACCACACCAGCTTGCTCGGGACGACGGTGAAGGAGATCGCCACCGAGAAGGCCGGGATCATCCACGAGGGCGCCACGGTCGTGCTCTCGGCGCAGCCGCCGGAGGCCGCGGAGGTGCTGCTGCGGCACTGCGTCGACGTCGGGGCGACCGTCGCACGGGAAGGGCTGGAGTTCGGCGTCGTCGACCGGCGCACTGCCGTGGGCGGGCAGGTGCTGTCGCTGCAAGGGCTGACGGCGAGGTACGACGACCTGTTCCTGCCGTTGCACGGGGCGCACCAGGCCGCCAACGCCGCCGCGGCGGTCGCCGCGGTGGAGGCCTTCCTCGGGCACGGCGCGCCGCTGGACAGCGAGCTGCTGCGCGCCGCTCTCGCGGGGGTGACCTCGCCGGGGCGGCTCGAGGTCGTCCGCTCCTCGCCGACCGTCATCGTGGACGCCGCGCACAACCCGCAGGGGATGGCGGCGACCGTCGACGCGCTCACGGACGCCTTCGCCTTCACCCACCTCGTCGCCGTGGTGGCCGTGATGGCTGACAAGGACGCCCGCACGATGCTGGAGGTGCTGGACCCGGCCGTGGCCAGCGTCGTCGTCACCCAGACCTCGTCGCCGCGCGCGATGCCCCTCGACGAGCTGCGTGCACTGGCGGTCGACGTGCTGGGGGAGGAACGGGTCGCGGTGGAGGACCGGCTCGATGACGCGCTCGACACCGCGGTGGCGCTCGCCGACGCCGAGGCGGTCGGTGGCGGTGGCGTCGGCGTCCTCGTCACCGGCTCGGTGGTGGCTGCCGGCGAGGCGAGGGCCCTGCTCGCGCACCGGTAGCCTGACGCCGTCCTCACCTCACCAAGGAGCACCAGCAGTGGCCACGCAGCGCACCCTCGTCCTCGTCAAGCCCGACGGCGTCCGCCGCGGCCTCGCCGGTGAGGTCGTCAGCCGCCTCGAGCGCAAGGGCCTGGCCCTCGTCGCCATGGAGCTGCGCACGCTGGAGCGGGCGAAGGCGGAGGCGCACTACGCGGAGCACTCCGAGCGCCCCTTCTTCGGTGAGCTCGTCGACTTCATCACCGGCGGGCCGCTTGTCGCCCTCGTCGTCGAGGGACCGAACGCGATCGCGGCCACCCGCCGGCTGATGGGGGTCACCAACCCGGTGGAGGCGACCCCGGGCTCGATCCGCGGTGACTACGCGCTGGAGATCGGGCAGAACCTCGTCCATGGCAGCGACTCGCCGGAGTCCGCCGCCCGCGAGATCGAGATCTTCTTCCCCGGCCTCTGAGCGCGGGGGCGTGTGGCCCTCGGCACACGCGTGCGTCCTGGAGCCGTTGCACGGCTAGGATGGGACCTTCCCCACGACTGCCGCGTGCCCGCTCGAGCCTGGTGAGGCGCGCAACCTGCTGAAGGGTCAGCCCTCGACATGGCGAAGAAGAACGCCAACAGCATGTCCTTCCTCGGCCGCGACATGGCCGTCGACCTCGGTACGGCGAACACGCTCGTCTACGTCCGCGGACGGGGCGTCGTCCTGAACGAGCCCTCCGTCGTCGCGATCAACACGAGCACGACCGGCATCCTCGCGGTCGGCACCGAGGCCAAGCGGATGATCGGGCGCACGCCCGGCAACATCGTCGCCATCCGCCCGCTGAAGGACGGCGTCATCGCCGACTTCGACACCACCGAGCGCATGCTGCGCTACTTCATCCAGAAGGTGCACCGCCGCCGCCACTTCGCGAAGCCGCGCATCGTCATCTGCGTGCCCTCGGGCATCACGGGGGTCGAGCAGCGCGCCGTGAAGGACGCGGGTTACCAGGCCGGCGCCCGCAAGGTGTTCATCATCGAGGAGCCCATGGCGGCCGCCATCGGCGCCGGACTGCCCGTGCACGAGCCCACCGGCAACATGATCGTCGACATCGGCGGGGGCACCACTGAGGTGGCGGTCATCTCCCTCGGCGGCATCGTCACGAGCCAGTCCATCCGCACCGGCGGCGACGAGCTCGACAGCGCGATCATCTCCTACGTGAAGAAGGAGTACTCGCTGATGCTCGGCGAGCGCACCGCCGAGGAGATCAAGATGGCGATCGGGTCGGCCTTCCCGATGCCGGACGAGCCGCACGCCGAGATCCGCGGGCGCGACCTGGTCAGCGGCCTTCCCAAGACCATCGTCGTGTCGGCCGAGGAGATCCGGAAGGCGATCGAGGAGCCCGTCAACGCGATCGTCGACGCGGTCAAGAACACGCTCGACAAGTGCCCGCCCGAGCTGTCCGGCGACGTGATGGACCGGGGGATCGTGCTGACCGGTGGCGGCGCGCTGCTGCGGGGCCTCGACGAGCGCCTCAAGCACGAGACCGGGATGCCGGTCCACATCACCGACAACCCGCTGCACTCGGTGGCGATCGGGTCCGGCAAGTGCGTCGAGGAGTTCGAGGCCCTCCAGCAGGTCCTCATCTCCGAGCCGCGCCACTAGAGCGCGGCCCCAGGCACCAGGACAGTGCGGGGCTCCCGACGGCTGCGGCTGACCTTCGTCCTGCTGCTGCTCTCCGCGTTCACCCTCACCGCGCTGGACAACACCACCGCGAAGAGCGGGCCGCTGGCCGCGCTGCGCTCGGGCATCGACACGGTGTTCGGGCCGATCGAGCGGGCCGTCGGGGGAGCTGCGGGCTCGGTCGGGCGGGCCCTCGGCGGGCTGCCCCGGCTGGGGTCGTACCAGTCGGACAACCGCAAGCTGCAGCGTGAGGTGGACGCCCTCAACGGGCGGCTGGCTGCCCTGGCCGGGCTGCAGTGCCAGGTGGACCAGTTCCACCAGCTGATGCACCTCGTCGACGTCACGGGCTACACGACCGTCCCGGCCCGCGTGATCGCCGTCGGGCCGTCAGCAGGGTTCGAGTGGACCGCGGTCATCGACGCGGGCTCCGCGGACGGGATCAAGACCTCTCAGACGGTCGTGACGGGAGCGGGCCTGGTGGGTCGGACCACGCAGGTGAGCCGCCACACCGCGCACGTGCTGCTGCTGGCCGACCCGGAGTTCACGGTCGGCGGCACGCTTGCCCAGGTCGCCTCGATCGGCTTCGCCCGCGGCAACGGCTCGAAGCCCATGACCTACAGCCTCGCCAGCAACCGGGCACCGGTACGCCGGGGCGATGTCCTGCTGACCACCGGCTCCGACACGTACGCCGCCGGGATCCCGATCGGCACCATCACCTCGATCGCGCCCGACGCGAACGCGATCAGCCGCCGGGCAAGCGTGGCCCCGTTCGTCGACGTCGCCTCCCTGGACGTCGTGGCCGTCGTCGTCGACCCGCCGCGGACCAAGCCGCGCGGCCTGCTCCGCCCGGTCGCGCCCGGCGCGAGCCCGACCTCGTCGCCCTGCCCGGCCGCCGTACCGCAGGGTCCGGTGCCCACGGCCACGCCGCAGCCGACGCTCACCCCCACGACCACGCCGACCGGGACCGCCACGCCACGTACGACGGCCTCGCCCACTCGCTCGCCGTGACGGGCCGCCGGCTCCTGCTCGGGGTGGCGAGCGTCGTGACGGCGCTGCTGCTGCAGCTCACGGTGGTCGGCCGCCTGCCGCTCCCGGGTGTCGCGCCCGACCTGGTGCTCGTGCTGGTGGTGGCCTACGCCCTGGCCGAGGGGCCGATGTCAGGGCTGGTGACGGGGTGGTCGGCAGGGCTCCTCGCCGACGCGCTCGCAGCGCACGAGCTCGGCCGGCTCGCCCTCGCGTACGCCGTCGCCGGCTACGTGACGGGCATGCTGCAGGACGAGACCGAGCGCTCGACGCTGCAGCCGTTCGGGGCGGTGGCGCTGGGTGCGCTGCTCGCCCTCGGCACGTACCTCGCCGTGGGCATCCTGCTCGGGGATCCCCGCATCACGGCGCACGCGGTGGGCCGGTCCCTGGTCAGCTCGGTTCCGTACGATGTCGTCCTGACGCCCTTCGTCGTCCCGCTCGTCGCGGGGCTCGTACGCCGGCTCGACACCGATCCCCTGAGGCGCTTGTGACCATCCCGCTCG
>DATLCV010000064.1:0-26553 GCA_035526225.1 Mycobacteriales bacterium
CGCGACTACTACCGCAACCTGCACCGAGCCCGGTCCACCCACGTCGAGCTGCGACGCAACGTGCACCGGCTCGAGAAGGGCATGTCGATGCGCCCGCGTCGGCCGGTGTTCGCGAAGGACTACATCGGCGAGACCGTCGACTTCTACCTGCGCGCACTCGATCTCGCCGAGCGCACCACCGACTCGGGCATCGACGCGGACGAGCTCGTCTGGGCGCACAACGTGCTGGCTCACTACTTCGAGATCGTCGATGCCGGCGACCCGGTCGTCTCCCGCGAGCTGGCGCGCTTCACGCAGGCGTCCTACGAGCCCGAGACCAGCGGGGCGCGGCCGTTCGCCCGCAAGGACTCGACCTTCAGCGACATCACTTACGACCAGCTCCTGAAGCTCGCGCAGCAGCGCCGCTCCGTGCGCTGGTTCCTCGAGACACCCGTGCCGCGCGAGGCGATCGACAAGGCCCTGCTCGTGGCCCGGCAGTCTCCGACCGCCTGCAACCGGTTGCCCTACGAGTTCCTCGTCTTCGACGACCCCGAGCAGGTGCGCACGATCGCCTCGATCCCCAACGGCACGAAGGGCTACCGGCACCAGATCCCCGCGATCGTGGTGGTCAAGGGAGACCTGGACGCCTACTTCAGCCCGCGCGACCGGCACGCGATCTACGTCGACGCCTCCCTCGCCGCAATGGGGTTCATGTACGCCCTCGAGGTGCAGGGCCTCGCCTCCAGCGCCATCAACTGGCCCGACTTCGAGCCGCTCGAGGCCAAGATGGCTCGGACCCTGAAGCTGAAGCCCCACGAGCGCGTCGTGATGCTCATCGCGGTCGGGTACGCCGACCCCGAGGGCATCATCCCGTTCTCCCAGAAGAAGTCCCTCGACGTCCTCCGCTCGTTCAACCCCCTCGGTCAGTGACGACCTCGCGGCGGCGGTACGCCGCGGTCTCCGCCGCGCTCGGCACCGTGCTCGCGGTCGCCGGCCTGGCGTTCGTGATCGCCACGATCCTGAACGACCGCAGCGCGTACGGCGACGTCCTGCGCCAGGCGCGGTGGGGTTGGGCGGTGCTCGGCGTCGCCCTGGCCCTGCTGGGCATGTCGGCTCTCGGCCTGGTCTGGCACTCGGTGCTCGCGGCACTCGGGGCACCGACGAAGCGGACGGACGTCTTCGCCTGGTACCAGGTGGGCAACCTCGGCAAGTACGTGCCGGGCGGGGTGTTCCAGGTGCTGGGCCGAGCGGAGCTCGCCACGCGCGGAGGCGTGCCGCGGTCGATCGCGTACAACAGCGTCGCCCTCTCGATGGGCGCGACGTACCTGTGCGGCGCGCTGCTCGCCGCTCTGCTGCTCCCCTTCGCCCTGACCGAGCACCTGTCGCTCGGGCGGGTGTGGTGGGTGTTCCTCGTGATCCCGGTCGGGCTGACGGCCCTGCACCCCCGGGTGCTGCACACGCTGTTCCTCGTCGCCGAGAAGGCCTTCGGGGGCTCCGACCAGCGACAGGTCCCGACGGCGCGGACCTCGCTGCTGCTCGTCGCGCGGCACGCGCCCGGCTGGCTGCTCAACGGTCTCGCCTGCTACGCCGTGGCGCTCGCGCTCACCCGGGACGCGCCCTTCCTCACGATCATGTTCGCCGCGATCGCGTCGTGGGTCGCCGGCTTCCTCGTCGTCGTGGTACCCGGCGGGATCGGTGTGCGCGAGGCCGTCTTCGTCGCGGTGGTGCAGACGACGATGCCCGGCGGCACGGCGGCGACCATCGCCCTCGCCTCGCGTCTCGCCTTCGTCTCCGGTGACCTCCTCGGTGCCGGGCTCGCCCTGCTCTCCCCCTGGCGGGTACGGCGAGCGCGCGCGGCTTGAGGCCCTAGCGGGCCAGCTCCTCCGCGAGCACCTCGAAGCTCACGAGCGCCTGCGCCTGCACCGCGGGCAGCGCCTTGCCGATCGCGACGGCCACGCTCTGCCTGTCACGAAGGGCCGCGAGCGTGCGCTCGAGCACGACGTCGACCGAGGTCAGCTCCTCGTAGCTGATGGCGGCCGAGGCGAGGTGGAAGGGCTCGAGCACCTCGGCGTACTTGTGGGACCACCCCACGACCACGGGCGGCACGCGCTCCGCGAGAGCCGCGATCATCGCGTGGAAGCGGGACGTGACAAGCACCTCGGCACCGGCGATGACGGCACGCAGCTGCGTGGGCAGCAGGTCCTCGTCGAGCAGCAGCAGGTGGTCCGGGCGCGTGACGCGGCCGGCGACCGCCCGGCACAGCGGCAGGTCGTTCATGTGGTTCGCGCCCCGGTCCTGCTGCGCGGAGTGGGCCAGCATGACGACCCGGTGCCCCTCCTGCGCCAGCCGGTCGACCAGCTCGGCGACGAGGCCTGCGTAGTCGATGCCCTCGCCCTCGCAGTACGTCGCCACCACCTGGCTCGGTGACACGGCGACGTAGGGCCCGACCTCGGCCAGTCGTGCACCGATCCCGGTTCTGACGGCCTCGGGCACCTGCATCGCGAAGGCCATGTCTGCCGCCGGGGTGAGGTTGGTCAGGCCGAGACCACGCAGGTGAGCCTCCGTGACAGCACCGCGCGGGCAGACCCGGGCCAGACGCGGGAGGGTGAGCCGGGCGAGCCCGCTGTTGACCGGGGTCGCGAAGGGACCCATGGCCTGGGAGCACTTCACGACGCGTGCCCCGAGCAGCATCGGCACCCACACCACCAGCGCGTTGTAGACGAGCACCACGAAGCGACGGCCGTCCACGAACGAGATCCCGGACAGGTCCGCGACCAGGTCGGCGTCTGACAGAGCTCGTAGCGCAGGAGGCCGCAGCAGCCATCGGAAGGGCAGGTGCAGGACCCTGAGCAGACCGGCCACGAGCGCGAGGGGCACCTGGACGAGGGCCATCTCGACCGGCTGCTGCGACACGACCGCGACGTCGATGCCCGCGCGCTCGTAGGCCATCCGGTCGTCCGCGGGATGCGTCGACACGACGACGACCCGCGCGCCGGGCACCCGGCCGGGCAGGTCGTCCAGCAGCGACTGCATCATCGCGGCCGCGCCCTTGTTGGCGGAGAACGCGGCGCCGAGCGTGGCGACGGTAGGCATCGTGCCCCTTCTGGCTCGTCCTGCGAGGCCCTGTGGCGGGCGCACTCGTGACGGACGGCGACGCTACCCGGCCTGTCGTTCACAGCGGGGCTGCGGTTGCCCCGCCTATCCTGGGGCCGCGGCGTGCCCGCACCCCGAGCAGAGGAAGGCACGGCCCTGACGACCCCGAACGAACCTCCCGGCCGCAGGACCGGCCCTTCCCGCACCGTGCCGCGCGTGGTGCCCGGCCGGGTCCCGAGCAGCCGGTCGCAGAAGGTCACGCGCATCCTGAAGTGGGTCGCCAGCGGGCTGGCCGTGCTGATCCTCGTCAGCGCCGGCGGGGCGTGGTGGGCCTTCCGCCACTACGACGCCCAGATCGGGCGCATCGACCTGCCCGGGCTGGGCACCACCAAGCCGACCAGGGCCGCCGGCGGCGGGCAGACGTTCCTGCTCGTCGGGTCCGACAACCGCGAGGGCGCCAACGCCGAGGGCACCGGCTTCGTCGCCGGCGAGCGGTCGGACACCATGATCCTGGTCCACCTGTTCGGCAAGTCGGAGAACGTGGAGCTCGTGAGCTTCCCGCGCGACGCGTGGGTCGAGATCCCGACGTACACCGACCCGAAGACCGGCCGGACCAGGACCGCCCATCACAGCAAGCTGAACAGCGCGTTCTCCCAGGGCGGACCGGCGCTGCTCATCGCCACGCTCGAGCACGTGACCAAGATGCGCATCGACCACTACCTGCAGGTCGACTTCACCGGCTTCAAGCGGATGGTCGACGAGGTGGGTGGCGTCGACGTGTGCCTGAAGAAGAAGGCCGTCGACCGCTTCTCCGGCATCCGCCTCAGCGCCGGCCACCACCACATCCGCGGGGACGTGGCCCTGGCCTTCGTGCGCCAGCGGCACGGGCTCCCCAAGGGCGACATCGACCGCATCGCCCGGCAGCAGCAGTTCATCGGCTCGCTGGTGAACAAGGTGCTGTCCAAGGGCACGTTGCTCGACCCGTTCAAGCTCACCGGGTTCCTCGACGCCGCGACCTCGTCCCTCAAGGTCGACGACGGCCTGAGGGCCGGTGACCTCAAGAAGCTCGCGCTCCGGATGCGCCACTTCAGCTCGCACGGCGTGCTCTTCACGACGGTCCCCGTGACGAGCATCAACGCGCGACGGGGCGGGCAGAGCGTCGTGCTGCTCGACGACAAGCGGGTGGACACCCTGTTCGAGGACCTGCGTGCGGAGCGCTCCTCGACCGGCGGCAAGCCCAAGCCCACCTCGGTCCCCGCCTCACAGGTGCACGTGGCCGTCTACAACGGCTCGGGCGTCACGGGTCTGGGCCGACGCGCGGCCGACGCGCTGACGGCGGCCGGCTTCGTGGTCGAGGGCAAAGCGGGGACGCGCGGCTCCGGCGAGACGAGGACGGTCATCCGGCACGGCAAGAACCGGTCGGTGGCTGCGAAGACGCTGCAGAAGGCCTTCCCCGGATCGGTCGTCACCGAGGACGACGACCTCCGCGACACCCTCGAGGTGGTCGTGGGCTCGTCGTACACGCCGCCGCGCACGACCCCCAAGCCGACCTCGACCTCGAGCCCCCAGCCGGCGGCTCCCGTCAAGACGGCCGAGGACAACCCCTGCACGAGCTAGACAGCGTGGGCGGAATGTGCGGTCACATTCCGGCTCCGGCCGCACCTGACGTGGAATGTGCGGTCACATTCCGGCGCTACCGCAGCAGCTGGCGGGCCATCACCATCCGCTGGATCTGGTTGGTGCCCTCGTAGATCTGGGTGATCTTCGCGTCGCGCATCATCCGCTCGACCGGGAAGTCCCGCGTGTACCCGTAGCCGCCGAACAGCTGCACCGCGTCCGTCGTGACCTCCATCGCGGTGTCGGAGGCGAACGTCTTCGACGCGCTCGACAGGAACGTGAGGTCCGGGTCGCCGCGTTCCGCCGAGGCGTGGGCGGCGTAGACGAGCTGCCGGGCCGCGGCGACCTTCATGGCCATGTCGGCCAGCATGAACTGCACGCCCTGGAACTCCGCGACGGCCTTGCCGAACTGCTTGCGCTCCTTGACGTAGGCGATCGACGCCTCCAGCGCGCCCTGGGCGATGCCGACAGCCTGCGCGCCGATCATCGAACGGGTGTGGTCGAGGGTCCGCAGCGCGGTGATGAAGCCCTGCCCCTCCTCGCCGATGATGCGGTCGGCCGGAATGCGGCAGTCCTCGAAGTAGACCTCCGACGTGGGGCTGCCCTTGATGCCGAGCTTGCGCTCCTTGGGGCCCACGCTGACCCCCGGGTCGTCCTTGTGCACGACGAAGGCGCTGATGCCCTTGGCGCCCTTGGTCGGGTCCGTCGACGCCATCACCGTGAAGTGCGTGTTCACCTGCGCGCCGGTGATCCAGCACTTGGTCCCGTTGAGCACCCAGGCGTCGCCGTCGCGCACCGCGCGGGTCCGCATCGATGCCGCGTCCGAGCCCGCCTCCCGCTCCGACAGGGCGTAGGAGAACGTGCTCTCCCCCGCAGCGACGGCCGGCAGATAGCGCTGCTTCAGCTCCTGCGACCCGTCGAGGATCAACCCCATCGTGCCGAGCTTGTTGCCGACGACGATGAGCGAGGACGCCGCGCAGACCCGGGCGATCTCCTCGACCACGATGGAGTGCGCGATGCGGTCTGCGCCTGCTCCGCCGTACTCCTCAGGGACGTGGATCGCGAGCAGGTCGGCGCGCTTGAGCGCCTCGTGGACGTCCCAGGGGTACTCGCCCGTCTCGTCGATCTCGCTCGCACGTGGCGCGATCTTGTCCTCGGCGAGGGAGCGCACCGCCTCACGGAGCAGCTGGTGCTCCTCGCTGACAGCGAACAGCGAGTAGGACGCGTCGGAACCCATGTCTCCAGCCTAGGGTTGCAGCCATGACCGAGCGCCACCGCATCGCCGTCGTCGGCACGGGCTACGTCGGCCTGTCCAACGCGGTCATCCTGGCCCAGCACAACACCGTCGTCGCACTGGACATCGACCCGGTGAAGGTCGACCTCATCAACCGGCGCGAGTCGCCGATCACCGACGACGAGCTGCAGGACTACCTGCGCACCAAGCCGCTCGACCTCACCGCGACCCTCGACCCGGCGCAGGCCTACGCGGACGCGGAGTTCGTCGTCGTCGCGACGCCCACCGACTACGACGAGGCGACGAACCACTTCAACACGCGCTCGGTGGAGTCGGTGATCGGGGACGCCTTGACCGCCAACCCCCAGGCGACCGTAGTCATCAAGTCGACGGTCCCTGTCGGCTTCACGGCGCGGATGCGCGCAGTGCACCCGGGAGCCAGCATCATCTTCTCGCCTGAGTTCCTCCGCGAGGGCCGCGCGCTGCACGACAACCTCTACCCCTCCCGGATCATCGTCGGCGATCAAGGGGAGCGCGGGCAGCGGTTCGCTGAGCTCCTCCTCGGGGGTGCGATCGACAAGGGCACGCCGGTGCTCCTCACGGAACCCACCGAAGCCGAGGCGGTGAAGCTCTTCGCCAACACCTACCTGGCCCTACGGGTTGCCTACTTCAACGAGCTCGACACGTACGCCGCGACGCACGGCCTGAACACCGGGCAGATCATCGAGGGCATCGGGCTCGACCCCCGGATCGGCAACCACTACAACAACCCCTCGTTCGGGTACGGCGGCTACTGCCTGCCCAAGGACACCAAGCAGCTCCAGGCCAACTACACGGACGTGCCGCAGAACCTCATCAGCGCCATCGTCCAGGCCAACACGACGCGCAAGGACTTCATCGCCGCCGATGTCCTCCTGCGCAACCCGGCCACGGTCGGCGTCTACCGGCTCATCATGAAGACCGGATCGGACAACTTCCGCTCCTCCTCGATCCAGGGCGTGATGAAGCGGATCAAGGCGAAGGGCATCCCGGTGATCATCTACGAGCCCGCCTTCGACGGCGATGCGTACTTCCACTCCGAGGTCGTGCACGACCTGGAGGAGTTCAAGAAGCGCTCTGACGTGATCATCACCAACCGTCGCGACGAGGCTTTGGACGACGTGGCCGACAAGGTCTACACGCGAGACATCCAGGGCCGCGACTGAGCCCTGGGGAAGAACGACCCGGGCCTGACCGGGCGGATGTTCCCCACTGGGCGCCCTGGACACGACAGCATCACGGGGTGACCACACCGCCGCTGACCTGCCCGGAGTGCCGAGCTCCGCTCACCGGCACCGCCGCCTGCACCTCGTGCGGCCTGCCGCTCGTCGGCCCGCTGGCGTACCGCCTCTGGCAGGTCGACCAGCAGCTGGCCCTGCTCGCCCAGCAGAGCCACCAGCTGCAGGACGACCGCGGCCGCCTGCTCGCACGCCTGCGGGCAGGTGAGACCGGCCCCGCACCCGTCACCGCGCCGGCGTCGACCTCGTGGGCGGGCTCCGGGCCGACCGTGCTGCCGCCACGCCACGAGACGAGCCCGCAGCAGGTGCAGAACACGTTGCTCACGCTCGGGACGATCCTGCTCGCCGGCGCGGGGATCGTGTTCACCGCCTGGGCCTACCGGCACCTTGGCGACACCGGGCGAGCCTCCGTCCTGGTCGCGCTGACCGCTGTCGCGGCCGCGGCTCCGGTGACGCTCCTGCGCCGCGGGCTCACAGCGACCGCCGAGTCCGTCGCGGCAGTGGGAGTCGTCCTGTCACTGCTGACCGCTTACGCGCTGCGCCGCGCCGGGCTGGCAGAGGACGTCGACGTCAGCAGCTACTGGTGCGCCGCCACCGCTGTGCTCGCGGCGGCGGCCGGCGGCTACGGCGCTGTCGTGCCGGTGCGCGTCGCCCGCTGGGCCTCGGTGCTTCTCGCCCAGCTCCCGCTGCCCTTCGTGCTCGAACGGGTCCAGGCGGGGCCTGCCACGGCCTCCGTCGTGTTGGCGGCACAGGCCGGAGCGGACGCGCTCGTCGCCGCCCGGTCCCGCCTGCCCCGGGACGTGCGGGCGCTCACGGGTCTGCTCGGGGGCGTGCTGGCCCTCGGGTCGCTCACCGCTGGGGCCGCGGCTGTCGTCGACCACGAACGAGGTGCCTGGGGAGGCTTCACGATCCTCGCGGGCGTGCTCGCGCTCGGCGCCTGGCAGGCCACCGACCAGGGGCTGCGCGACGCGCTGGCCGCTCCCGTCGTACCGCTGCTCGGGGTTGCGGCCTGGGCCGCTGCCCGACCCGAGCTGACGTCGACGCAGGAGCCTCTGGTGCTGGTCGCCGTGGCGGTGCTCGGGTTGCAGGTCGTCGGGCTGCTGCCCCGCGACCGCCGGCTCGGCGCTGCCGCCGGCGCCCTCGCCGTCACGGTTGTCACCCTCGTCGTCGAGGCCGAGGCGGTGCTCGAGGCCCTGGCCGGCCCGTTCACCTGGCTCGCCGACCCCTGGTCGCGGAGCGAGGGCACAGCCCGTGCCGCGCTCGGCCCGGACCTCGCCTGGGACGGCACCGTCGTCACCCTCATCGTGCTCGCAGGCGCGGCGCTTGCTGTGGTGACAGCCGGCCTCGTGCTCGACCGCGTCCCCATGACGCTCGCCCCCACGACGGTGCTGCTGGTGCTGTCGGCGGTGACCCTGCCGTTGGGGCTCGCCACGTCGTACGAGGACGCGCTGCTGCTGCTGCTGGTCGTCGCCGGCATCCTTGCCACGGCCGGCCTCGTGCTGCTGCCCCGGGCACGCCTGGTGGCTGTGTCGCTGATCGCGAGCGGCGCAGGCGCGGGGTTGCTCGCGGCCGTGTGGTCCACTGCCGACGAGGACGCGACGCTGGTCGTGCTCGCCGTCGTGGCGTCGTTGTACGCCGGGCTGGCTCTCGCGCTGCCCGGGGCCCTCACCGGCGCGGCTTTGGTCCTGGGGGCGGCCGAGCTCGCGGCCTACGGCGTGCACCAGGGGCTCGAGGCGGACCAGGTCGGCGGGTTGCTGCTCGTGGCCGTCGCCGCGTGCAGCGTGCCCGCTCTCCTGCTGCGGTTGGACCACCGCTGGGGGGCCGAGGCTGCGGGCGTGACGGTCGCCGTCGCCGCGGTCGCCTGCGCCGTCGACGACCCCGGCTGGCTGTCGTGGGTGCTCGCCGGCACAGGGCTCGCGGCCCTGGTGGTCTCGACCCGCCGGGACCGTCGGGCTGTGGGTCTGGTCGGCGGCCTGCTGCTGTCGGCGTCGTCGTGGGTCCGCCTCGCCGACGCCGGAGTCACCTCGCCCGAGCCCTACGTCGCCCCACTGGCCGTCCTGGCGCTCGTCGCCGGCTGGCTCCGGCGCCGCAGCCACCCGACGGCCAGCTCCTGGGAGGCCTACGGCGCTGCCCTGATGACCGCCTTGGTGCCGTCACTGCTGCGCTCGTTCGCCGACGACAGCCCGACCCGCGGGCTGCTCGTGCTGCTCGCGGCCGTCGCGGCTGTGCTCGTGGGCGGCTGGGCCAAGCAGCAGGCGCCGCTGGTGATCGGTGGTGCAGTCGCTCTCGTCGAGGTGCTGCGGCTGCTCGCGCCCTACGCCGACGCGCTGCCGCGCTGGCTGCTGCTGGCCGGTCTGGGCCTGCTGCTCGTGCTCGTCGGTGCGACGTACGAGGCCCGGCTGCGCGACCTGCGGCGCCTGCGCGAGCGGTTCGACAGGCTCGCCTGAGACTGTCGGCCCGCCGACACCTGGGCCGCCGCAGGCGCCCTAGCGTGGCGATCGGCCGGCCACCTGGCCGGGAGATCAGGGCTGTCTCGAGGAGACGTCACATGGCAGGTGTGTCAGAGGCACTGAGCGAGGTCGTCCGGGGTCGCATCGTCGAGCTGGGACAACCTGACT
Organism: Mycobacteriales bacterium; assembly: GCA_035526225.1. Lineage (GTDB taxonomy): Bacteria > Actinomycetota > Actinomycetes > Mycobacteriales > SCTD01 > RYN-111. The sequence continues at coordinate 9,819 of DATLCV010000064.1, forward strand.
ACGACGAGGCGCGCAGCGTCTACAACGGGATGATCGACAAGAAGCCCGTGGCGGTCGTGCAGGTCGCCGACGTCGCCGACGTCATCGCCTGCGTGAACCACGCGCGGGAGGCCGGGCTCGACCTGGCGATCCGGGGCGGTGGGCACTCCGCCCCGGGCTTCGGCACCGTCGACGACGGGCTGGTCATCGACTTCTCGCAGCGCAAGGGCGTGCGCGTCGACGCGCGCGCCATGACCGCGCGGGCCGAGGCCGGTTGCACCTGGGGCGACTTCAACCACGCCACGCACGCCTACGGGCTCGCCACGCCGGGCGGCATCGTGGGCTCCACCGGCATCGCCGGCCTCACGCTGGGCGGCGGCATCGGCTACCTCGCCCGCAAGTACGGCCTGTCGTGCGACAACCTCGTCTCCGCCGACGTCGTCACCGCGGACGGAAGGGCCGTCACGGCCAGCGCCTCGGAGAACGAGGACCTGTTCTGGGCGCTGCGCGGGGGCGGCGGGAACTTCGGCGTCGTCACGTCGCTGGAGTACCAGCTGCACCCGGTCGACGTCGTGCACACCGGCATCGTCATGTACGGCCTCGAGCACGCCCCGACCGTGGGTGCGTTCTACCGGGAGCACATCGCGAGCGCACCCGAGGAGTTCGGCGCCTTCCTCGGCTTCCACCTCGGACCGCCGGTGCCCTTCCTGCCCGAGGAGTGGCACGGCAAGCCTGTGGTCGTCGTGGTCGGGATGTGGACCGGAGACCCGGCCGAGGGCGAGAAGCGCTGGCAGCCGTACCTCGACGTCGCGCCCGTCGCCGGCTCGATGGTGGCTCCGATGCCCTACACGTTCCTCAACGGCGCCTTCGACCCGTTGCTCCCGAAGGGCATGCAGGCCTACTGGAAGGCGGCCTTCATGAAGGAGCTCAGCGACGAGGCGATCGCGACCCACGCGAAGCACGCCGCGAAGATCCCGAGCATCCCGACAGCGGTGCACCTCTACCCGATCGACGGCGCTGTGCAGCGCGTCGCTGCGGACGCGACCGCGTTCGGCTACCGCGACGTCAACTTCTCGCCGGTCATCGCCTGCATGTGGGACGAACCTGCCGACAACGCGTCCAACACCCAGTGGGTCCGTGACTACTACGCAGACGTCCAGCCCTTCTCGGCCTCCGGCGGCTACATCAACTTCATGGACGCCGACGACCAGGGTCGGATCGACGCCAACTACGCCGGCAACTACGCCAGGCTGCGCGAGGTCAAGAAGGCCTGGGACCCGGGCAACCTGTTCCACGTCAACCAGAACATCGCCCCGGCCTAGCGATCGAGCTGGCACCGCCGGTCGCGGTCGAGCTCAGGCATCCACGAGCTCGCGGAAGTACGCGATGGTCCGGGTCAGGCCCTCCGTCAGCCCGACGGTGGGCTCCCAGCCGAGCTCGCGCCGGGCCAGCGTGATGTCGGGCTGGCGCTGCAAGGGGTCGTCCTCCGGGAGCGGCAGGAACACCAGCTCCGAGGAGCTGCCGGTCAGGTCGAGCACAGCCTGCGCCAGCTCGAGCATGGTGCACTCGTCGGGGTTCCCGACGTTGACCGGCCCGGTGAGCTCGGGCGGGCTCGCCATGAGGCGCAGCATGCCCTCCACGAGGTCGTCCACGTAGCAGAAGCTGCGCGTCTGCGCGCCGTCCCCGTAGATCGTCAGGGGCTTGCCGAGGAGAGCCTGGACGACGAAGTTGCTGACGACCCGGCCGTCCTCCCGGTGCATGCGCGGGCCGTAGGTGTTGAAGATCCGCATGACCTTGATCTCCATGGCGTGCTGACGCCAGTAGTCGAAGAACAGCGTCTCTGCGCAGCGCTTGCCCTCGTCGTAGCAGCTGCGGATGCCCACGGGGTTCACGCGCCCCCAGTAGTCCTCGCGCTGCGGGTGCACCTCGGGGTCGCCGTACACCTCGGACGTCGACGCCTGCAGGATCCTGGCCTTCACCCGCTTGGCCAGGCCGAGCATGTTGATCGCGCCGTGCACGCTCGTCTTCGTCGTCTGCACCGGGTCTCGCTGGTAGTGGATGGGCGAGGCCGGGCACGCGAGGTTGTAGATCTGGTCCACCTCGACGTACAGCGGCATCGTCACGTCGTGGCGCATCACCTCGAAGCGCGGGTGCGTCAGCAGGTGCTCGACGTTGCGGCGCGAGCCGGTGAAGAAGTTGTCGACGCAGAGCACGTCGTTGCCGGCGTCGAGCAGCCGCTCGCACAGGTGGGAGCCGATGAAACCGGCTCCTCCCGTGACGAGCACGCGTCGTTCGTCCACCTCGGTCACCCCTCGTCGGCGCTGCGGGGTGGACGCTAGCGGGTGCTCCGCCGCGTCGCCGTGACGCCGAGCCGCGCTAGCGTCTAGCCCTCCCAGGCCGCGAGCCGTTTGCGAAAGGGCCTCTGCGTGAAGCTGTCCATCCTCATGCCCGTCTACAACGAGTCGGCCACCCTGCTGACCGTGGTCAGGAGGGTCCTCGCCGTCGACTTCCCGTGCGAGGTCGAGCTGGTGATCGTCGACGACGGCAGCACCGACGGCACCCGGGACCTCTACTCCTCGATCGGCTCCGACCCGCGCGTCTCGGTGCACCTGCACCCGCACAACAGGGGCAAGGGAGCCGCGATCCGCACGGCCGCCCAGGTCGCCGAGGGCGACTACATGATCATGTGCGACGCGGACCTGGAGTACCGGCCGGAGGAGATCCCGTCGCTCGTCCAGCCTGTGCTCGACGGCGAGGCGGAGATCGTCTACGGCAACCGCTCCTTCGGCAGCCACACCGCCCACTCCTTCTGGTACGTCATGGGCAACAAGGGCGTGACGCTGGCGACCAACGTGCTGTTCGACTCCTACATCGGCGACATGGAGACCTGCTTCAAGCTGATGCCGACCGCGCTCTACCGGGAGCTGGACATCAGCTCCGCCGGTTTCGGCATGGAGGCCGAGATCACGGCGAAGATCCTCAAGCGCGGGCTGCGGCCTTACGAGGTGCCGATCTCGTACAAGGCGCGCAGCCACGCCGCGGGCAAGAAGCTCACCTGGCGCGACGGCGTCGAGGCCCTCTGGATCCTTCTCCGCATCCGCACCGGCTGGTGGCGCTAGGGCCCAGCGCTCAGACCGCGCGTAGCGAGCGGTAGTAGCGCCGGGCATCGAGCATCGCCCGGGTGCCCCTCACCTCGACAGCGCGACGCTGGCCGTCGGCGGTGCGCACGACGAGCACCCACGGCAGCCGTCCCAGCAGCTGGCCCGCCATGAGAAAGGGCAGGACGACCAGCAGCGCGAGGACCTCGACCGAGAGCACGACCAGCACCACCAGCAGCGGCAGCGCGAGGACGAAGAGCCCGAGCAGCAGCCCGACGCCGAGGTCGTCGGCGCCGCCCACGTCGAATCCCCCGGTGTCGGTCCACCCGGGGTTGCGCCAGCGTGGCCGCCACGGCAGCAGTCGCACGCGGACCGAGCGGACCGAACCGGGGAGGTTCGGCGTGGGCCCAGCGGTCAGAGCCGCTCCTGCAGGGCGACGTCCCTCGCGCGGGCCTGGTCGGCGAGCTCCGCCTGGAAGTCCCTCATCCGCATCAGCAGGTCGTGGTCCGACGCCGCGAGGACCCGTACGGCGAGCAGCCCCGCGTTCCGCGCTCCGCCGACCGAGACAGTGGCCACCGGCACGCCAGCCGGCATCTGCACGATGGACAGCAGCGAGTCGAGACCGTCCAGGTGGGCCAGCGGCACGGGTACGCCGATCACCGGCAGCGGCGTCATCGACGCCACCATGCCGGGCAGGTGGGCGGCTCCGCCGGCCCCCGCGATGATGACGCGCAGGCCGCGATCGGCGGCCGACGAGGCGTAGTCGAGCATGTCCACCGGTGTGCGGTGCGCCGAGCGCACGTGCACCTCGTGGGCGACGTCGAACTCCTTCAGCGCCAACGAGGCCTGCTCCATCGTGGGCCAGTCGGAGTCGCTGCCCATGATGATGCCTACGACAGGATCCACTCGCCCGTCCTCAGGTAGTGGGCGCCCGTGCGCGCCCGTTCGCGGGTCTCGGCGAGGTCGTCGCCGAGGGCGGTGACGTGACCGATCTTGCGACCGGGCCGCACGTCCTTGCCGTACAGGTGCACCTTGACCGCAGGGTCACGGCCCATGAGCAGGTGCAAACGCTTGTCGAGGTCGGGCTCGCCCTCGCCCCCCAGCACGTTGGCCATCACGACCACCGGGGCGGTGAGCCCCGTCGTGCCCAGCGGGTAGTCGAGCACCGCGCGCAGGTGCTGCTCGAACTGCGAGGTGCGCGAGCCCTCGATGGTCCAGTGGCCGCTGTTGTGCGGGCGCATGGCCAGCTCGTTCACGAGCAAGCCGTCCGCGGTCTCGAAGAGCTCCACAGCGAGCACGCCCACGACGCCGAGGGAGTTGGCCAGGTCGAGAGCCAGCTCCTGCGCCTGGAGCGCCCGCTCCGGAGACAGCCCGGGAGCGGGGGCGATCACCTCGATGCAGATGCCGTCCTGCTGGACGGTCTCCACGACCGGCCACGCAGCCGCCTGCCCGTACGGCGAGCGCGCGACCACAGCGGCCAGCTCGCGCTGGAGCGGCACGTGCTGCTCGGCCAGCAGCCGCACCCCGCTCGCCAGCACCTCGGCAGCGTCGGCCAGGGTGCGGACCACCCAGACGCCCTTCCCGTCGTAGCCGCCGGTGGCGGCCTTGAGGACTACCGGCCAGCCGTGCTGCTCGGCGAACGCCACGACGTCCTGCGCCGTGGAGACCGGCGCGAAGGGCGGGACCGAGACGCCGAGCGACGCGAGCTGCTCGCGCATGACGAGCTTGTCCTGCGCGTGCAGCAGGGCTGCAGAGCCGGGGTGCACCGTGTGCCCCTTGTCCTCAAGCACCTTGATCAGCTCACCGGGCACGTGCTCGTGGTCGAAGGTCACGACCTCGCAGCCCTCGGCGAACGCCAGGAGGTCCTCCAGGGAGGTGTGCGCGCCGAGGGTGACGCCGTTCGCCACCTGGGCGGCGCTGTCGTGGGTCGCGTCGGCCAGCACCCGCAGCGACAGCCCCAGGGCGATGCCCGCCTGGTGGGTCATGCGCGAAAGCTGGCCCCCACCGACCATGCCGACGATCGGCAGCCCCATCGCCCCGCGGATCGTCACGCTCCCAAGGCTAGTGGGCGCGATCTGCCGCGGAGCTGTCAGGCTCTCAACCGGTCCGGACGCTCCCACGGCCTGACAGCTCAGCCGGGGCGGGTCGACGCCCGACCCGCAGCTAGACGTCGAGGAGGCGGCGGGAGAGGCGGGCGACGGTCTCCTCGTCCACGCCGATGCTCATCGCCATGCCGTGCACCCCGCCGTACTCGCGGTCGACCCGGTCGAGGAACCGCTCCATGTTCCAGGCGTGCGGCCGGAACGAGTCGAGCTGCCGTCCGCCGGCGTGCTCGGCGTACAACGGGCTGCTGAGCAGCCGGTCGACGATGCCCTCGATGCGCTCGTCGGTGCGTGCGTAGTCGGCGATCACGGCGTCGCGGGTCACGCCGACCAGGGAGAGCGCCAGCGCCACCACGACACCCGTGCGGTCCTTGCCCGCGGCGCAGTGCACGAGCACCGCGCCGCTGTGCGGGTCTGCCACGGTGCGCAGCGCGGTCGCGACGGCATCGGGCGCGTCGCGGACGTAGTCGAAGTAGAGGTGGTCGACGGCGTGGTCCGGGGCGTTCTCGTCCGGGATGGTGCGGTCGAGGACCGACTGCCCCTCGAAGCCGTGCGGGATGAGGTCGAGGTGGACGTGCTTGACCGGCGTCGCCCGCAGCGGCCCGGGGCCCAGGATCTCCACCTCGGCCGAGGTGCGCAGGTCGAGCACCGTGCCGAGCCCGCGGCGGCGCAGCTCCTCGAGGTCCGCAGGGGTGAGGTCCTGCAGGTTGTCCGCGCGCAGCAGCACGCCGCTGCGGGTGGTGCGCCCGTCGACCGTGGGCAGGCCGCCCAGGTCGCGTGCGTTGACGGCTCCGGCGAGGTCGATCCAGCTCACGCCACGACTCTCGCACGCGCGGTTTCGCTAGGCTGACGCGGTGTCCCAGCCCCTCGTCGCGCGCGTGCGCCCCGTGGTGTCCGAGCTGGGGAAGTTCCTCGTGGTCGGCGGTTTCTGCTTCGCCCTCGACACCCTGCTCGCGTACGTGTTCCGCTTCCACGCGGGGCTCGGGCCCACGACGGCCAAGACCCTGTCGACGGTGCTGGCGACGGGCGTGTCCTACGCCGGCAATCGCCTGTGGTCCTTCTCGCACCGCGTCGACGGGGACAGCACCCACAAGCAGGACCTGAGCCTGTACGCCGCGATCAACATGGTGGGGCTGGTCATCACCCTTGTCCCGGTCGACGTCGCGCACTACCTGCTGGACGCCACGAGCCCGCTCGCCTTCACGATCAGCGGCATCCTCGGTACGGCGGTCGCGACCGTGTTCCGGTTCTGGGCCTACCGTCGCTGGGTGTTCGACCTCGACCCCGACCTCGCCGAACGGACTGCACTCGTCTGATGCGCGCCCTCCTCATCGCGCTGTGCGCGACCGCGGCCCTGACGACCGCCTGCAACGGCTCGTCCCCGGGGGCTAGCCCGACGCCGAGCGCCACCGGCAGACCAGATGCCTTCACCGCGCTCGCCCCGCCGCGCTCACCCGGTGTCGGGGACTTCCCCGTCATCACCTCGCAGCGTGCCTACGAGGCGGCTCGTGGCCTGCTGGCCCTGAGCCTGGCCGAGCCAGGCACCCTGAACGGCAGCGCCACCGCGTCGCTGCTGGAGGGGCTGGCGGTGCCCGACCCGGCCTTCAGCGTGGCGCCGTACCTTCGCACTCCCACCCGGCGCGGGCTCGACATCCGGCCGCTGTTCGCCCGCACCGTCACGCTGGCCGACGACTTCGTGGAGGTCGTGCGCAGCAGCTACAGCGCCGACGCGGTCCAGGGAGCGGGCGGTGAGCAGGGCATCCGCGTCACCTGGGACGGTGCCGTCCGCTACCGGGTCACCGTCGCCGGGGTGGCGCGCGAGGTCGCCTACGTCCTGCACGTGGCGTACGTCTTCGAGTCTCTCCCCAACGAGCCGGGTGGGCTGCGCCTGGTCCAGGTCCTGCCGGGCACCTCCCACGCGGCGCCGGTCGTGGCCAGCTGCTATGCCAAGGGCTCCATCCTGCCCGCGGCCGGCTCCCCGACCAGCAGCGACTTCGCTCCGGGGCCGTGGCTGCCGGCCCCTGCCGGCCCGGCCTGCCCCGTCTGAGGGTCAGCCGGCCCGGCGTACCAGGAAGGGGCTGAGGGAGCGGAAGCCGCGCACCGGCCGGCGCTCCAGCTGGCGCACGCTGAGGTCCTCATCGTCCCCGAGCGCGCCCGCCGCGACCCGGTCGACGAGCACCGAGGACGGGCGGGCCTCGTCGCAGAGCCGGCTCGCCAGGTTGACCGCCTCGCCGTACACGTCACCGAGCCGCTCGAGCACAGCACCGGTGGCAAGGCCGGCGCGCACCGTGGGCATCTCCTCGTCGGCGGCGTGCGCCTCGACCGTCTCCAGCGCCACCTCGACCGCCCCACGGGGTGAGGGGGTCGTGAACAGCACGCCGTCACCCAGGGTCTTCACGACCCGGCCTCCGACGGCCGTGACGCGCAGCGAGACGCCGCGCTCGAAGACCTCCAGCGTCTGCTCCAGCCGCACGGGGTCCCAGGCCCGGCTCGACTTCGTGTAGTCGACCAGGTCGACGAAGCCGACGGTGAGGGAGGCGAGCTCGTCGGGGGACCGCTCGAACGCCAGCGCCCGCTGCACCGCGGCGGCGAACTGGCGCCGCCAGACGAACATCAGCAGCGCCTCGATCCGCGGCACCGCCAGCCCTGCAGCACCCAGGGCCGCCCCGGTCGCGTCCGTGACGTCGAGGTCGGCCGCGACCTTGCGGAACACGTCGAGCTGGGCCTCGGCCAGCCTGGCCAGGGACTGGCCCATGGTGCGAGCCATGACGAGCCACGTGGCGGCGTCGACCACGCCGGTGGCGAGCAGTGCTGCCGAGTCCTCGAGTGCCTGCACGTCGAGCTCGGTGAAGGCGACGACGCCGTCGGGCACCTCCGGGAAGCCCAGCGCCGCCCACACGTCGAGAACGAGGCCCTCGGGCAGGTCGACGCGCGCGAGCACGTCGCCCCTCGTCAGGGTCATCGGCGCGCCGAGCAGCACCCGGTCCAGGTCGTCCACGCGGCGAGGCTAGGCCTTCCTCGGCTGCGGGCGTAGCGTCGGAGGGGTGACGGGCCGGGCAAAGGCCTACTTCGGCATCCGCGGTGTCGCTCTCGTGGCGTTCATCCTGTCGTGGGCCGTACTCCCCCCGGGCGGCCTGGCGGCGGGCGTGGCGATCACCGCGGGCATCGCGGGCGTCCTCACCTGCATCGGGGTCAACGCGGGCGGACCGGGTGAGCGGGCGGGCGCCCGCGTGGAGGCCAGCCACCTCGAGCGGGTGCGACCTCCGCAGGGCGACTGGCCGCCGTACGACGAGGACCGCATCGTCGACGGCGAGCTCACCAAGCCCTCGGACAACGCGCCGCCCTGATCCCTCGCCGCGCGTTGCTAGCCTCCGCGCGTGGCTCGTGCAGCGGGGTTCTGGCACGGTCGCAGCTGGACCCCGCCTGCCGCCGTCGCTCTCTGCGCGGTGGCGCTCGGGGGCTTCTGGTGGTGGAGCGCGGACGCCACCTCAGCGGGCTACGGCCTGCGTGGGCACCCCCCGCTCTACGGCATCGTCGCGCCGCGCTGGGGCTCCGGCGCCGTGCTCGCGCTGCTCCTCGGATCCGGCTGCGCCCTGCTCGCCGCCCGAGCGCCCAGGGGGCCCCGCGGCCTGGTGGTGCTGGTCCCCGCGGCCCTGCTCGCCTCCGCTGCGGTCAACAGCATCCGCGGGCTGGGCGACGCGGCCCGCTCCCTGCAGCCGTCCACGCGGTTCCCCGACTACGGCCTGGACGCGGGAGTGCTGGACAGCGTCGGTGCGCACGCCTGGCTGCGGGACTTCCCCGACCTCTACGCACAGCTGCGCTCGCCGCACACCCGATCGCACCCTCCCGGCGCGCTGCTGCTCTACGAGACCCTGCGCGACCTGCCGGGAGGCGTCGTGACCGGCGCCGTCGTGATGGCTGTGCTCACCGTGCTCATGGCCGTCCCGGCGTACGTGCTCGTGAGCTCCCTCGTCGGTCCTCGGGCCGCGTTCGGCGGTGCCGCGCTCGTCGCGTTCAGCCCCGCGGTCCTCACGTTTGCCCTCACGTCGCTGGACGGCGTCTTCGCCACCGTCCTGGCGTCGTGCGCAGCGGTGCTCGCCGTCAGCGCGCAGCGGGGGTCGTGGCTCGGGGCACTGGCAGGCGGCTTCGCGCTGGGGCTCTCGACGTTCCTCACCTACGCGGGCGCGTTCGTGGCGATCGCCCTCGGGCTCTACGTCCTGATGACCCTGCGCGGGCCCTCCCTGGTGCGGTGGGTGACCGCCGCGACGGGCGGTGCGCTGGGCGCGGTGCTCCTCCTGCGGCTCGTCGGCTTCGACCTGCTCGCGTGCTACGCCGCCGTCGACAAGGACCTCGAGACGACGCGCCGCGTGGGGTACTGGGTGCTGGGCACCCCGGCGGTGTACCTCATGGCGCTCGGCGTGCCCCTCGCAGCACTCGCGCTGCTGCGGCTTGGTGCACGGCGCCCTCCCCTGCTGCCCCTCGCCCTCCTGGCGCCCATGCTCGTGTTCGCGCTGCTGCCGGCGAGCATCACCGGGCTGGTGCCCGGCGAGATCGAGCGCACGTGGATGTTCACGATGCCCGTGACGGCGGTCCTCGGCGCCGACCGCCTGCACTCCTGGGAGGAGGGCAGCGGGCCGTGGCGGGGCCGGCTCCTGGCGGCGCTCCTGCTGATCGCCGTGACGCAGGCCGTCCTCGTGAACGGGCAGTACGACACCTACTGGTGAGGCCTGCTGTCAGGCCTCCCGACCAGCGGACTGGATGAGCTCGTAGAGCTGGTGCTGCACCTCGGCGACGCGCGGCACGTCGGCGAGCACCACCTGGCCGCGCTCACCCGCCGACTCGACGGTCAGGGTGCCGCAGCGCAGCACCCGCTCGAGCAGGTTCTCGCTGAAGGACACGTCGTTGATGCGGTTCAGCGGCACGTCCCGTCCGCTCCGGGTGAGCACGCCGGAGCGGGTCACGACGCGCTTGGTCGTGAAGACGAACAGCGTCGTGCGCCACTTCAGGAACGGCACGCCGAACAGCACCAGCACCAGCACCACGGCAACGCCGGCCGTGGTCCAGCGGGCCCAGGGCTCCTCGAACCGCCCGAAGAGGAAGCCGGCAGCGGCGAGCACGACGAGCAGCTCGAGCACAGGCGCCACCAGCACCTTCCAGTGCGGGTGGGTCTCGAGGACGACCTGCTCGTCCTCCGACAGCAGCTTCCTCGGGTACGCCATGCAGGGATCATGCTCCCCCTACCGGAGGTGCACCACGTCCCCCGCCGCGTACGGCGTGCCGCCGACGACCAGCCGGCCGTGCTCGTCCACGACCTCCGCAGTGCCCTGAGCGACCTCCCCGCCCGGCAGGTGCACCGTCACCTCCCGCCCGAGCGTGCTGCACGCCTCCCGGTACGCCGCGCGGTCGGGCTCGGTGAAGGACATCGCCCGGAGGACGGCGCGCAGCAGGGTGTCGCGGTCGGTGGTGGCCGCGCCCTCCTGGGCCAGCGACGTCGCCCGTTCGTCGGGCAGCTCGTCCGGCCGCGTGGTGACGTTGAGCCCGAGCCCGACGACCACAGCGCCCTCGACGGCCTCGGCGAGCAGGCCCGCGACCTTCCGCCCCCCGATGAGCACGTCGTTGGGCCACTTCAGCTCGGCGTCGACCTCCGCGCGCTCGCGCAGCGCCCGGACGACGGCGAGGCCGGCGAGCAACGGCACCCACCCGAGCGCGTCGGTCACCGGCCGGAGCAGCACCGAGCAGGTGAGGCCGGCTCGCGGCGGGGACGCCCACGCGCGGTCGAGGCGGCCCCGACCGGCGGTCTGCTCCTCGGCCACGACGCACAGCCCCGCGGCCTCGCCGGCGCGGGCCCGCTCCACGACGACGGCGTTCGTCGACGCCGTGACGGGCAGCACCTCCACCCGCCAGCCGTCCGGGGCAAGGGCGTGGGCCAGCGAACCAGGGCGGAGCGGTGGGCGGTCGAGGTCGCCGTACATGCGGTCCCTGTCCATGCCCAGATGGTGCCCAGATAGCCTTTCGGCTCGTGACAGCGCCTGACATCCACACGACCGCCGGCAAGCTCGAGGAGCTGCGGCGCCGCAACGAGCTCGCCCTCCACCCGGGCACCGAGGCTGCCCTCGAGAAGCGGCACGCCAAGGGCCAGCGCACCGCGCGCGAGCGCATCGAGGCGTTCCTCGACCCGGGCAGCTTCACGGAGACCGACGCCCTGGCCCGGCACCGCGCCCGCGACTTCGGCCTGGAGGAGAAGCGGCCGGTCGGCGACGGCGTCATCACCGGGTACGGCACGGTCGACGGCCGGCCGGTCTGCGTGTTCAGCCAGGACGCGATGGTCTTCGGCGGCGCCCTCGGCGAGGTGTACGGCGAGAAGATCGTGAAGGTCATGGACCTCGCCCTGAAGACCGGCTGCCCCGTCGTCGGGATCAACGAGGGGTCGGGCGCCCGGATCCAGGAGGGGATCATGGGCCTGGCGCTGTACGGCGACATCTTCTACCGCAACGTCATGGCCTCCGGCGTGGTCCCGCAGATCAGCCTCATCCTCGGCAACTGCGCAGGCGGGCACGTCTACTCACCCGCCCTCACCGACTTCAACCTCATGGTCGACAAGCACTCCGCGATGATGATCACCGGGCCAGACGTCATCAAGACCGTCACCGGCGAGGACATCAGCATCGAGGACCTCGGCGGCGCCCGCGTCCACACCAGCAAGAGCGGTGTCGCGCACTTCATGAGCCAGGACGAGGAGGAGGCGCTCGAGCTCGCCAAGACCCTGCTGTCCTACCTGCCGTCGAACAACCTGTCCGAGGCGCCGGTCTTCGAGGCGAAGGACGCACTCGAGGAGCCGCTGCTCACCGAGCTGGACACCTTCATCCCGGACAGCAACAACGCGCCGTACGACATGCACACGGTCATCGAGGCGGTGCTGGACGACGGGGACTTCCTCGAGGTGCAGCCGCTGTGGGCGCCCAGCATGATCGTCGGCTTCGGCCGCATCGAGGGCCGCAGCGTCGGCGTCGTCGGCAACAACCCGATGCAGTTCGCGGGGACCCTCGACATCGACGCCTCCGAGAAGGCCGCGCGGTTCGTGCGCACCTGCGACGCGTTCAACGTCCCGATCCTCACCTTCTGCGACGTGCCGGGGTTCCTGCCGGGCGTCGGGCAGGAGCACGCCGGCATCATCCGGCGCGGCGCGAAGCTGCTCTACGCCTACTCCGAGGCCACCGTGCCGCTCGTCACGGTCATCACCCGCAAGGCGTACGGCGGGGCGTACGTCGTGATGGGGTCCAAGCACCTCGGCGCCGACATCAACCTGGCGTGGCCGACCGCGCAGGTCGCGGTCGTCGGCGCGCAGGGCGCGGTGAACATCATCCGCCGCAAGGACATCGCCGCCGCGGACGATCCTGAGGCGGCCCGGGCGGCCTTCATCACGGAGTACGAGGACGCCTTCGCCACGCCGTACATCGCGGCCGAGCGCGGCTTCGTCGACGCCGTCATCGAGCCGTCGCAGACGCGCCGCGAGGTGGCCAAGGCGCTGCGGGCCCTGCGCGGCAAGCGCGAGACCCTGCCGCCGAAGAAGCACGGGAACATCCCCCTCTGATGCGCCTCGACGTGAGCGGGTCGCCGACGGCGGAGGAGCTCGCCGCGGTCGTGGCGGTGCTGACCGCCGCCTCCGCGACGGCCGTCGCCGATGCCGAGCCGGCCGCGACCTCGCGATGGTCCGACCGCGCAGCGCTGCTGCGTCGTGCGCTCCCGACGGGCCCGGACGCCTGGCGCGCCGCCCGGTGACCCAGGTGGTGGCGAGCGGAACGCCGACGGCGCCCGCTCGGACGCCGCGGCGTGACATCGCGCTGCTTCGCGTGCTCGCGATCCTGGGCGTGGTGATGATCCACGTCGCCGCCCTCACCATGACCAACGACGACCTCAGGGACACCCGCGTGTGGTGGGTGGCCGTGCTCTTCAACCAGGGCGGGCGCTTCTGCGTGCCGTTGTTCGTCATGGTGAGCGGCGCCCTCGTGCTGCGCCCGGGATCGCTCGAGCCTGCTGCGGACTTCTTCCGAAAGCGGCTCACCCGGCTGGTGCCGGCCCTGCTGACCTGGCACGTGGTCTACATCGTCTTCAGCGCCACCGTGCTCGATGCCCGCTCCGACGTGGGGACCGTGCTCTCCAAGGTCGCCACCGGCAGGACCTACACCGCGCTCTACTTCTTCTGGCTGATCCTCGGGCTGTACCTGGTGACCCCGGCGCTCCGCACGCTGCTCGCGAAGCTCGACACCACCCAGCTGGTGCGGGCGGGGCTCGGACTCACCGCTCTCACCTGCGTCTGGCAGAGCACCATCGTGTTCGTCGTCCACCAGTCGCGGATCGACGTCAGCAGCACCCCGACTGTCTTCACCTACTGGATCCCGTACGTCGGGTACTTCGTCCTCGGCGGCGCGCTGGTGCGGTTGCAGGTCGACCGGCGGCGCGGCTGGGCAGCCCTCGCGGTCGCGGCACTCGCCTCGCTGGCCACGGTGTGGCTGGGCAGCGGCGCCGCCCCTGAGGTGCTGACGAAGGCGCTTCCCACGACGTACCACGCGTGGACGGTCGCGATCGCCACGGTGGCGCTGTTCGTGGGCGTCACCGGTGTCCTGCCACCGAAGGACGGCGCGACCCGGGTGGAGCGCGTGGTCGACCGGCTGGGGGGCCTCACCCTGGGGGTGTTCGCCAGCCACCTGCTCGTGCTCTACGCGCTGCAGCACTCAGGTGTTCTCACCGTGACCCACGGGGCGAGCCGGTTGCTGGAGCTGGCCTACCTCGGCGTCGGCACGGTGGCGGGAGCCTTTGCGGTGGCCTGGCTGCTGTCACTCGTGCCCGGGTTGCGCCGCGTCGTCTGAGGGAGAGCCGCCTAGTCCAGCCGCACCGCTGCCACGGGGAGCCACCAGCCCTCGTCGGGGCCGGAGGCCAGACGCAGCATCGGCACCCCGTTGAGGACGGCCCGGCCGTCGACGGCGACCCGCTGACCCGCGCGGTACGCCACCTGTTCCACGGTGCGCCGGCCCGAGGCCGCGACCTGCACGACCTGGGTGGTGGCGACCTCGAACGTCGCGCGCCGCGGCGCCAGGTAGGTCAGCGCGCCCGTCGCCCCGAGGCGGTAGCGAGCGCCTGCCTGCTCGCGCACGAGCAGGCCGCGCAGCGGCCCGGCCCCCACCTCCAGCCAGGTGCCGGACCGGCCGGGGACACGGACCCGCACGGGCGAGGAGACGACGACGGGTCGGCCCACCTGGACCGAGCGGTGACTCAGCACGCTGCCGTCGGCGGCGAAGCGGAAGCCCGTGTGCGTCCCGGGCTGCAGCACCATGCGCCCGGGCCGGTCCGGTGGGGCCGTGTCGCCGTACAGGGCGTCGGCAAGTCGCGCGAAACGGGGCAGGCCGGTGATCGACTGCAGGGCCAGGAGCTGGCGGATGCGGACCGCGTGGCCGCTGACGCTCGTCGTGCGGTGGACCGTGCCGTCACGGCTGGCCCCGCCGGGCACCCGGATGCGCCGGACCGCGTCGGTCGTGGTGGCGAGGGCACCCGCGAGCAGGGAGCGAGCCGGGGGGAGACCGGTGGCCGCGTAGTAGTCGTAGACACCGAGGGCCGCGTCGACGTGGCCCACGAGGGTGCGGGAGCCCGAGACGCCGCGCGGGGCCTCCTCGAACCACAGCTGGTGCTCGGACACTCGACTGACCCAGGGCTTGCCCGCCGCCGGCGGCACGAGCAGGCTGGCAAAGGTGAGATCGGCAGCCGCGACATACCTGGGGTCGCCGGTGACGGCGGCGATCCGGGTCAGCAGGCTCAGGGCGAGACCCTGCGCCCGAGCCGAGAACCAGGGAGCCTCCCTGACCTGGCCACCGGGGCCCGAGGCGTCGAACGGGTGGGGGTAGAACCACGCGCCGGCTTCGACGACGTGCCGTGCGACGAGCCGGTCGGCCTGGGCACGCGCGAGCGCGAGGTAGCGGCCGTCGCCGGTCAGCCGGAGGCTCTCGAGCAGGGCGATCCCGTACTCCGCCTGCGCCGTGGGGTGGTCGTACGCGTGCCCGTCCACCTCGACGAGCCGGACCCCCTCACGGTCCACCAGGCCCCCAGGGGCCAGCGGCGCCGTCCGGGCGAACGGCAGCCGCTCCGGCGGCAGGCCGGTCAGGACCGGGGCGTCGTCCTGCCGGAAGTCGCCCAGCGCCACAGACGGCCCGACGCCGCTCGTGTGGTGCGGGGAGGTGGGCCGGTCCAGCGCGCGCTGCACGAGGTCCACCCAGACCCCGCCACCCTGGCAGCTCAGGTGCACGCCGTCCGACAGCAGGGGCGACCGCGCGCCGGTGCCCCGGGCGCGCACGTTCTCCGCCGCCCACTCCACGACCTCGACCCCTGGCTGCGAAGCGATGGCGACGTCGACGTCGCGCCAGCCCGTGCTCGTCTCGGTGTAGGCGTTCATCCAGAGCAGCCGCGTGCTCGCCGGCAGCTCCTCACGGGCGCGCCGGACCTCCGCCTTCATCTGCGAGGGATCCCGGGCGTCGTTGGTGCCGACGGCCAGCACGACGACTGACGGCGCCTTGCGCTCCGCGTCCGCCAGCACCCGGTCGACCGTCGGCCGGGTGGTCGTGCCCCAGAACGCGTCGACGCCCAGGCTCGGCATGCGCTCCGCGAGCCTGCGCCACGCCTGGAAGGTGATCGAGTCGCCGTACACGCGCACCGACCCGGTGAGGTCCCCGGTGCGGAGGTGCTTGTCGTTCGGGGCCGGCCGCTCGGCCAGCCCACAGGAGGCAGAGGCCGTCACCGCAGGTACGGCGAGACCCAGGCCGACAGCGAGCAGCGCCAGCGCGCGGGCCGTACGGGGGATCACGGTGCCCATCTTGCCAGGACTTGTCCGGGTTTGGCTCCTCGTCGTCCAACGCGGTGCAGGAATAGCGGCCTCCAGGGCGAACCTCCACGGCAATTGCCTCGTTAGGCCATCCGGCTGATCCCGTCTGCTCCGACGGGATCGATGTCTGTGGTCCCTTAAGCGCAACGCCGCCAGGGCCGATTGAAGAGCAAGACCACGCCCCGCCCACGCCCACGACCACGCCCACGACCACGCCGGCGCCCTTGTCCATGCTGCCGGGCTCCTCGAGAGGAACCCCCATGAAGGCCAAGCACCTGCGCACGACACCCACGCGCCGCCGCGTCAGCCGCGCCGTGACGATCCCTGTCGTCACGCTCGCGGCGCTGTCGCTAGCGGCCCCCGCCATGGCGGCACGGCCGAGCGGCGGCTCGAGCTCGGGCTCGAGCCTGTCCGTCGTGGTGAAGACCGGCCCGGACCAGACCCCCAACTTCGGCGAGACCATCACCTTTGACGTGACCTCACCCGTCTACAAGAAGTGGGTCGACCTGTACTGCTACCAGGGCGGCGCGACCGTCTACAGCCAGACTGCGGGCTTCTACCCGGAGTACCCCTGGGCGCCGGACTACGGCCTCAGCTCGGCTTACTGGACCAGTGGCGCGGCGGACTGCAAGGCGACGCTATACACGACCAACAGCAAGGGCCGCCAGACCGTGCTCGCGACGCTGAGC
>DATLCV010000079.1:0-7336 GCA_035526225.1 Mycobacteriales bacterium
TCAACCGGACCGGCACGACGGTCGTCATGGCCACGCACGACGCCCAGATCGTCGACTCGATGCGCCGCCGCGTCGTGGAGCTGTCGCAGGGCAAGGTCGTCCGCGACCAGTCCCGCGGCGTCTACGGCTACGGCGCCTGACTCCCCGAGGTTCCCTCCTTGCGCGCCCAGTTCGTCCTCAGCGAGATCTGGATCGGTCTCCGTCGCAACGCCACGATGACCGTGGCGCTGATCGTCGTGATGACCATCAGCCTGCTCTTCCTCGGCGGCAGCCTGCTCGTGGGCAAGCAGGTCGACCACATGAAGGGCTACTGGTACGACAAGGTCGAGGTGACCGTCTACCTGTGCGGGGAGACCTCGTCGGCGGGCAACTGCGCCGGCAAGGAGGTCACCCAGGACCAGCGCGAGCAGATCGGCAAGGACCTGTCCTCGACCCCGCAGGTCGAGAAGGTCTTCTACGAGTCCAAGCAGCAGGCCTACGTCCGCTTCAAGGAGCAGTTCAAGGACAGCCCCGACCTGGTGGCCAACGTCACGCCCGACGCGCTGCCGGAGTCGTATCGCGTCAAGCTGCACGACCCCAAGCAGTTCGACGTGGTGGCGAGCGCGTTCCGCGACCGGCCCGGCGTCGACACGGTGCAGGACCTCAAGAAGCTCCTGGAACCTGTGTTCAAGGTCCTGGACGGCGTCTCGTTCGGCGTCCTGCTCTTCTCCGGGATCATGCTGTTCGCGGCCATCCTGCTGATCGCCATCATGATCCGCGTCTCGACGTTCAGCCGCCGCCGCGAGATCGGCATCATGCGGCTCGTCGGCGCGAGCAACCTCTACATCCAGCTCCCGTTCCTGCTGGAGGGGGCGATCGCTGGTCTCGTCGGCGGTGTCCTTGCGAGCGGGTTCCTCGCCCTCAGCAAGTGGTTCATCGTGGATCAGCGCCTGCGGGAGTACATCAAGTTCACGACCTTCGTCGGCTGGGGTGATGCCCTGTCCGTGATCCCGGTGATGATCATCACGGGCGTGCTCATCTCGCTCGTGGCGTCCTACCTGTCGCTGCTGCGCTACCTGCGGGTCTGACCCACTTCTAGACTGGAGTGATGACCCCCGGCCGGCGCAGCGCCCTTCGATGGGCTGCGTGGGTCGCCGGCGCCGCGGTTGCGCTGGGCAGCACGTTCACGCTCGGCGTGGTGGCCGGCGCCGGCAGCACGGAGTCGTCCGCCCCCTCATCGCCGGCCCTGCTCGACGAGGCAGCGCGCGAGATCGCCGAAGACGGGCTGCACCCGGTCGACCGCTCGGTGCTGGACGCGGCCGCCATCAAGGCGATGCTGCAGGCCGCGGACGACCAGTGGGGCAGCTGGGGTGACGGCGCCTCGAGCCGGGGCAGCTACGCAGGCGTCGGGCTGTGGCTGCGCCGCAGCGGCACGTCCCTGCGGGTCGCGCAGGTCGCGGCCGGCGGGCCCGCCGAGGACGCCGGGGTCCAGGTCGGCGACGAGGTGCTGAGTGTGGACGGCCGAGCAGCCGACGGGCTGAGCGCCGAGGACGCCGCCGCAGCCCTGCGCGGTCGGGCCGGTACGCCGGTCCGCCTGACGCTCAGCCGAGGCGGGTCCGTGCAGACCCTGAGCCTGCGGCGCGCGGTCGTCGCCGCACCGGAGGTCACCACGGCGATGGTGACCTCGCAGGTGGGGCAGATCGTCGTACCCGTGTTCTCCACGGGCGTCGGCCGCCAGGTCCGGCAGGCCGCCCGGGCCCTCGTGGCGCAGCACGCCACCGCTCTCGTGCTCGACCTGCGCGGCAACCCGGGCGGGCTCCTCAGCGAGGCGGTCGAGACCGCGAGCGCTTTCCTCGACGGGGGAGCTGTCGTCACCTACACGCGCCGCGACGAGCTCGCGCAGCGGCTTGACGCTGCGGGACGCGGCGACACGGCCACCCCGCTCGTGGTCCTCGTAGACGGCTCCACCGCGAGCGCTGCCGAGGTGGTCGCCGGGGCGCTGCAGGACCGCGGCCGGGCCGTGGTGGTCGGGTCGCGGACGTTCGGCAAGGGCACCGTGCAGGAGCCGCACCGGCTCGCGGACGGCAGCTCGCTCGCCCTCACCGTCGCGCGCTACACGCTGCCCAGCGGCCGGTCGGTCGAGGGCGTCGGCATCGAGCCCGACATCCAGGTGGTCGACGGTGCGGCCGCGCTGCACCGGGCCGTCGAGGTGCTCTCGGGCCTGCTCGCCGACACGGGCGGCGGGCGCGGGTGAGCCCGCGGGAGACCGGTCGGGGCAAGCTCGTCGCGCAGAACAAGAAGGCCCGGCACGACTACGAGATCCTCGAGACCCACGAGGCCGGCATCGTGCTCACCGGCACGGAGGTGAAGTCGCTGCGCCAGGGGCGCTGCTCGCTCGTCGACGCCTACGCCGTGCTGCAGGACGGCGAGGCCTGGCTGATGGGTGCGCACATCCCCGAGTACACCGAGGGCACCTGGAACAACCACACCCCACGGCGCCAGCGCAAGCTCCTGCTGCACAAGGAGGAGATCGTCCGGCTCATCGGCAAGACCAAGGAGTCGGGGCTGGCCCTCGTGCCGCTGCAGCTGTACTTCAAGGACGGCCACGCCAAGGTCGAGATCGCGCTCGCCAAGGGGCGGAAGGCGCACGACAAGCGCCAGGCGCTGTCCGAGCGAGACGCAAGGCGCGAGATGCAGAGCGCCATGGGTCGCGCGCTCAAGGGCCGCGAGGCGCGCAAGCCCCGCTCGCGCTGAGCCTCAGACGGGCTCGGTCACGGAGCCGACGGGCTCGTCCGACCGCACGAGAAGCATCATGCCGGCGATCAGCATGAACAGCGGGCCGACGAAGAAGCCGAGGAAGCCGCCGGGTCCCGCCAGGGCGATGATCCCGCAGACCAGTGCCACCCAGCCCAGCCAGCGGGGGAGAAGTGCGGTGCGCAGCACCGTCATCCCGGCACCGATCAGGGTGATGGCGATGCCACCGATGAAGGGCAGCCAGCTGGCCTCCAGGATCACGTTGAGGGTCTGGGCCGCCTGCTCGAGGTTGTCATCCGCTGCCCCCAGCACGGCCAGCTCGAGCATCGAGGACACCAGCATCCCGCCGGCCCAGAGCACCGCACCGGCGATCATCACGCTGGGGCCGGCCCCTGCCGCGATCGAGCGCTCGCGGGCGAGCGTGCGCAGCTGGCTGAAGAACAGCACGATGAGCGCTCCGAGGGCCGGCGCGGCGAACGCGGTGAAGAAGAGCTGGCCCTCGTGACCCTCGACGTAGTCGACCACCGCCTTCCCGGAGGCGTCCTGGCCCGGGCCCTCCTCCGACATGAGGAGCGTGACGACGAAGAAGATCACGGTGAACACGGGCCCAGCGAGCAGCGGCAGACGGCCGTTCATCAGTCCTCCAAGATCACCCGGTGTGGTGCGCGGAGGCTAGGGCGCGGATCAGCCCGGCACCTGTCGGCTGGACGACACCTGTCTCGCGTTGTCACCTCGGGGTGGGGAGCGGCGGGTACGCTGGACCCACAACTCAACAGGGGGCTGACAGGTCTCGACTTCGGATGTCGGGGCAGGGGAAGCGGGCCGAGGAAGCCGACGATCATCTCGTTAACGACCCGTCGGAAAAAAATCAAGCGCCGACAACAGTCCGCGCGCGTACGCCTACGCTGCCTAGCAGCTAGCGCGTCGCTGTCAGCCTGGGAGCGCCTCCGGCCCAGGACCTGGCATCGCTAGGAGGAACACCGGGCCCTTTGGCCGCACGGGGGTCCGGTGAGCTAGTGCGGCTGAGCCTGTTCCCGACGTGCTGACGCGATCGGGAGGGCCGAGAAAAGCGCAGTCAGCTGCGCCCGGAGAAGCCCTGTTCTGGTACCGAAGGACGCGGGTTCGATTCCCGCCAGCTCCACAGGCGTGTTGCGCGAGGGCTCTCGCCATGCACCGACGGCCGGAGCGCGTCAGTTGATGATCTCGCCGCGCTCGCTGGAGAGAAGTGCTGTCAGTGTCTCCCGCCAACCCTGCAGTGCTTCTGGGGTCAGGCGCGTCCATCCAGCCACCTCGTCGAGCACCCGCAGGGGAGCGCGACTGCGGTACGAACGCGTGGGGTTGCCGGGGAACTTCTTGTCGGTCACGTTCGGGTCGTCCTCAAACGGCCCGGTGGGCTCAACGCAGTACACCCGAGGCGCGGGATCACCCGGTGCGAGCTCCGCCGCGATCTCGGCAGCCAGGCCGGCACCGTCGACGAGGGCGGTGAAGTAGATGTGGTTCATGACGATCTCGGGACGGTAGTTCGACCGGTGACCTGCCATCAGCAGCTCACCCGGAAGGAGATCCGCGACGGTGCCGTGGAAGAACGGGCCGTCGTCGAGGGCGTAGGGCATCGGCCGCTCCTGCATGTCTTCGTCTGGGGACCTGGGAGTCTGGCCCGTGATCGGGGCCTTGCGGCAAGCCCCTGACCGCGCGTTACCCTGACCTTGAAGGCCCTCGCGAGAAGGTGCTCTAGGCGAGGTAGCTGCCCAGAGCGTCGAGCAGGCCGCGAGTACCTGTCTCGCGGTTCGGTCCGTCGGCCCAGAACCGGTCGAAGAAGACGCCGTGCTCGATGTGCGTGAACCGGGTCCCCGCGTCGATCGGTTCGAACTCCAGCGACGCGATCGACGTCGACATGTGCACCCGGTCGAGCCACATGTCGTAGGTCGTGACGATGCGGTTGTGCTCGACGATGTCGGTGTAGGTGGCGACGTACCGCGAGACCGGTCCGTCGTGGAACGTCCCCTCCGCGACGTCGATTCCGCCCACGCGGAAGTCGAACGCCCACTCGCCGGGCTCCATCGCGTCGCCGGCGCCCCACCAGGCCAGCTTCTGGTCCTCCTCGGCGAAGGCACCCCAGAGGCGTTCGACGGGAGCCGGGTAGTCGCGGGTCAAGGTGAACCCGGCGCGGGCCAGCCGGCGCTCGAGGGTCATGCGGTCGTCCGCCGGGTGAAGGTGACGTGGAGCGTGCCGCTCTCGGAGACCTCGGTCGTCACGGCGTGGGTGAGCTCGAGGCCGCGCAGGTCCTCCCAGATCCGCGTGCCGCGGTCGAGCACGACCGGAGCGATCGTGACGTGCAGGTCGTCCACCAGGCCGGCGCGCAGGAAGGCGCGTGCGGTGCTGATGCCGCCCCCGACGCGCACGTCGAGGCCCGCGGCAGCCTCGGTCGCCTCAGCGAGCACGTCCTCGACCGAGGTGCTGCGGAAGTGGAACGTCGTGCCGCCGGCCATCGGGATCGACGGGCGCGGCGCGGTGTGGGTGAGGACGTAGACCGGGGTGCCGAACGGTGGTTGGGCACCCCACCAGCCCCTCCACTCAGGGTCGTCGGGGAACGCGTGCAAGCCGAACATGGCGGCGCCCATGATCTCAGCGCCGACGCCGACGAAGTGCGCCGCGGCGTAGGAGTCGTCGAGGCCGGTCGTGCCGCCCGTGAGGTCGCCGAGGACGCGGTCGCGGAACGTGCGGGTCGCAGCGTAGGCGGCCGTGAGGGACCCCCAGTCCTCGCCCATCGGGTTCTCGGAGGAGTCGTCGCTGGTGGAGGTGCAGCCGTCCAGCGAGCTGAACAGGTCGAGGCGTACGCGGGTCATGTCAGGATTCCTTCGGGCTGGTGCGGGCCAGGTGGATGCCGAGCCGGTCGGCGTGCTGCTCGGCGGGAGTGCGTTGCTCCCCGAGCCACAGGTGCAGGACGTCGAGGGCCCCAGGTCGCAAGCTCACGGTGCGGACCCGACCGTGCTTCTCGGACGTGACAACCCCCGCGTCCTCCAGGACGCGCAGGTGCTGCATGAGCGACGGCAAGGCCATGGAGAACGGTGCCGCGATCTCGGACACGACGGCGGGGGACCGCGCCAGCCGTTCCACCACGGCCCGCCGCGTGGGATCCGCAAGAGCGCGGAGCACAGCGTCGAGCTCCGCATGATACTTAGGCACATGCCTAAGTATGTGGGAGAGGCAGGGCTTCGTCAACGACCCACCAGCCGGCAGTGCCGGCCCCGGTTCACCTGGGAGGCGACACGCCGATCCGTACAACGTTGTGCGTGGTAGTGCGCTTTCCATAGTAGTGTGCAATGCATGGATGCAAGCCAGCTCGTGAAGGGCCTGCTCGACGTCGCGGTCCTCGCGGTGGTTCGCGAGGAGGACGGCTACGGCTATGACGTCGTGCGCCGCCTGCGGACCGCGGGGCTGGAGGACGTCGGCGAGGCCTCCGTGTACGGCACGCTCCGGCGGCTGTACCACGCCGGGGCACTCACCAGCTACGTCGTGCCCAGCGACGAGGGCCCGCACCGCAAGTACTACGCGATCAACGACAGGGGGCGCTCGGTGCTCGACGACGGGCTGAAGGCGTGGCGCGCCTTCGCAGACACGGTGGACGGCGTGCTCGGGACCGAGAGGAGGGCGGCATGACCGCACCGACCACCAGCCCGGAGGCGCAGGCATTCCTGGCTGCCGTCGAGCAGGAGCTCATCGACCTTCCCGCGGACGACCGCCGCGAGCTGCTCGACGACCTGGCACTGCACCTGGTCGAGCGCGACGGCGACGCGAGCAGCGCACCGCTCGGGAGTCCTCAGGAGTACGCACGTGAACTACGGGACGCGGCCGGGTTGCCGGCGCGTGCCGCAGTGGGTCGGCGCCGCTTCCGCGCTGCAGTCGACCGACTCGTCGCCGCCCGGGCAGTGGCCGAGGTGCGCGGCTTCATGCCGCTGCTGCGGCCGGCCTGGTGGGTGCTGCGCGGCTACCTCGTCGTGGCCGTCGTCGCCCTGCAGGACGTGAACGGCACGCGCGACTTCCCGGTGCCCGCCCTCTGGGGTTCTCACGTGCTCGGGGTCGGGGGCGTGCTCGCCGCGGCCACGGCCTCGGTCGTACTCGGCCGATGCAGGCTTCCCCGGTCCGCCGCAGCGCTCGTCGTGGCCGCAAACCTCACGCTCCTCGTGATCGCGGGGAACCTCATGTCAGATGCGCGCTGGCGGCTTGTCCGTGTCGAGGTCAGGGACGTCGCGTCCAGCAGCCCGTTCACGGACTCGCCCCTGGTCTCGGAGCACGGGCCGGTGACGAACGTGTTCCCGTACGACGCGTCGGGCAGGCCGCTCGACGGGGTGCTCCTGTACGACCAGGACGGCCGTCCTCTTCTCGTCGGCACCCAGAAGTGGTGGTCCGACTACTGCAGGCGTCTCGTGGCCTTCCCGACGGGCGCCGACGGGCTCCCCGTCCGGCACAGCTTCCCGCAGCGCTACGTGCTCGACCCCTCCGGCACGACGCTGTCCGGCGTCGTCCCCGTGTCCGCGGGCCAGTGCACGACGACCGCGACAGCCAGGCCGACGGTGGTCCTGCCTGGCGCCTCGAAGTAGCC
>DATLCV010000082.1:0-7607 GCA_035526225.1 Mycobacteriales bacterium
GACCTCGACCGGGGACTCGAAGAAGTGCAGGAACAGCTTGCGGGGCCGCTCGCCGACCCCGTGCTCCGCGGTGCGCATGGCGTAGCGCTCGAGCTCCTTGACGACCATCTTGGTCTGGTTGTCGCTGTTGATCGCCTCGACGGAGCCGTCGTCGTACTCGATGTCCTCGGGGTTGACGACGACCTCGACGTTGGGCGAGTGGTCGAGCTCGCGCAGCTCCAGCGGTGTGAACTTGGCCTGGGCCGGACCGCGCCGGGCGAAGACGTGGACCTCCTCCACGGGCGACGCGGCCAGGCCGGCGTAGACGTTGGCCGGGATCTCGGTGACGAGCAGCTCCTCAGCGGTCTTGCTGAGCATGCGCGCCACGTCGAGGCCGACGTTGCCCGCGCCGATGACCGCGATGGACCGTGCCTCGAGCGGCCAGCTCCGCGGCACGTCGGGGTGCCCGTCGAACCAGCTCACGAACTCGGCCCCGCCGAAGCTGCCGGGCAGGTCGATACCGGGGATGTCGAGGTCGCGGTCCTTCTCGGCCCCGGTGGTGAACACGATGGCGTCGTAGAACCGCTGCAGGTCGTCGAGCTTGAGGTCCACGCCGTACTCGACGTTGCCGAGCAGGCGCACCTGCGGCTTGTCGAGCACCTGGTGCAGCGCGGTGATGATGCCCTTGATGCGCGGGTGGTCGGGCGCCACGCCGTACCTGATCAGTCCGAACGGCGCCGGCTGGCGCTCGAACAGGTCGATGGAGACGGCGTCCTCTTCAGAGGCGACAGACTTCATGAGCACGTCGGCGACGTAGATGCCGGCCGGGCCCGCACCCACGATCGCGACACGTGCCGGTCGTCCGTCCACCACAGCAGCGAGCCCCTCAGAGAGAATGTCCAGGTACCAGGGTGCAACGAGAACACCGTCCGGCGCGATTCCCCGGGCCCCGTTGTGACCCAACCCACAAGTTTTCCTCGCGGCAGGTAGGAGATCGGCGTTGCCCCGCGACACGCAGCGCAGCCAGGTCTACGCGGCCGAGGAGGCGTGGGCGCTGCGGCTCGACGCGGCCCGCCGGGGCGCACGCCGGGCGGTCGTCGCCGGTTCGGCCCTCACGCTCCCGCAGGAGCTGCGGTTCGGCTCGCTCGAGGACGCCCAGCGGTACGCCGAGCACCACCTCGCAGGTCTGCCCCCCGTGCGGCTGCGCATCCGCAAGGGCCAGGCAGCGGCTCACTACTCCCCGCCGGACGACCTCGCGCTCCCCCTCCCGCCGTACGGCGAGCCGTGGGCGCTGCGGGAGAGCGTCCTGCTGCACGAGCTGGCGCACCACGTCGCCTTCCACACCGACGGAACGGCCGACCACGGTCCGTCGTACACGGCCTGCATGCTGGACCTGGTCGCCCGCGTGCTGGGCGAGGAGGCAGCGTTCGCGCTGCGCGTCGACTACGGGAGCCACCAGGTTGTCTGAGCGGATCATCGACAAGATCGGCAAGCTGCTGGCGCAGGCCGAGGGCACCACGAACGAGCACGAGGCCGACGCGTTCGTGAGCCGCGCGCAGGAGCTCGCCACGAGCTACGCCGTGGACCTCGAGCTGGCGCGCTCGCGGCAGGCGGCGCGCCGGTTGCGGGCGACCGACGAGGCCTTCGAGCAGCGGACACTGGCGGTCGGCGAGCGCGGGCGGCGGGGCAACCGCCAGCTCGTGACGCTCTACCTCGTGGTCGCGCAGGCCAACGACGTGATGGTCAACGTCGCGCACGACTCGACCTTCGTCATCGGGTTCGGTTACGCCGCCGACCTCGACGTCGTCGAGCGGCTCTGGGCCTCGCTGGCGACGCAGATGGCGAGCGCCGCCTCCCGCCGGCTGCGCGCCGGGGAGCACCGCGTCCAGCGCGTGGCGGCCGTGAGCTGGCGGCTGTCGTTCTACGAAGGCTGGCTGCACGCGGTGCAGACGCGCCTCGAGCAGGCGCGGGCGCGCGCGCTCGAGCAGCCGCTCGAGGGGGCGAGCGCCGGCACCAGCGCGGCGCTGGTGCTGCGCGCGAAGTCCGAGCGGGTGCGCGAGTTCCACGACCGCTCCTCGGAGGCGCGCGGCTCGTGGCGCGGGCAGCGGGCCGACCGACGGGTCCACGGCGGCGCATGGCGGGCCGGCGAGAGCGACGGGCGGCAAGCCCGGTTGGGCGAGCCTGAGCTGCGCGACCGTCGCGCCCTGGGGTGATCAGCGTCACCAGATGCGAACCGCACCCCGGGTGAACCCCGTGCGGCGTGAACGCGTCCTCATGAGGGAAGACCGCACAATAGAGCCACTCCCCTGAGCCTGAGGTGCCCATGAACCGCGCAGTCCTGACCCGATCCCTGGTCGCGGTGGCCGTCGCCGCTGCCCTGGGCGGCACCACCGCGGTCGTGCTGACCTCCGGCTCCGGCAGCACCACGATCCAGGCCAGCGGTCCCACACCGGCGCCGGCGCCGGCGGCGGTGGCTCAGGTCGAGCAGGCCAAGGGCGACACCGTGCCGTGGGACGCCCCGCTGCGGGTCAGCGTGGCCAACGGCACGCTCACGGCTGTCAACGTCACCGGACCTGACGGCGCGACGCTCGACGGGACTCTCGGCCCCACCGCCTGGGTGTCGGCGATCACCAGCCTGCTCCCCCGCGCGGCGTACGCCGTGCACGTCGAGCTCGTGAACGGCGACGGCCAGGCCTCGTCGTTCGACCGCACGGTGCACGCTGCCGCGCCCAAGCGGGAGCTGCGCCCGACGGTGTCCCCGCAGGGGGGCACCTACGGCATCGGCCAGCCCGTC
Source organism: Mycobacteriales bacterium (assembly GCA_035526225.1). GTDB lineage: Bacteria > Actinomycetota > Actinomycetes > Mycobacteriales > SCTD01 > RYN-111. Next base: position 2,774 of record DATLCV010000082.1, read on the forward strand.
ATCGTCCGGTTCAACCGCCCCGTCAAGGGCGAGCAGGCCCGCCGGGCGGTCATGGACCGGCTCGTCGTCACGACGACGCCGACCGTCGAGGGCGCCTGGCGCTGGTACAACTCCTACGAGATCCACTACCGCGGACCCGCCTACTGGAAGCCCGGTACGACGATCTCGGTGAGCGCGGACCTGACCGGCCTGCGCGTCCCGGGCACGGACACCTGGGGCTACCCGCACGTGCGCACCGGCGGCATGACCATCGGTGACGCGCTCGTCGGGACCGTCGACGTCACCGCCCACACGATGACCGTCACGCGCAACGGCAAGGTGGTGCGGACGTTCAACATCTCCGCAGGGCGCAAGGAGTTCCCGACCAAGGGCGGCGTGCACATCGTGCTGACCCGCGAGAAGGAGCACCTCTACAACTCCGCCACGATCGGCATCCCCACGGCCAGCCCTGACGGCTACTACAAGAAGCTCCCCTGGAGCGTCAGGATCTCCAACGGCGGCGCCTTCGTGCACGCCAACCCGGGCACCGTGCGCTTCCAGGGCGAGACCAACGTCAGCCACGGCTGCGTCAACGCCTCGCTCGAGGACGCGAAGTGGTTCTACGACAACACCCACCTCGGGGACATCGTCAACGTGGTGAACGCCGTCGTGGGCCCCACGCTCTGGGACGCCGGCATGGCCGACTGGAACTACACGTGGGCGACCTGGCAGCAGGGCAACCTGCGGGGCTGAGCGCACGACCCGGCCACGCGCTGCCGTGACGACAGGTGCCAGGCGCGAATAGTCACCGCGTGCCATAGCGGCTCCCGAGAACGAAACCGAAACTCTCCTCACTCAGGACGAATCCCCTGGAGAGAGAGGCTGGACGTGGCGCGGGACAAGCAGGGCCTCGAGGAGGCGCTGAAGCGGGTCGAGGGAGAGCTGGAGAGCGCGCGCAGCTCCGCCGACCGGCTCCTGGAGGCGCAGCGCATCTCCGGCGTCGGCAGCTACGACTTCGAGCTCGCGTCGAACACCAACGTGTGGAGCGACCAGCTCTACCGCATCTACGGCCGCGAGCCGCAGTCGTTCAACGCCTCCTACGAGGTCTTCCTGTCGATGCTGCACCCGGAGGACCGGGAGCACGTCATGGCGGTGCACCAGCACTCGCTCGCCACCGGTTCGCCGTACGAGATGGAGGAGCGGGTCGTCTGGCCCGACGGGCAGGTGCGCACGCTCGCGAGCTGGGGCGAGGTCGTGACCGACGGCGACGGCACGCCGCTGCGCATGGTCGGCATCTGCTGGGACATCACAGAGCGCAAGACCATGGAGGCGCAGCTCGTCCACGGGGCGCTGCACGACACCCTCACCGGGCTGCCGAACCGCAGCCTGCTCGAGGACCGCCTGGCGCTCGCCGTTCAGGCGCTGGCGCGGCGCGACCAGCCGCTGGGGCTGCTGCTCATCGACCTCGACCGCTTCAAGATCATCAACGACAGCCTGGGGCACGACGCCGGTGACGAGCTCCTGGTGGCCGTCGCGCAGCGCATCGCAGGCGCGGTCAGACCTGGCGACACCGTCGCCCGCTTCGGCGGTGACGAGTTCGTCGTGCTGTGCGAGGAGCTCACCTCCGCAGGTGAGGCGCTGGGCATCGCGCAGCGCGTGCAGGACGCGGTCCTGGCCCCGCTCGTGATCGCTGGCACCGAGCTCGTGGTGACAGCCAGCACCGGCATCGCCCTGACCGCCGACCCGTCCGTGCTGCCCGGGGCGCTGCTGCGCGACGCCGACTCCGCCATGTACAACGCCAAGCGGTCGGGGCGCGCCCGCTCGGTCGTGTTCGCCGACGAGATGCGCGAGGAGGTCACCGGCCGCTTGGAGACCGAGACGCAGCTGCGGCGCGCCCTCGCCGAGGGGCAGCTCCGGGTGCACTACCAGCCGATCCTGCGGCTGGGCGGGGGCGTGGGTCGTGTCGGCGCCGTAGAAGCCCTGGTGCGGTGGGAGCACCCGACCCGCGGGCTCGTCTCGCCGGGTGAGTTCGTGCCCATCGCCGAGGAGACCGGGCTCGTCGTCCCGCTGGGCGAGTGGGTCCTCGAGGAGGCGTGCCGGCAGCTCGTGGCCTGGGACAAGCAGGGCATCCGGCTCTCGGTGTCCGTGAACGTGTCGGGGGTGCAGATCACCCAGCCCGACATCGTGTCCCGTGTCGCCGCGGTGCTCGACCGCACCGGCGTGGATCCTGCTCGGGTCGCGCTCGAGATGACCGAGAGCGTCCTCATGCGTGATGCCGGGGAGACCCTGTCGGTGCTGCGTGCCCTGAAGGACCTCGGCGTGCGGCTGCACGTCGACGACTTCGGCACGGGCTACTCCTCGCTGAGCTATCTCAAGCGCTTCCCGGTGGACGCCGTGAAGGTCGACCGCTCCTTCGTCGACGGGCTTGCCAACGACCAGGAAGACATCGCCATCGTCGGCGCCATCGTCAGCCTCGCGCACTCCCTCGGCATCGAGGTCATCGCCGAGGGCGTCGAGAGCGTCGCGCAGCTCACCGCGCTGCAGGAGATGGGCTGCGAGTCGGCTCAGGGGTTCCTGTTCAGCAGGGCCGTGCCGGGACGGGAGATGGCCCGGACGCTGCTCGGGATCCCGGCCGCCCGTCGCTCGCAGGAGGACGTCGTCAAGGCCGAGGCGAAAGGCGCCTGACCGCGGCTAGTAGCGGCCGTCGCGGACGCGCGTGGAGACCCGGTGCTCCGCGTAGAAGGTGAGGAACGGCACCAGGCCGGACACCGCGACGAGCAGCACGGCGCTCACAGGGAACCGGCGCCGACGCCACAGGTCGGCGATCGTCACCAGCATGACGACGTAGAGCCACCCGTGCATCGGCGCGACGACACGGACCATGCCGGACTCGTCCGCCGCGTACTTCAGCGGCATCGCCACGCAGGTCAGCAGGACCAGGAGGACGCCGACGAGGTAGGCCGTGACCCGGTAGCGCAGCAGGGCGCCCTCGGTGGCGGGGGGTGCCGTCGTACCGGTCATGTCGTGTCCTTCTCGTGCAGGCGGGCGAGCATCCGGTTGTAAGCGGCCAGCTCGGGGTCCTCGGCGTCGGTCACCGGCACGACGACGCGCTGCTTAGGCGCGACCTGCTCCGGCTCCGACTCGGGGTCGCGGAGCTCATCACGCAGGAACCAGCCCCAGCACAGGACAGCGAACGCCCCGAACAGGAACCACTCGACGGTGTAGGACCAGTTGAGGACGGATCGCCTCTCGACCGCGCGGCCGTACTGCCAGGTCCCGAAGACCCAGCACACGACCAGGGCAGCGGCGAGCAGGAGGTGCCGGACCAGCCAGCGCGGCGAGACGAGCAGCCGGACCACTAGTCGTCGAGGTAGTCGCGCAGCGAGGCCGAGCGCGACGGGTGCCGCAGCTTGCTCAGCGTCTTGCCCTCGATCTGCCGGATGCGCTCGCGGGTGAGGTTGAAGTCCTTGCCGATGTCGTCGAGGGTGCGCGGCTGGCCGTCGACCAGTCCGTAGCGCATCTCCATGACGCGGCGCTCGCGATCAGTGAGGCTCGCCAGCACCGCGGAGAGCTCCTCGCGCATGAGCAGGAAGGCCGCGGCCTCACCCGGCATCACGGCGTGCTCGTCCTCGATGAAGTCGCCGAGGCTGGCGTCGCTGTCCTCGCCGATGAGGGCGTCGAGGGAGGCAGGGTCGCGGTTGTAGGACCGGATCTCCTCCACCCGCTCAGGGCTGAGGTCGACCTCGACGGCGATCTCGGCAGCAGTGGGCTTGCGACCGAGCTGGACGACGAGGTCGCGCTCGACGCGCCGGATCTTGTTGACCTGCTCGACCATGTGCACGGGAAGGCGGATCGTGCGGGCCTGGTCGGCCATCGCGCGGGTCAGCGCCTGCCGGATCCACCACGTCGCGTACGTCGAGAACTTGAAGCCCTTGGTGTAGTCGAACTTCTCGACCGCGCGGATGAGGCCGAGGTTGCCCTCCTGGATGAGGTCGGTCAGACCCATCCCGCGACCGGCGTACTTCTTCGCGACGGACACGACGAGGCGGAGGTTCGCCTCGAGCATGTGCTGCTTGGCGCGCTCGCCCTCGCGGACGATGTACTCCAGGTCGGCCTTCAGCTGCGGAGCGATCTTCCCGCCCTGCGCGAGGCGCTCGGCGGCGAACAGGCCGGCCTCCATGGCGCGGGCGAGCTCGACCTCCTGCTCGGCGGTGAGCAGGGGGACGCGGCCGATCTGGTTGAGGTACAGCCGCAGCACGTCGACGGACAGCGTGGCGCCGGCCTCGATCTCGGCGGCCTCCTCGGCCTCGGCCTCGGCGGCCAGCTCCTCCGCGGTCGGCTCGTCCGCGACCGCCTCGACGGCCTCGCCCTCGACGACGACGTCGGTCAGCTCCTCGACGCCGGGGGCAGCCGGCGCGCCGGCCTTGGCCGGAGCCTTCGCGGCCTTGGCTGCGGACTTCTTCGCGGGGGACTTGGCAGCGGCTGCGGCCGGTGCCTTCGCGGTCGCCTTCGCGGCGGGGGCGGCCTTCAGCGCCTTGGCCGGGGCCTTCTTCGCCGGAGCCGGGGCCTGCTCCACGGTCGCCTTCTTGGCGCGGGAGCGGCTGGCCTGGGGCTGCTCAGGTACGGCAGCGCTCATGCTCGGGTGATCTCCTCGGGCTGACGGGTGTCGGCCGGCCTGTCGGCCGTCGCCACGATTGTCGCACCGACGGCGCCCGGCCGGTGCACCGCGGGGCTGAACGTGCGGTCACATTCCGCCTCCGACGGCGCTGCAGCCGGAATGTACGGTCACATTCCGGGTGCGGCCCGGTCAGAGGCCGATGCGCTTGGCGATGACCTCGTTCATGATCTCGTCGGT
>DATLCV010000096.1:0-46539 GCA_035526225.1 Mycobacteriales bacterium
TTGCGGTCGAGGTACTGCGACTGCGAGCCGTGGTGCACGCGGTGGTGCGACGGGGTGTTGAAGACCCACTCGAACCAGCCCCACATCTTGTCGATCGCCTCGGTGTGGATCCAGAACTGGTAGAGCAGGTTGAGCGACCAGCCAACCAGCGCCAGCTCGACGGGCACCCCCAGCGCGACCACCGGGATGAAGAACAAGAAGGTGTACTCGCCGGTCCAGGTCTGGCGCAGCGCGGTGGACAGGTTGTAGCGCTGCGAGGAGTGGTGCACGACGTGCGAGGCCCAGAGCAGCCGCACCTCGTGCCCGGCCCGGTGGTCCCAGTAGTACATGAAGTCGATGCCGACAAGGGCGATCACCCAGGCCACCCAGCCGTGGCCGAGGTCGAGGGGCGACAGGGCTGCCACGGCGGTCAGGCCGGCGATCTCGACCAGCCGCCACACCCCGTTGATCACCATCGACCCGACGCCCATCGCCAGGCTGGTGCGCGTGTCGCGGCGGTCGTAGCCCAGCACCTCCCCGCGGAGCCGGCGCTCCTGCAGGACGCCGGCGCGGGTGACCGCCAGCTCGAGGGCGAGCATCCCCAGGAACCACGGGATGGCGAAGATCAGGATGAGGTCTGCCGTGCTCATGCCACGATAATGGCAGATAAAGAGCAACCTGTCACTATCTGGTGGGGACGAGGTTCTCCAGGGTGTCGAGGATGACGTCTCGTGAGGTGTCGGCGACCGCGGCGCCGACCGCGGCACCCTGCACGGCCGCGAGGGCGAGCTCGACGAAGCTCGCGAAGCCCGGGAGCCGCACCAGCTCCGGGTCGAGGACGCGCGTCGCGATGCGCTGCAGGTTCGAGCGGTGCGCCGGCTCGATGCGGGCCAGGGCTGCCGCCAGGTCGGCGTCGGTGCGAGCCGCGACGTAGAGCTCCATCGCCGCCTGCAGGTCGGGCTGCCGGTAGGTCTCCCAGAGCGCTTCGAGTGCCTCACGCACGCCGACGTTGCGCCCGGTGAAGGCGTTCTCGTACGCCGTGGTGACCCTGCCGAGCAGGTGGGCAGCCGCGTCGGCGAGCAGGTCGCCCTTGGTCGGCCAGTACCGGAAGAGAGCGCCCTGGCTCACCCCCGCCCGCCGGCAGATCTCCGGCGTCGAGGCGCCGCCGTACCCGACCGCGACGAGCGCGTCGATGGTCGCGTCGAGGACCTTCGCCTGCGTCGACGCGCGCCGCTCTGCCTGGGTGCGCGTCACCCGGCCAGCCTAAGCGCGCGCCGACGCCAGGCCGTGCAGCAGCAGGTCGACGCGCGTGCCGTCGACCTCGACGGCGTCGCTGACGGTGCGCCCGATCTCCGCCACGTCCGCCGGCGTCCGCGCGCCGTGCTCGCACAGGGCGCGCGCCAGCCGTCCCTTGGTCCACTTGTTGTCGTGGCTCACCACGGTGCGCACCCCCGCCGCCTCGCGCAGCACGCGCACGTGGCACGCCCCCGGGACGCGAGCGAGCTGGGTGTAGGCGCCGCTGCGCAGGTCGACCACCAGCCCGCCGGTGAGCAGTGGCTCGAGCACCGGCCGCCACCGCGGCGCGAGCCCACCCAGCCCGGGCAGCACCGTCGAGCCCGACAGCCGGTACGGCGGGACGCAGTCCTGCGGGCGGAGCAGGCCGAACAGGGCACTGGCCACGAGCAGGCTCTCGTCCGCCCGCTTGCGCGCCGGCGCGGCCAGCGTCACGTAGGAGAGGTTGTCGTAGACGATGCCCGTGTAGAGCTCCGCCGCCGGCAGGGTGGGTGCGGTGAGCAGGTTCCGGTCGCGCAGCACCTCAGCGTGCTGGCGTTCGGACAGACCGAGGGCTTCGCGCAGCGCGACCGGCTCCTTCTTCGCCAGCCGGACCAGGTCGCGCAGCAGGGTGCGGCGGGTACGGGTCAGGCTCGGGAACGACAGCGACGCGAGGTCCAGCGGGGGCCCATCGGTGCCCTCCGCCTTGGTCTCGGACGGGGGGAGCAGCACCAGCACGGACAGCAACCTAGTGGTGCCGGGTCGATAGGCTCGGCGTCCGCCGTACCGAGGGAGAAGACCGTGCTCCGCATGTCCACGCTGTTCCTGCGCACCCTGCGTGAGGACCCGGCGGACGCGGAGGTCCCGAGCCACCGGCTGCTCGTGCGCGCCGGTTACGTGCGTCGCGTCGCCCCCGGCATCTACTCCTGGCTCCCGCTCGGGCTCAAGGTCCTCAACCGCGTCGCGACCGTCGTCCGTGAGGAGATGGACGCGATGGGTGCGCAGGAGGTGCAGTTCCCCGCCCTGCTGCCGCGCGAGCCCTACGAGGCCACCGGTCGGTGGACCGAGTACGGCGACGGGCTGTTCCGGCTCAAGGACCGCAAGGGCGGCGACTACCTGCTCGGTCCCACGCACGAGGAGCTGTTCACGCTCATGGTGAAGAGCGAGTTCTCGTCGTACAAGGACCTGCCGGTCTCGCTCTACCAGATCCAGGCGAAGTACCGGGACGAGGCGCGGCCGCGCGCGGGCATCCTGCGCGGGCGCGAGTTCCTCATGAAGGACAGCTACTCCTTCGACCTCGACGACGAGGGCCTCAAGCGGTCGTACGAGTCGCACCGCGCCGCCTACGTCCGCATCTTCGACCGTCTCGGCATGGACTACCGCGTCGTCTCGGCGGTGAGCGGCGCGATGGGTGGCAGCGCGTCGGAGGAGTTCCTGGCGGTCGCGCCGACGGGGGAGGACAGCTTCGTGTCCTGCACGTCCTGTGACTACGCGGCGAACGTCGAGGCCGTCGAGGTCCGTCCCGCATCCGCGTCAGCGACCGAGCACCCGGCGCTGGAGGTCCTCGACACCCCGGACACGCCCACGATCGACACGCTCGTCGGGCTGCTGCGCGCCAAGGGTCACGAGGTCGGCGCGGCAGACACCCTGAAGAACGTCGTGGTGATGCTGCGCTACCCGGACGGGCGCACCGAGCCCCTCGTCGTGGGGCTCCCCGGTGACCGGGAGGTCGACCACAAGCGCCTGGAGGCAAACGTCGCGCCGGCCGAGGTGCTGCCCTTCGAGGGCGACGACTTCGCGAAGCACCCCGGGTTGGTGCGGGGCTACATCGGACCGCAGGGCGAGCTCGGTGTGCGCTACCTGGTCGACCCTCTCGTCGCCGAGGGCTCCGCGTGGGTCACCGGGGCGAACGTGGAGGGCAAGCACGCCGTCAACGTCGTGAGGGGACGCGACTTCACGCCCGCCGGCACGATCGCCGCCGCCGAGGTGCGCGACGGCGACCCCTGCCCGCGCTGCGGGTCGGCGCTGTCGCTGGGGCGAGGCATCGAGATCGGTCACGTCTTCCAGCTCGGCCGCAAGTACGCCGACGCGTTCTCCCTCGACGTCCTCGGCCCCGACAGCAAGCCCATCCGCGTCACCATGGGCTCGTACGGCATCGGCGTCTCGCGCGCCGTCGCGGCCATCGCCGAGCAGGCCTACGACGACAAGGGCCTGTTGTGGCCCCGAGCGGTCGCGCCCGCGGACGTGCACGTCGTCATCGCCGGTCGCGGCGAGCAGGACGAGATCGGCGTCTCCCTCGCCGAGTCGCTGGAGGAGGCGGGCCTGCGCGTGCTGCTCGACGACCGGGGCGGCTCGCCCGGTGTGGCGTTCAAGGACGCCGAGCTCATCGGTGTGCCCACCGTCGTCGTCGTCGGCAAGGCTCTCGCAGAGGGCAACGTGGAGGTGCGTGACCGGCGCAGCGGGACCGCGCGCGCCGTTCCCGTGGCCGAGGCCGTGGCTGAGATCGCTCGCGAGGTTCGCGGCTGAGGAGATCGTTCAGGCCACGCCGGGGAAGGGGACGGTCGGCGGCACACCCTGCGCCTGCCGCCACAGGGTGGCGCGGACGGCGCACTCCTGGAGCTGCTGCACCGCCAGGCGTCGCAGCGCCGGCTCGTCGGTCGTGGCCACGAGGTCGCACCACCGCACCGCGAGCTGCTCCTCGACGCGGACGGCGAGGGCGCGCGCCTCGACCGGGCTGCGCGCCACGACGTCGTACGCCGCCGCCGCCGCGGGCGCATCCAGCCTGCGCATCCTGAGCTGGCTGCGCAGCGCGTCCCGCGCGGAGCGGTGGGCCTCGAAGGCAGCCCGGGCCGAGCGCCGCTCGGCCACCGCGAGCCGGGCTCCGAGCAGCCCGTAGGCGTAGACAGCGGCGTGCTCGTCGACCAGCAGGGCGGCCAGCTCCTGCCCGATGTCGGTCACAGGACCGCAGCGTGCGAGGCCTCGCACGCCGCCAGCGACGCGAGCAGCGACGCGAGCTCACGGGACGCAGTCAGGGCCGCCGCCCCGTGCGCCGCCGCGGCCGCTCGCTCACGGGAGGCGAGGGCTCGCAGCGACAGCGCGCGCGCCGGCGGTCGCGGCGAGGCGGACGCCCCCACGACGGGGCCGAGCCGTGCGAGGTGCGCGGAGTGGTCGCCGAGCAGGTGGGCGAGCCGGGGTGCGTCCTGCGGGTGGGCCTGCAGCGCCGCGGTGTACGCGTCGACGAGCGCCTGCTCGCGCGCCACGGCTGCCTCCCGCAGGGCGTCGTCCGGCGTGCGCGCCGGCGGTCCGGGGGGCTCGTCGGACGTGCAGGCCGTCGCGGTCGCAGCGGCGAGCAGGACGGCACTCGCTGCCAGGGCCTGACGTCGGGTCGGCTGCACGGGGTCAGCCTGCCACCCGACTCGGATAGGGTCGTGACCGACGAACAACTGCACACCGAAGGGGGCCTCGCAGTGCCCGATCCCGGCGCCTCCCGCGCTCGCCTGGTCCAGCTGCTCACCCCCGCCGTCGCGGCTTCCGGCTATGACCTCGAGGACCTGTCCGTGTCGCCGGCCGGCCGCCGCAAGGTGGTTCGCGTCGTGGTCGACGTGCAAGAAGGCGCGGTGGGCTCCCTGTCGTTGGACGACATCGCCGCCGTCTCGCGTGCCGTCTCCGACCTGCTGGACACCCCTGAGGCGGAGAAGCTGCTCGAGGGCGCGTACACCCTGGAGGTCACCAGCCCGGGCGTCGACCGCCCGCTGACCGCGCCCAGGCACTGGCGCCGCAGCGTCGGCCGGCTCGTCGCGGCCACGACCGCTGACGGCACCGTCACCGGCCGCGTCCTCGAGGCCGACGAGGCGCAGGCAGTCCTGGACGTGGACGGCGCGCGGCGCGCCCTGCTGTACGGCGAGGTCGTGAGCGCGCTGGTGCAGGTCGAGTTCTCGCGCCCGGGGGAGCAGCCGTGAAGATCGACATGAGCGCGCTCCGGAGCCTCGAGCGCGAGAAGGACATCAAGCTCGACGTCGTGGTCGAGGCGATCGAGACGGCGCTGCTCACGGCGTACCGGCACACCGAGGGAGCGCAGGCCCACGCCCGTGTGGTGCTCGACCGCAAGAGCGGTGAGGTCCTGGTGCTCGCCCAGGAGCTCACCGAGGAGGGCGAGGTCGCGCGGGAGTTCGACGACACCCCCGCCGACTTCGGCAGGATCGCGGCGATGACAGCGCGCCAGGTCATCCTGCAGCGGCTCCGCGAGGCCGAGCACGACGTGACGTACGGCGAGTACGCCGGCCGTGAGGGCGACATCGTCTCGGGCATCGTGCAGCAGTCGCCACAGCGGCCCGGCGCTCCGCTCAACCGCAACGTGATGGTCAAGCTGGGGGCCCGGGCCGACTCGCTCGAGGCGACCCTCCCGCAGGGTGAGCAGGTGCCGGGTGAGGTCTACGACCACGGGAGCCGGCTCAAGTGCCGGGTGATCTCGGTGGCACGTGGGCAGCGCGGACCCGTCGTGACCGTGTCCCGCACGCACCCCGACCTGGTGCGCGGCCTGTTCGCCCAGGAGGTGCCCGAGGTCGGGGACGGCACCGTGGAGATCGTCGCCCTGGCCCGTGAGGCCGGTCACCGCACGAAGATCGCCGTGCGGACCAAGGTGTCCGGGCTCAACGCCAAGGGCGCGTGCATCGGACCGCAGGGCAGCCGCGTGCGCGCGGTCCAGAACGAGCTGCACGGCGAGAAGATCGACATCATCGACTGGTACGAGGACCCGGCGCGGTTCGTCGCCGAGGCGCTGTCCCCGGCGACGGTGATCTCGGTGACCGTCGTCGACGCGGTCCAGCGCTCGGCACGCGTCGTGGTGCCCGACTACAAGCTTTCCCTCGCGATCGGCAAGGAGGGGCAGAACGCCCGCCTGGCGGCGCGCCTGACGGGGTGGCGGATCGACATCCGGAGCGACACGGAGGGCGCGCCAGCGCCCGACCAGGACGGGCCGGAAGGGGCGCCAGCGGACGGCCCAGACGCCGCGCCGTGAGCGCGGGGGTAGACTCGCCGACGGCCCACCGCAAGGGTCCGGTCCGCACCTGTGCGGGGTGCCGGGTCCGGGCGGACCGGGCCGGCCTGCTGCGCGTGGTCGTGGCCGACGGCGTCCTCGTCGTCGACCCGGGGCGTCGCTTGCCCGGTCGGGGCGCTTCGGTGCATCCCGATCCGGCGTGCGTCGACCTCGCTGACAAGCGCCGCGCGTTCGCCCGCGCACTGCGCGTGGACGGACCGCTGGACGTGACGCCGGTGCGCCAGTACGTGAACAGCCTCCAGGACCCTGACGGAAAGCAGGTCGAGACGCCTTGAGCACTCGATGAGCCAGTACCGATGAGCACGCCCATGCAGTAGTACCGACGGCCAGGGACGGACCCGGGCCAAGAAGGAGCACAGTGCCCGGCAAAGCCCGCGTCCACGAGCTCGCAAAAGAGCTCGGCATGGAGAGCAAGTCCCTCCTGCAGTGGTTGAAGGACAACGGGGAGTTCGTCAAGAGCGCCTCGTCCACGATCGAGCCCCCTGTCGCACGCAAGGTGCGTGAGGCCTTCCCGGCGCAGGCGGCAGCAGCCGCGGCGGCGGCCACGGCCCCCGCCGCACCGGCGAAGAAGGCGGCGCCCAAGCCTGCGACGCCCGCACCGGCGCCTGCGGCCCCCGTCGCCGAGACCGCCGTCGAGGCGCCGGCATCCCCGGCGCCCGCACGCCCCGCGGCCCCAGGTCCGCGCCCGGGCAACAACCCCTTCACGTCCTCCCCTGACGAGGGCCCCAGCATGCCGCCCCGCCCGGCCGCCCCGCGGACCGGTGCGGTGCCCGGCATGCCCCCGCGGCCCAGCTCGCCGGCCGGCCTTCCGCCGCGGCCCGGTGGTGCGGCCGTGCCCGGCATGCCCCCGCGCCCGGCCGGTCCCCGGCCGACGCCCGGCATGTTCCCGCCGCGCCCCTCGGGTCCCGGCGCGCGGCCCGGTCCCGGCGTCTTCCCGCCCCGCACGCCTGGCGCCCGCCCGGGCATGCCCGGTGCCCGTCCCGGCGGCCCGGCCGGTCCCGGTGCTGCTCGCCCCGGCGGTGGTGGCGGCTTCGCCCCCCGTCCCGGTGGCGGTCCTGGTGGCGGTGGCGGCCCCGGTGGTGGCGGCGGCTTCGCCGGTCGTCCCGGAGGCGGTGGCGGGCCTCGTGGCGGTGCCGCCCGTGGTGGCGCGGCGCCCGGCGCGTTCGGTCGAGGCGGCGGTGGCCGTCCGGTCCGCGGCCGCAAGAGCAAGAAGCAGCGCCGTCAGGAGTTCGACAACCTCGCTGCGCCCACGATGGGTGGGGGCGTCTCGCGCGGCAACGGCGAGCTCGTCCGCTTGCCCCGCGGTGCCTCGCTGAGCGACTTCGCCGACCGCATCAACGCCAACCCCGGCTCGCTCGTGCAGGTGGTCTTCACCGAGCTCGGCGAGATGGTCACCGCGACGCAGTCCTGCACCGACGAGACCTTGCAGCTGCTCGGTGCCCAGCTGGGCTACGAGGTGCAGATCGTCACGCCCGAGGAGGAGGACGCCGAGCTGCTCACGCGGTTCGACCTCACCTTCGGCGGCGACTACGACGAGGACACCCTGCTCGTCGCCCGGCCCCCGGTCGTCACGATCATGGGTCACGTCGACCACGGGAAGACCCGCCTTCTCGATGCGATCCGTCGTACGGACGTGGTCAACAACGAGGCCGGCGGCATCACCCAGCACATCGGGGCCTACCAGGTGCACCACCCGGTCGAGGGCGGGATCCGCGAGATCACCTTCATCGACACCCCCGGCCACGAGGCCTTCACCGCCATGCGAGCGCGTGGTGCCAAGGTCACCGACATCGCGGTGCTCGTCGTGGCCGCGGACGACGGGGTGAAGCCGCAGACGATCGAGGCGCTCAACCACGCCCAGGCCGCTGACGTGCCGATCGTGGTGGCGGTCAACAAGATCGACAAGGAGGGGGCCGACCCCGCGAAGGTGCGGGGCCAGCTCACCGAGTACGGCCTGGTGGCCGAGGAGTACGGCGGCGACACCATGTTCGTCGACGTCTCCGCGCGCGCCGGGACCAACATCGAGGGCCTCCTCGACGCGATCCTGCTGACCGCGGACGCGGCGCTGGAGCTCACGGCCGACGCGGCGACCGCCGCCCAGGGCGTGGCCATCGAGGCGCGCCTCGACAAGGGCCGCGGTCCGGTCGCGACCGTCCTCGTGCAGCGCGGCACGCTGCGCGTCGGCGACTCGATCGTGGCCGGCGACGCCTTCGGGCGTGTGCGGGCCATGCTCAACGAGCGCGGCGAGAACGTCGAAGAGGCAGGCCCTGCCCAGCCGGTCCAGGTGCTCGGCTTCACCTCGGTGCCCGGCGCCGGCGACAACTTCCTCGTCGTCCCCGAGGACCGGATGGCCCGGCAGATCGCCGAGCAGCGGCAGGCGCGCGAGCGCAACGCCGCCCTCGCGCAGAGCCGTGGCCGTCCGACGCTCGAGTCGCTGTTCGAGCGGCTCAAGGAGGGCGAGAAGACCCAGCTCAACCTCATCCTCAAGGGCGACGTCTCGGGTTCGGTCGAGGCCGTCGAGGACGCGCTGCTCAAGATCGACGTGGGCGAGGAGGTGTCCCTCCGGATCATCGGCCGCGGTGTCGGTGCCATCACGGAGAACGACATCAACCTGGCGAAGGCGTCGGAGGCCGTCATCCTCGGCTTCAACGTCCGGCCCGAGGGCAACGCCCGCGAGCTGGCCGAGCGCGAGCACGTGGACATCCGGTACTACTCCGTCATCTACGCCGCCATCGAGGACATCGAGGCCGCGCTCAAGGGCATGCTCAAGCCTGTCTTCGAGGAGGCCCAGCTCGGGTCGGCGGAGATCCGCGAGGTGTTCCGGTCGAGCAAGTTCGGCAACATCGCCGGCACGATCGTCCGGTCCGGCACCATCGTCCGGAACTCGTCGGCGCGGCTCGTCCGCGACGGCGTGGTCGTGGCGGAGAACCTCAAGATCGAGTCGCTCAAGCGGTTCAAGGACGACGCGACGGAGGTCCGCGAGGGCTTCGAGTGCGGTATCGGCCTGGGGTCGTTCAACGACATCAAGGTCGACGACGTGATCGAGACCTTCGAGATGCGTGAGGTCCCGCGCAAGTAGGACGCCACTGCCCGCTGCACGCCCCGAGGAGCCGCACGTGTTCACCGGCAGTCTTGCCCTGGACCTGCTCCTCGGGGACGTGCGCTCGCTGAAGGAGAAAAGGTCCCTGGTGCGACCGGTCGTCGCTGAGCTCCGCCGGAAGTTCGAGGTGTCGGCCGCCGAGGCAGGTCACCTGGACCTGCACCGGCGGGCGCTCGTCGGCGTCGCCGTTGTCGCGGCCGACGCGGGGCACGTGCGGGAGGTGCTCGACGCCTGCGAGCGGCTCGTCGCCGGCCGGCCTGAGCTCGAGGTGCTGTCGGCCCGGCAGCGCCTTTTCGGAGAGGAAGACTGATGGTCGACGTCGCACGGGCGCGCAAGCTCGCCGTACGCATCCGCGAGATCGTCGCGGCCACCCTCGAGACCCAGGTGAAGGACCCGCGGCTCGGGATGGTGACGATCACCGACACCCGGGTCTCGCCCGACCTGCGCGACGCCACGGTCTTCTACACCGTTTACGGCGACGACGTGGCGCGGCAGGACAGCGCCCGCGCGCTGGAGTCCGCCAAGGGCGTGCTGCGGTCCACCGTCGGCAAGCAGACCGGGGTGAAGTTCACGCCGACGCTGACGTTCGTGGCCGACCACGTGCCCGAGCACGCGGCGGAGATCGAGGACCTGCTCGAGGCGGCGCGCGCCGAGGACGCACGGGTGCAGGAGCTCGCGTCGGCGGCGGCCCACGCGGGCGAGCCCGACCCTTACAAGGCGCCGCGCGAGTCCGAGGAGGACGACGAGGCGTGACCGCCTCCTCACGCACGCGGACGCCCGTCTCACTCGCCGAGGCCGTCGCACTGCTCGACGCGCACGACACTGTCGTGCTCGCCTGCCACGTCCACCCCGACGGCGACGCCCTGGGCTCGATGCTCGCGCTCGGCCTCGCGCTGCGCGACCGCGGCACCTCGGTGGTCGCGAGCTGGGGGAGCGAGCCCTTCGAGGTGCCGACGCCGTACCGGGACCTGCCAGGGCTCGACCTGCTCGTGCCTGCTGACCAGGTGCCCGCGGCGCCCGCCCTGCTCGTCACCTTCGACACCGGGTCGGTCGACCGCCTCGGCAGCCTGGCCGACCGCGTGGCTGCGGCCGGTCACGTCCTGGTCGTCGACCACCACGCGAGCAACACCGCCTTCGGCACGCTGAACCTCGTCGATGTCACGGCCGCCTCGACGGCGTCGATGGTCGTCGACCTGCTCGACGCGATGGGGCTGCCCGTGACCCGCGAGGTCGCGGCGTGCGTCTACACCGGGCTGGTCACCGACACGGGCTCCTTCAAGTACGCAGCCACCACGGCCGCCGTGCACCGGCTGGCCGCGCGGCTGCTGGAGACCGGGATCCGGCACGACCTCATCAGCCGCGAGATCTGGGACACGGCCTCCTTCGGGTACGTCAAGGCGCTCGGGCTGGTCTGCGCGCGTGCCGTGCTCGAGTCCGACGCCGTCGGTGGTCTCGGGCTCGTCTGGACAGCGGTGGGCGTCGAGGACCTGCACCGCTACGACCTGGGTCTCGCCGACGTCGAGGGCGTCATCGACGTGCTGCGCACGGCGCGCGAGGCCGAGGTGGCGGTCGTGGTGAAGACCGACCCGCAGGACGGCTGGCTCAAGGTCTCGACCCGGTCCAAGGGCCAGGTGGACGTGGGCGAGGTGTGCGTGTCGCTCGGCGGGGGAGGGCACCGCTTCGCCGCCGGCTTCACGTCGTACGAGCCGCTCGCGGCCACGATGGACCGGCTGCGCGCTGCGCTCGCTGCTGCCCCCCACCTGCCGGTGTGAGCAGCGCGCCGGACGGGCTCGTCGTCGTGGACAAGCCGCAGGGCTGGACCTCGCACGACGTGGTCGGACGCACCCGGCGGCTCGCGCGCACCCGCAAGGTCGGGCACGCGGGCACCCTCGACCCGATGGCCACCGGCGTGCTGCTGCTCGGGATCGGACGCGCGACCCGCCTGCTCGGCCACCTCGCGCTCACCGACAAGCAGTACGACGCCACGATCCGCCTGGGGCAGACCACCGTCACCGACGACGCCGAGGGCGAGGTCGTCACGACAGCTGACGCGATCGGCGTGAGCGACGCCGACGTCAAGGCCGGGATCGCTGCCCTCACCGGGGCGATCGAGCAGGTGCCCAGCTCGGTGTCCGCCATCAAGGTCGACGGGGTGCGCTCCTACGCCAGGGTGCGCGCCGGCGAGGACGTCGCGCTGGTGGCCCGGTCGGTCATGGTCAGCCGCTTCGAGGTCCTGGCCCGCCGCGGTGACGACCTCGACGTGACCGTCGCGTGCAGCAGCGGCACCTACGTCCGTGCGCTTGCCCGCGACCTCGGTGCAGCCCTGGGCGTGGGGGGCCACCTCACCGCGCTGCGCCGCACCCGGGTGGGGCCGTTCCACCTGATGCAGGCCCGGACCCTCGAGCAGCTCGAGACCGGGTTCGACGAGGCGGTGATCGCGCTCGACGACGCGGTGGCGAGCTCGTTCACCCACCGTGACCTGGACGTAGACGAGGCCGTCGCCCTGTCCTACGGCCAGAAGCTCGGGCCCACCGGCGTCGCCGGCGTGGTGGGTGCGTTCGACCCCGACGGCCGGTGCGTCGCCCTGCTGGAGGACCGCGACGGGGTGGCGCGGCCGACGGTCGTCTTCCGACCCGCTTAGGCTCGCGGCGTGAAGCGGTGGCGGGGGGTCGAGCAGATCCCGGGTGCGTGGGGCCGCTGCGTGGTCACCATCGGCGTCTTCGACGGCGTGCACCGCGGCCACCAGCTCATCATCGCCAGAGCGGTCGAGCGGGCCCGCGAGCTGGGCGTGCCCAGCGCGGTGATCACGTTCGACCCGCACCCCATGGAGGTCGTGCGGCCGGGCAGCCACCCACCGATGCTCACCGACCCGCGCTACAAGGCCGACCTGGTCGAGCAGCTCGGTGTCGACGCCTTCCTCGTGCTCCCGTTCACCGTCGACTTCATGCGGCTGACGGCGGCGGAGTTCGTGCACGCGGTCCTCGTGGAGCGACTGCACGCCAGCGCGGTCGTCGTGGGGGAGAACTTCCGCTACGGCAACGGCGGCGCGGGCACGGTCGCCGCCCTCACCGGCGACGGCCGTCGCTTCGGCTTCACGGCGGAGCCGTTCCCGCTGCAGGGGACGGCCGAGCACACCTGGTCGAGCACCTACGTGCGCTCGTGTGTTGCTGCCGGTGACATGGCGAGCGCGGCGGAGGCCCTCGGCCGCGAGCACCGCGTCCACGGGATCATCGTGCGCGGCGACCAGCGGGGCCGGGAGATCGGCTTCCCGACGGCCAACCTCGAGCCGCTGCCCTGGAGCGCTGTGCCCGCCGACGGCATCTACGCCGGCCACCTGGTGCGCGGCAAGGAGCTGCTGCCGGCAGCGATCAGCATCGGGACCAACCCCACCTTCCGCGGTGACGAGCGCCGCGTGGAGGCGTACGTCCTCGACTTCGACAGCGACCTGTACGGCGAGCACGTGGGCCTGTCGTTCGCGCAGCGCCTCCGGGACACCATCCGGTTCGACACGGTTGACGCGCTGGTGGCCCAGATGCACCAGGACGTCGCGTTGACCCGGAGCCTGGTTGGTCACCCGTACGGGTGAGTTTGCGGGCACGCCGGACGCCGAACCATGGAGCAGGAACCCCTGGAGGCCGGTATGCCCAAGATCCTCGTCATCGACGACGACCCGTCGGTGCGCTCCCTCGTGGCTGACTCGCTCGGGATCGAGGGCTACGAGGTGTGCACCGCCGAGGACGGCTTCGCGGGCCTGCGCGCCATCGAGGCGCACCGGCCCGACTGCGTGCTCCTCGACGTGATGATGCCGGGCCTGGACGGGCACCAGGTGCTCCAGCGCATCCGCGCTGCCGAGGACCGCCCCGCCCTCCCGGTCGTCATGCTCACGGCGTACGCGGACGACTCCACCGCCTGGCAGGCGTGGACCGAGGGCGTCGACTACTTCCTCGCCAAGCCCTTCGACGCAGACGAGCTCCTGCGCTACCTCGACTACCTCTTCCAGGGCACCGCGCTCGTCACCTGAGCCGGCGGGCGCCACTGCTAGCCTGGGTGCACGTGTGTTTCGTATGCCCGGGTGCTGAAGACCTCGGGCGCACACCTGTGAGAAGAGGAAGCCCGTGGCGCTCACCACTGAGCAGAAGACGTCCATCATGGCGGAGTACGCCACGGTCGAGGGCGACACCGGTTCGCCCGAGGTCCAGATCGCGATGCTCTCCAAGCGCATCGCCGACCTGACCGAGCACCTGAAGTTCCACAAGCACGACCACCACACGCGGCGCGGTCTGCTCGCGCTCGTCGGTCGTCGTCGCCGCTTGCTGAAGTACTTGGAGAAGACCGACATCCAGCGCTACCGCACGCTCATCGAGCGTCTCGGCCTGCGCCGCTAGCTGTACGACGGGCGGCGCCATCTCGGCGTCGCGCGCACCCACGAGCCGCGCCCGGGAGCAGCACCCCGGACCCGGTCCTCGGGAGTGGCAGCCGGGCCGCCCACGGGCCCCCCGGACGCTTCCACTGATGACCGGATCCACACTCCTCCCGGGCGGGGCCCGCACAGTCCCTGAACCTAAAAAGAGGAGTGCCCATGACGGGCGAGAGCAACATCTACGGCTCGGAGTTCACCGAGGCC
The DNA here is from genome assembly GCA_035526225.1 of Mycobacteriales bacterium. Lineage (GTDB taxonomy): Bacteria > Actinomycetota > Actinomycetes > Mycobacteriales > SCTD01 > RYN-111. Next base: position 14,032 of record DATLCV010000096.1, read on the forward strand.
GTCATCCAGAACCCGGGGGGCGCGACGCGCACCCTGCGCTTCGAGACCGGCCGGCTCGCCAAGCAGGCCGCCGGCTCGGTCACGATCTACCAGGGCGACACGCTCATCCTGTCGGCCACCACGGCGGGCAAGAAGCCGAAGGAGCACTTCGACTTCTTCCCGCTGACGGTCGACGTCGAGGAGCGCATGTACGCCGCGGGTCGCATCCCCGGCTCGTTCTTCCGCCGCGAGGGCCGGCCCTCCGAGGACGCGATCCTCACCTGCCGTCTGACCGACCGCCCGCTGCGCCCGTCGTTCACCAAGGGCCTGCGCAACGAGGTCCAGATCGTCTCGACGGTCCTGGCCCTCGACCCCGACCACCTGTACGACGTGCTCGCCATCAACTCGGCCGCGTGCTCGGTGCTGCTCTCCGGCCTGCCCTTCACCGGACCGGTCGGCGCCACCCGCGTCGCCTGCATCAACGGCGAGTGGGTCGCGTTCCCGACGCACAGCGAGCTCGAGGACGCGACCTTCGACATGGTCGTCGCCGGGCGGATGCTCGAGGACGGTGACGTCGCGATCATGATGGTCGAGGCCGAGGCCACCAAGAACGTCTACGAGATCATCAACGGCGGGGGCACCGCTCCCACCGAGGAGGTCGTCGCCGCCGGTCTCGAGGCGGCCAAGCCCGCCATCGCCGCGGTCTGCAAGGCGCAGCTCGAGCTCAAGGCGAAATCGCCGAAGGAGCCGGTGGAGTTCCCGGTCTTCCTGGAGTACCAGGACGACACCTACGCCGCCGTCGAGGACGCCGCCGAGGCCGAGCTCGCCACGATCATGCAGATCGCGGGCAAGGCGGAGCGCGAGGGCGCCACCGACGAGCTCAAGGCGAAGGTGCTCGAGACGCTCACGCCGAAGTTCGAGGGCCGCGAGGGCGAGCTGTCCGCCGCCTTCCGCTCGGTGAGCAAGAAGCTGGTCCGCAAGCGGATCGTCAACGACAAGGTCCGCATCGACGGCCGTGGCCTGGAGGACATCCGCCAGCTCGCCGCCGAGGTCGAGGTGGTTCCCCGCGTGCACGGCTCGGCGCTGTTCGAGCGCGGCGAGACCCAGATCCTGGGAGTGACGACGCTCAACATGCTCCGCATGGAGCAGATGATCGACACGCTGAACCCCGACAACCGCAAGCGCTACATGCACAACTACAACTTCCCGCCGTACAGCACGGGGGAGACGGGCCGCGTGGGCTCCCCGAAGCGCCGCGAGATCGGTCACGGTGCGCTCGCCGAGCGGGCCCTGGTGCCGGTGCTCCCGAGCCGCGAGGACTTCCCCTACGCGATCCGTCAGGTGTCCGAGGCCCTCAGCTCCAACGGGTCCACCTCGATGGGCTCGGTCTGCGCGTCCACGATGTCGCTGATGAACGCCGGCGTGCCGCTCAAGGCGCCGGTCGCGGGCATCGCGATGGGGCTCATCAAGGAGGGTGACCAGTTCGCCACCCTGACCGACATCCTCGGCGCCGAGGACGCGTTCGGCGACATGGACTTCAAGGTCGCCGGCACGCCCCAGTTCGTCACGGCGCTGCAGCTCGACACGAAGCTCGACGGCATCCCCTCACCGGTCCTCGCGGGTGCGCTCCAGCAGGCCCGCACGGCCCGCCTGGCGATCCTCGAGGTCATGTCCGAGGCGATCGACGAGCCGGACGAGATGTCGCCGTACGCCCCGCGCGTGCTCAGCGTGAAGATCCCCGTCGACAAGATCGGTGAGGTCATCGGCCCGAAGGGCAAGATGATCAACCAGATCCAGGCCGACACGGGTGCGGACATCACCGTGGAGGACGACGGCACCATCTACATCGGTGCCACCTCGGGCACGGCCGCCGAGGCTGCCATGGCGGTCATCAACCAGATCGCCAACCCGACCATGCCCAAGGTCGGCGAGCGCTTCCTGGGCACGGTCGTCAAGACCGCCGCCTTCGGCGCCTTCGTCAGCCTCATCCCGGGCAAGGACGGCCTCGTGCACATCAGCAAGCTGGGCAGCGGCAAGCGGGTGGGCAAGGTCGAGGACGTCGTCAACGTCGGCGACAAGATCCAGGTGGAGATCACCGAGATCGACCAGCGCGGCAAGATCAGCCTGACGCCGGTCGAGCAGGGTGGTGCGGCCGAGGCGGTCGCGGCGCCCGCCGACGCGGAGTAGCAGTTGACGCGCAGGGCCCCGGGCTTTCGTCGTACGACCCTGCCCGGGGGCCTGCGCGTCGTCACGGAGGCGGTGCCCGGGGTCCGGAGCGCCGCCTTCGGCGTCTGGGTCGGTGTCGGCTCGCGCGACGAGCGCCCGGCAGAGGCCGGCGCCAGCCACTTCCTCGAGCACCTGCTCTTCAAGGGCACCACCCGCCGTACGGCGTTGGACATCGCGGCGGTGATGGACGCGGTCGGCGGTGAGCTGAACGCGTTCACCGCGAAGGAGTACACCTGCTTCTACGCGCGGGTGCTCGACACCGACCTGCCGCTTGCGGTCGACGTGGTCTCCGACATCGTGACCTCCGCGACCTGCACGGTCGCCGACGTCGAGGCGGAGCGGGGCGTCATCCTCGAGGAGGTCTCGATGCACGACGACGACCCCGGTGACGTGGTGCACGACGCTTTCGCCGAGGCGCTGTACGGCGAGCACCCCCTCGGCAGGCCGGTCATCGGCTCCGTGGAGTCGATCGAGGGCCTCACGCACGAGGCCATCACGCACTACTACCGCCACCGCTACACCCAGCCCGAGATGGTCGTCAGCGTCGCCGGCCGGGTCGACCACGACCAGGTCGTCGCGCTGGTCGAGGCTGCGTTCGGAGCCTCCCCGGCCGCCCCGCCCGTGCCGCTGCGGCCTCCCGCGCCACCCGCGAGGCTGGCCGGCGCCGTCGTCGAGGACCGCCCGACCGAGCAGGCCCACCTGGTGCTGGGCACCCACGGCCTGGCCCGCGACGACGAGCGCCGCTGGGCGCTGTCCGTGCTCAACAACGGCCTCGGCGGCGGCATGTCCAGCCGGCTGTTCCAGGAGGTCCGGGAGAACCGGGGTCTGGCCTACTCCGTCTACAGCTACGCCTCGCACCACCACGACACCGGCATGTTCGGCGTGTACGCCGGGTGCGCGCCGTCGAAGGTCGACGAGGTGCTCCGGGTCTGCCGCGACGAGCTCGCTGCCGTGGCCGACAAGGGCCTGAGCGACGACGAGATCGCCCGCGCCAAGGGGCAGCTGCGCGGCTCGCTCGTGCTGGGCCTGGAGGACACCGGCTCGCAGATGACGAGGATCGGCAAGGCCGAGCTGGTGCACGGCAGCGTGCTCGACGTCGACGAGGTGCTCGCGCGCATCGACGACGTCACAACGGAAGACGTGCGCGACGTGGCGGCCGATGTGCTGCGCCGACCGCTGTCGCTCGGCATCATCGGACCGTTCCCGGACCGGGACTTCACGGAGGTGCTGTCTTGACGCGTGTCGCGGTGCTCGGGGCCAACGGCCGGATGGGCTCGGAGGTCGTGCGCGCCGTCAGCGCTGCCCCTGACCTGGACCTCGGCCCGACGTACGACGCCGGGGACACGCTGGACCTCGCCGGCGTCGACGTCGCCGTCGACTTCACCCACCCCGACGGGGTGATGGACAACCTCAAGGCGTGCGTCGACGCGGGCGTGCACGCCGTCGTCGGCACCACGGGCTTCGACGAGCAGCGCCTCGCGCAGGTGCGCCAGTGGCTGTCCGGCACGGAGCTGGGGGTGCTCATCGCCCCCAACTTCGGCATCGCCGCCGTGCTGATGATGCGCTTCGCCGCCCAGGCCGCGCCGTACTTCGACTCCGTGGAGATCGTCGAGCTGCACCACCCGCGCAAGGCCGACGCCCCCTCGGGCACCGCGACCCGCACCGCGCAGCTGGTCGCGGAGGCGCGGTCGGGGATGCCCAAGATGCCGGACGCGACCTGGACCGCCCTGGAGGGGGCACGCGGAGCCGTGGTCGACGGTGTGCACATCCACTCCTTGCGCGTGGCGGGCATGCTGGCCCACCAGGAGGTCCTGCTGGGCGGCGAGGGCGAGACGCTCACGCTGCGGCACGACTCCTACGACCGCGCCTCGTTCATGCCGGGGGTGCTGCTCGCCGTCCGGCAGATCGCCACGCGGCCCGGGCTCACCGTCGGCCTGGACCCGCTGCTCGGCCTGTGAGGGCGCGCGCCGGGCTCGTCGTCGCGACGACGGCACTGCTGGCGCTGTACCTGCTCGTGCGGGCCGTCGACCTCTTCCGGACGGGCACGGTGCCCGGCGCGCTCCTGGGGCTGGGCGTCGTGCTGCTCGTCGGGCTCGGCGGGTTGCTCGTGGCCGGCGAGGTTCGCCTCGCCGCGGCCTCGCAGCGGCTGGGCACCCGCCTGTACGCCGAGGGCTTCGTCGAGGAGGACCTGCCCCTCTCCCGGAGCGGGCGCGTGGAGCGGGCGGCGGCCGACGCCCTCTTCACCCGCCGCAAGGCGGAGGTCGAGGCGGCCCCCGAGGACTGGCGGGCGTGGTTCCTGCTCGCGAGCGCGTACGACATGGCGCGAGACCCGCAGCGCGGTCGCCGGGCGATGCGCAGGGCCGTGGCCCTGGAGCGCCTCAGCTGATCGTGAACGCGGCTCGGGTCCTGTTGCGGCCGGCCAGCTCCTCGGCGAAGTGGGTCACCTCGAGCGTGTAGTCGCCCTTGGGCAGCGTCCGCCCCTCCGCGTCCACGCCGGTCCAGGCGTAGGTCCAGCTCGAGCATGCCCCCGTGGCGAGGTCGAAGGTGTGCGGGGCCGGGCTGTCGGGGTGCCACCGCGACCAGCGCCACAGCAGCGTGCTGCCCTGGTAGACGGCCATGTCGACCTCGTTGCGGCCCTCGTAGTGCAGCGTCGTCCTGTTCGTCCGGGTGGAGCAGACCTCGCCGTACAGGTTGAAGTGCGTGGGCGTGGGCTGGGGGGTCGCCTGTGCGTAGGGGCACAGCGTCGTGGCGTCCTCGGGCTTGCCGGTGACGTTGCACTCAGCGCCCATCGGGACGTAGAAGCCGTTGTCGTCGCGGGTGAGCGGCCCGGCGGCGTAGGGCTTGCTGCTCGTGCCGCTGGTCAGACTTCGCTCCCGGATGGTGTCGGTGGTGCCGAGCGCGAGGGTCGCGGCGCCCGACCTGGACCGGCTGTCCACACCCTGCCGCGGCCGGCCCCCGGTCGACGTGACCGCTCCGACGGTGTTCTCGGTGCCGGTCCGCTCGCCCTCCGGTCCGGGCACGAGGTTGGTCACCGCGGGCTGCTCCGGTGCCGGCTGCTGCACGAGCGACTGGGTGCCCGTGCCACCGAGCAGGGCGAGCACCGCGACCAGCGCCGAACCGGCCGTCGCGGAGGTCAGCCCGGCGCTGCGGAGCCGCCGGCCACGGGCGGCCGCCATCGCCTGGCGCAGCCCGTCGGGGGGCGGCGCTACGGCGGGGAAGTCGCTCATGCGCCTGTCCTCTCGCTGGCGAGGACGGCGTCGGACAGCAGTGCCCGCGCCTCGTGGAGCCGGCGCTTCACCGTGCCGACGGGGCGATGGAGCGCCACCGCGACCTCGGCGACCGGGAGGTCGGCGTAGTAGTGGAGCAGCACTGCCTCGCGCAGGTGGCCGGGCAGCCGCTCGACGAGGTCGCGGAGCGAGGTGTCGTGGGCAGGCCGGCCGTGCAGGGTGGTGATGCCGAGACTCGTGACGGCGGAGCGCTCACGACCGCCTTGGCGCCAGTGGTGCTTGCACAGGTTGGTGCCCACGACGTACACGAAGCCACGGGGCTCGTGCACCTTGCGCCAGCGGGCGAACAGGCGTGTGAAGGCCTCCTGCGTCGCCTCGCGCGCCACCTCCGGGTCCCCGGTGAGCGAGGTGAGGTAGCCGGCCAGCTTGGGGAACTCGCTGGCGTAGAGCGCGGCGAAGTCCTGCTGCGCGACCGCCGTCACACCGGGCAGGGACGGCAGCGTGTCCTCGGCGGTGGCGGACCTGCCGCCGTACCCGTCGAGAGCCAGGCTGGGAACCAGCTCCACGTCCACCCCTTCGCGGTCGCTCTTCCTCCAGAGCCCGCACGCGCCCCCAAGGTTCGCACGAGATGTGGCGAACCGGACAGGGTCCTGCGGGCTCTCCTCGCTACCTAGCCCCGGAGGTCCCCGTGCGCCGAGCAGTCGCAGTCGTGCCCGCTGTCCTTGTCGCCCTCGTCGTGCCCGCCCACGCCGCCCCGTCGGTGAGCCACGAGACGGGGCTGGACGCCTCGTTCACGGTCGTGTCGGCGAAGGGCCGGTCGGTGGTCGACCTGCTCGCAAGCACACCGGCGGCAGGCGGCACACCGAGGCTGCGCGTGCGAGTGACGCCCCAGGGCTCCAGCGACGTGCGCAGGCTCTACGGCGAGCTGCCGACGGGGGCACTCAGCAGTCAGGGCGGCGTGACGACCCTGGCGACCCGGCTCGGTGGGCTGGCGCTGCGCGTGACCTGGCGGGAGACGCCGTACACCCTGGCCGGCTCCTTCGGGGACAGCAACGGCGAGGGCGAGGATGCCGCGGGTTGGACGATCAGCGGGGTGTCCGCCGACACCCAGGTCACTCTCGGGACCGCGCGATGCGGACCGGCGACGTTCGCGGCCATCGGCGACGCCGTCGCGTACGACACCACGGGGTTCGGCGCGCCGCTGGCCCAGGGCCTCGGGCTGCCCTCGAAGGGCCTGCGCTGCTTCGGGGAGACGTCGCAGTGGCCCCCGCCGCTGCCGTAGCTACAGCGCGGTGTGCCAGCGCCGCTGACGCACGGTGGCGTCCTCCGCCGAAAGCGTGCGGCCGGCGGTGTCGGCCCCCCAGCCGGCGGCGGTGAGGAAGTCGGCGACCACGGTGTCGGACTCGAAGACCCAGGTGACCGCCGTCGGGACCTGCTCCTCGCGCCACAGGTCAACCGCTGCCGCGACGAGACGCGAGCCGTGCCCGCGCCGACCCCAGCGGGGCTCGACGAGCAGGGCCGTCAGCTCGGCCGCCGGGCCGTCGAGGTCCTCGTCGACCGCCGGCTCGCACGCTGCGAGGCCCACGACCTGCTCGGCGTCCAGCGCCACCAGCACGCGGTGGTGCGGCGACGGGGGTGAGCCCACCGCCTCGGCCCACGCCGCCGCGACGTCCTCAGGTGCCAGGGCGAGCGCCGCGGCGGGGAGGACCTCGGCGTAGGCCGCTTGCCAGGTCGCGAGCTGCACCCGCGCGATGCCGGGGGCGTCGGAGGGCCGTGCCGGTCGCACGCTGACGTCTGCCACGAGGTCAGGCTAGGACGTACCTCACCTCGGTCAGGTCCCCGCCGAAGGTGATCTGCTTGAGGGCCTCCGGGCGGAAACCGCGACGGGCGTAGAAGGCACGGGCCCGCGCGTTGTCCGCCAGCACCCACAGCGAGGTGAAGGGCATGACCGCGTCCCACAGCAGGCCGCCCAGACCGGTGCCCCAGTGGGAGGGCAGCACGTAGAGCGCGTAGAGCTCCTGCTCCCCGGCGCGGTCCTCGTCGCGACAGGGGCCGGCCACCGCCATGCCCACCGCCGTTCTGTCGTCCCAGGCGGCGACGGTGCGTGCCGAGCCCTCGTCGTACCTCGCCTCGATGTTCGCCATCATCTCGTCGGTGAGGGCGAGCGCGTCGAGGTAGGCGTCCGGCACGATCCCCCGGTACGCCGTGCGCCACGTGGCGATGCGGGCCTCGTGCACCGAGCGCAGCTCGTCGCGGGCGACCTGTCGCAGCTCCATGGCTGTCAGGATGCCCTGGTTGGATGGCCGCTGTGGACCACCTGTCGCTCGGCCAGGCCCGCCGGGTCGCGCTGGCGGCGCAGGGGTTCAACGACCCGCTGCCGGCGGGCCGGGTCACGGCCCGGCACCTGCACCGTGTCCTCGGCCGCACCCAGCTGCTGCAGATCGACAGCGTCAACGTCTTCGCCCGCGCGCACCACATGCCCCTCTACTCCCGCCTTGGCCCCTGGCCGACAGGGCTGCTGGAGGAGGTGGCGTTCCGCCGGCGTGAGCTGTTCGAGTACTGGGCGCACGAGGCGTCGTACCTGCCCGTGCAGCTGCACCCGCTGCTGCGCTGGCGGATGGAGCGAGCCCGGACCCTCGAGGAGGGCTGGGGCGGGATGCTCAAGGTCTTCCAGGAGCGGCCCGGTTTCGTCGACGGGCTGCTCGAGCGCGTCCGCGCCGAGGGACCGGTCACCGCGGGCGCGCTGCGCGAGCAGGCGAAGGGCAAGGCCGCCTGGTGGGGCTGGGACGACGTGAAGAAGGGCCTGGAGTGGTTGTTCTGGTCGGGGCAGCTGTCGACCGCCCGCCGCACGACCGGCTTCGAGAAGCTGTACGACGTCACCGAGCGGGTCGTGCCCCGTGCCGTCCTCGAGGCACCGACCCCGACGCGTGAGGACGCGCAGCGCGAGCTGGTCAGGCTGGCCTCCCGCGCGCACGGGGTCGCCACCGAACGGGACCTGCGCGACTACTTCCGACTGCGGCCCGACGAGGCACGCGCCGCCGTCCACGTCCTCGTCGCCGAGGGCGCGCTCACCCCCGTCCAGGTCGAGGGCTGGCGGGACCCGGCCTACCTCGCGGGCGGAGCGGTGCTGCCGCGGTGGGTGCGCCGCACCACGCTGCTGTCGCCGTTCGACCCGCTGGTGTGGGAGCGGGCCAGGACCCAGCGGCTGTTCGGTGTCGACTACCGCATCGAGATCTACACGCCGGCCCACAAGCGGGTGTACGGCTACTACTGCCTGCTGCTGCTGGAGGACGGCGCGATCACCGCGCGGGTGGACCTGAAGGCAGAGCGCAAGGCCGGCGCCTTGCGGGTCGCGGCCGCCTGGGTGGAGCCCGGGGCCGTGCCGGGCCGTACGGCGGAAGCACTGGCCCTCGAGCTCCGCCGCGCCGCGACCTGGCAAGGGCTCGGGGAGGTGGTCGTGGACGACCGCGGCGATCTCGCCCGTGCGCTGCGGTCAGCACTGCGGTCAGCACTGTGATCTGCGCTGTGATCAACACAGCAGTCGGCGATCTGATGCGGCGCGTCGCCCGCGTGACGTCCGTGATCAAGGACGCCCTCACCTAGACTGCGTGGGCCGCACTTCCCCGCCCGCGGCCCGCATTCCGCCGTACGGAGAACCTCTCGTGGTCGCGCTCGCCCCGCTCAAGGTCCAGGTCATCGCCTACACCCACTTCGAGCCGCCGGCGGACGTCCCGTGGGAGACCGACGTGGACGGCGGGCAGGCGCTCGCCGAGTTCGCCGGCCGGGCCTGCTACCAGTCGTGGACGAAGCCGAACCCGGCGACGGCCACCAACGAGGGCTACCTGCGCCACATCCTCGAGGTGGGTCACCTGTCGGTGCTCGAGCACGGCTCGGTGAGCTTCTACCTGTCCGGCGTCTCACGGTCCCTCACGCACGAGCTGATCCGGCACCGCCACTTCTCCTACAGCCAGCTCTCGCAGCGCTACGTCCCGGAGCGTGACGCCGCCATGGTCGAGCCGGGCGTGATCGCCGAGGACCCCGAGCTGCACGCGCTGTTCCTCGAGGCGACCCAGGCCACCCTCGACAGCTACACCAAGCTGCTCGAGGGCCTGGAGAAGAAGTTCGCCGACGTCGAGAACGTCACGGCCCGGCGCAAGCAGGCGCGGCAGGCCGCGCGCACGATCCTGCCCAACGCCACCGAGACCCGCATCGTCGTGACGGGCAACTACCGCGCGATGCGGCACTTCGTCGCGATGCGCGCCTCCGAGCACGCCGACGTGGAGATCCGCGAGCTCGCCATCGCCATGCTTCGCGAGCTGCAGCGCGTCGCCCCCAACGTCTTCCGCGACTTCACCATCTCGACGCTGGCAGACGGCACGGAGGTCGCGGCCTCCCCTCTCGTCGCCGAGGGCTGAGCGCGACCCTTACCGCCGGGTCACTGTCCTGATACGCGGTCTTTCGCCCGTGTTGCGCCCATGGTTGCTTAGCGCAACTTTCTCGACCTCGGAGGTCCTGTGCGCACACGTCGTCTGCTGCTCTGCGTCCCCGTCGCCGTCCTCGCCGTGCTGGCCGGAGTCCCGTCGCCCGCGACGGCCGTCACCACCGAACCCATCCCGAGCTCCATGGCCAGCCTCGGCGACTCCATCAGCCGAGGGTTCAACGCCTGCGGGTGGTACGTCGACTGCACCAACGCGTCCTGGTCGACCGGCGGCGACACCGCCATCAACAGCCACTACCGGCGGATCCTGCAGAAGAACGCCGCGATCAGCGGCCGCAACCTCAACGACGCGCGATCCGGGGCGAAGGCCGTCGACCTCGACGGCCAGGCTGCGACGGCGGTGTCGCAGGGCGTCGAGTACGTCACCGTGCTGATGGGCGCGAACGACGCGTGCACCAGCTCCGAGGCGGCGATGACGCCGGTCGCGACGTTCCGCGCGCAGGTCGAGGCGGCGCTCACGCGCATCCAGAACGGCCTGCCGACCGCGCGGGTCTTCGTCGCCAGCATCCCGGACGTCAAGCGGCTGTGGTTCATCGGCAAGGACAGCTCGTCGGCCCGCTCCGCCTGGTCGAGCTTCGGCATCTGCCAGTCGATGCTCGCCAACCCGCAGTCCACGGCGCAGGCCGACGTCGACCGGCGTGCCCGGGTCCAGCAGCGGGTCATCGACTTCAACACCCAGCTGCAGCAGGTCTGCGCGCTGAACCCGCACTGCAAGTACGACGCAAACGCGACCTTCAGCTACCCGTTCGTCTTCAGCCAGGTGAGCGGCTGGGACTACTTCCACCCGAACAAGAGCGGCCAAGCAGCCCTCGCCTCCACCACGTACGCCGCGGGATTCGGCTGGTAATGCGCGGTCGTGGCCCGCAGGCGCCGGTCCCCGGCCGGTAGCCTGCGGCTCATGACCGCACCCTTCGGCCGCGTCCTGACCGCGATGGTCACGCCCTTCGCGTCGGACGGCTCGATCGACCTGAAGCGGGCGGCGGAGCTCGCGCAGCGACTGGTCGACGACGGCAACGACGGCCTGGTCATCAGCGGTACGACGGGTGAGGCCTCCACCACGACCGACGCCGAGCGCGAGGAGCTCCTGCGCGAGGTCGTCGGTGCGGTGGGAGACCGCGCCCACGTGGTGGCCGGCGTCGGCAGCAACGACACCGCGCACAGCGTGGCCCTGACCCAGGCCGCCGAGAAGGCCGGGGCGGCGGGGGTGCTCGTCGTCACGCCGTACTACAACAAGCCGCCGCAGGCAGGGGTCATCGCGCACGTCGAGGCCGTCGTCGCGGCCGCCGAGCTGCCGGTGATGCTCTACGACATCCCCGGCCGGGCGGGCATCGCCATGACGACCGACACGATCGTGCGGCTCGCCGAGCACGAGCGCGTCGTCGCCATGAAGGACGCCAAGCTCGACCTCGAGGCCACCTCGTGGGTGCTGGCCCGCAGCGACCTGAGCTACTACTCCGGCGACGACTCCTGGACGCTCCCGGTCCTCGCCGTCGGCGGGGTCGGTGTGGTCGGCACCAGCACCCACGTCGTCGCGGGGCGCACCCAGCAGCTCGTCGCGGCCTTCGTGCGCGGCGACCTCGCGGAGGCGCGGGCCCTGCACACCGGCCTGCTCCCCATCTTCTCCGGCATCTTCCGCACCCAGGGCACGATCCTGGTCAAGGCTGCCCTGGAGATCCTCGGCTTCCCGGTCGGTGGCGTGCGGCTGCCGCTCGTGCCGGCCACCGATGCCGAACGCGCCCAGCTCCGGGAGGACCTGGTCGCGGCCGGCGTCGAGGTGCCCGCATGAGTCACCCGCACCCCGGCCTGGGTCCCCCCCCGCCGCTGGCCGCGGGCGCGCTGCGCGTGGTGGCGCTCGGCGGACTCGGCGAGATCGGCCGCAACATGACGGTCTTCGAGTTCGACGACAAGCTGCTCGTCGTCGACTGCGGGGTGCTGTTCCCGGAGACGGAGCAGCCCGGCATCGACCTGATCCTCCCCGACTTCTCCTTCATCCGGGACCGGCTGGACGACGTGCTGGCGGTCGTCCTGACCCACGGCCACGAGGACCACATCGGCGCGATCCCGTTCCTGCTCCGCGAGCGGCGCAACATCCCGATCATCGGGTCGCGGTTCACCCTGGCTCTGCTCGCGGCCAAGCTGCGCGAGCACCGGATCGAGCCGGTGCTCTCCGAGGTGGCCGAGGGCGACCGCACCGACGTCGGGCCCTTCTCGCTGGAGTTCTTCGCGGTCAACCACTCGATCCCCGACGCCCTCGCCGTGGCGATCCGCACCGAGGCCGGCCTGGTCCTGCACACCGGCGACTTCAAGATGGACCAGCTGCCCCTCGACGGTCGGCTCACCGACCTGGGCGGCTTCGCCCGCCTTGGCGGCGAGGGCGTCGACCTGCTGCTGTCGGACTCCACCAACGCCGAGGTGCCCGGGTTCGTGACCCCGGAGCGCGAGATCGGGCCCGTCATCGAGGAGGTCGTGCGCACCGCGACCCGTCGCGTCATCGTGGCCTGCTTCGCCTCCCACGTGCACCGGGTCCAGATGGTGCTCGACGCGGCCGAGAAGCACGGCCGCAAGGTCGCTTTCGTCGGCCGCTCGATGGTCCGCAACATGGGGGTCGCGTCCGACCTCGGCCTGCTGCGCATCCCGCCGGGGATCGTGGTCGACATGAAGCAGCTCGAGCAGCTCGAGCCGCACCGGGTGATGCTGGTGTCCACCGGGTCTCAGGGCGAGCCGATGTCGGCGCTGTCACGGATGGCGAACCGCTCTCACCACCAGATCCGGATCGAGGCCGACGACACCGTCGTGCTCGCGTCCTCGCTCATCCCCGGCAACGAGAACGCCGTCTACCGCGTCATCAACGGCCTCTCCCGCTGGGGTGCTCGCGTGGTGCACAAGGGCGTGGCCAAGGTGCACGTCTCCGGTCACGCTCCGGCCGGTGAGCTGCTGTTCCTCCTCAACGTGGTCAAGCCCTCCAACCTCATGCCGATCCACGGCGAGTGGCGCCACCTGCGCGCGCACGCCGAGCTCGGCCGCCTCACCGGTGTCGACCACGTCGTGCTGGCCGAGGACGGCGTCGTCGTCGACCTCGTCGACGGCCGCGCCTCGATCACCGGGGCGGTGCCCTGCGGCTACGTCTACGTCGACGGTCTCGAGGTCGGTGACGTGGGGGAGTCCACTCTGAAGGACCGGCGCGTCCTGGGGGAGGAGGGCTTCATCTCCCTCACCATCGCCGTCGACTCGGTCACCGGTCACGTCGCGGGCGCGCCGCAGATCTCCGCGCGCGGGTTCAGCGACGACCCCAAGGCCTTCGACGAGGTGCTCCCGCTCTTGGAGGCCGAGCTCGACCGAGCCGCCGCCGAGGGGGTCGCCGACCCGCACCAGCTCGGGCAGGCGTGCCGTCGGGTGCTCGGCCGCTGGGTGTCGGACACCTACCGCCGCCGCCCCATGATCATCCCCGTCGTCCTCGAGGTCTGACCCAGCCGGCTCCCGCTCCGCCGGAGCGCCGCTCCCGTCGTACAAGCGCTCCGCGGTGATCTTCGTGGTGTTGTGGCTCGCGGGCCCTGTGCATCCACCTCTTGACGAAGATCGTCGCCACCACGTGAGTGATCTTCGTCGTGGTGTGGTCGCATCCCCATGGGCAGCCATTCGGGGACGAAGATCGCCGGAACGGCGGGGAGCGGGGGTCGCGGTCGGGCCAAGGCCGCACGCGACACGGGAGGGCTCCGGGTGTGACAGACGGGACTCCTGGGGCTTGCGGGGCTAGCGTTCCACCATGGCCACACGTACGTCCGCACGCCCCGCCTCGTCCCGCAGCGGGTCGACCTCGCGCAGCGGCGGCACGCGCACGTCCTCCTCCACCTCGAAGTCGAAGAAGAAGAAGCCGACCGCCCGCACGCGCGCCCGTACGCCGGCAGCCCGCCGTACGGCGGCCAGGCGCGCCGCCGGACCGGGCCCGCTGACGCTCGGCGGGCGGGCGCTCGGCTCGGTGCTGGGGGGTTCGTTCAAGCTGGTCGCCAGCGGCGTCGGCGGGGTGAGCCGCGCCGCGGGTACGAGCGCTCGCGACCTGGACCCCGCGCACCGTCGCGACTCGCTCGGCCTGGTGCTGCTCATCGGTGCCCTGCTCAGCGCCGGCGGCGCCTGGTGGCACGCCGGGGCTGCCGGCGACGCCCTGGCCGGGCTGGTCGAGGGCCTGTTCGGCCTCGGCGCCATGCTGCTGCCGCTCGTGCTGGCCGTCGCGGGCATCCGCGTCCTGCGCCACCCGGTCACACCCGGCACACGGGGTCGCCTCCTCATCGGCTGGTCGAGCCTGACCCTCGGCGGCCTGGGAGTCGTGGACGTCGTCCGCGGCCACCACGTGCGCGCCGACAAGGGCGGCCTGGTCGGTTTCCTGCTCGGCCACCCGCTGGAGACCATGCTCACCGGCTTTCTCGCCGTACCGGTACTGGTGCTCGTGGCCGCGTTCGGCCTGCTGGTCGTGACCGCGACCCCCGTGCACCAGGTGCCCCAGCGGCTCGCGTTGCTGCGCGACACGCTGCTGCTGCGCCCGACCCCTCAGCCGGAGCCGGAGCCGGAGCCGCTCGCGCCGCTGAACCGCACCCGGCCCCGCCGCCGCCAGGGCATCGCGGCCCAGGACGGACCGGTCGACCTGACCCCCGTCGTCATCGCGCCGGACGACCGCGCTCCCGCCGTCGAGCCGCCCGTGCACACGCCGGCGCCGAGGGCGGCCGAGCAGCTGGTGCTCAAGGGCGACTACTCGCTGCCGCCCGCGGACCTGCTCGGCCTTGGCACGCCCCCCAAGAAGCGCAGCGCCGTCAACGACGAGGTCATCGCCGCGCTCACCCAGGTGCTCGAGGACTTCCAGGTCGACGCGCAGGTGACCGGCTTCAGCCGCGGCCCGACGGTGACGCGGTACGAGATCGAGCTCGGCCCCGCGGTGAAGGTCGAGCGGGTCAAGACGCTGCAGCGCAACATCGCGTACGCCGTGAAGAGCTCCGACGTCCGCATCATCGACGTCATCCCCGGCAAGAGCGCCATCGGCATCGAGATCCCCAACACCGACAGGGAGAACGTCTCCCTCGGCGACGTGCTGCGCAGCCCCGCGGCCACCGGCGACCACCACCCGATGCTCGTCGCGCTCGGCAAGGACATCGAGGGCGGATTCGTCTGCGCGAACATCGCCAAGACCCCGCACATCCTGATCGCCGGCGCGACCGGCGCGGGCAAGTCGACCTGCATCAACGCCCTGCTGGTGAGCATCCTCGCTCGCGCGACGCCCGACGAGGTCCGGCTGATCCTCGTGGACCCCAAGCGCGTCGAGCTGACGGCGTTCGAGGGCGTGCCGCACCTCATCACGCCCATCATCACGAACCCCAAGAAGGCAGCCGAGGCGCTGCAGTGGGTCGTGCGCGAGATGGACATGCGGTACGACGACCTGGCCGCCTCGGGGTTCCGGCACGTCGACGACTTCAACGCCGCCGTCCGTGCCGGCAAGCTCACCGCGCCCCCCGGAAGCGAGCGCGTGTACCAGCCCTACCCGTACCTCATGGTGATCATCGACGAGCTCGCCGACCTGATGATGGTCGCCCCGCGCGACGTCGAGGACGCGATCGTCCGCATCACCCAGCTGGCCCGCGCCGCCGGCATCCACCTGGTGCTCGCGACGCAGCGCCCCAGCGTCGACGTCGTCACCGGGCTCATCAAGGCCAACGTCCCGAGCCGGCTGGCCTTCGCCACCAGCAGCGGCACGGACTCCAAGGTCATCCTCGACCAGCCCGGGGCGGAGAAGCTCATCGGCAAGGGCGACTCGCTGTTCCTGCCCATGGGCGCCAGCAAGCCGATCCGGGTGCAGGGCGCCTACGTCTCCGACGCCGAGGTGCACGCGGTCGTCGCCCACTGCAAGGCGCAGCGGCAACCGGCGTTCCGTGAGGACATCGCGGCCGTCGCGGAGACCAGGAAGGACGTCGACGAGGAGATCGGCGACGACTTGGACCTGCTGTGCCAGGCGGTCGAGCTCGTCGTGAGCACGCAGTTCGGCAGCACGAGCATGCTGCAGCGCAAGCTGCGCGTCGGGTTCGCGAAGGCCGGGCGGCTGATGGACCTGATGGAGAGCCGCGGCATCGTCGGGCCGTCGGAGGGGTCCAAGGCCCGCGACGTGCTCATCGCGCCGGACGAGCTGGAAGGCACGCTCGTCCTCCTCCGCGGCTGACGGCGGGTCCGCCCGGATCAAGGCGCTTTGTCGCCACGCCGATGGCAGGCCTAGACTGTGGCCTGCCCTTTCTTCCCCCGAGAGGTTTCCTACCGTGCCGTCCGACGAGCCCACGCTCGGCGCAGCCCTGCGCGCCGCACGTGAGGAGTCCGGCCAGACCGTCGAGCAGGTCAGCGCCGCGACCCGTATCCGCGCGACTCTGGTCCGCGACCTCGAGGCCGACCGGTTCGCGTCCTCGATGGGGTCGGTCTACGCCCGCGGCCACGTGAAGTCCATCGCCGCGGCCGTCGGCGCCGACCCGGCACCGCTGCTCGCGCTGTTCGACCGCACCCAGCCGGTGGAGGAGGCCCCGACCCTGGTCGAGGTGGCCTCCGCGACGGCGCCGGTGGGCTTCGACGGCAGCGCGTTCGCCGCGTCCGCGCACGCGCTGCGCCCCGAGCGCCGCACGCCACGCTGGGGCACCGCGCTGGTGGGCGCCGCGGCGGTGCTCCTGCTCTTCATGGGCATCGGGTTCGCGAGCAACGGCAAGGACACGCCCCCGCCGACGGCGCTGCCGACGACGGGTGCCACCACTCCCGCGCCCGGCACGGCGGTGCACACGCCGGCTCCCGACGCCGTCGCGTCCAAGCCCGCCGTGACCGGCGCGCAGCTGAGGCTGCGGCTGATCGGCGGCGCCTCCTGGGTCAGCGTGAGCAACGCCGTCGGCAAGACCCTGTTCGAGGGCACGCTCAAGGACGGCCAGTTCCGCGACTTCAACGACGCCACTCGGCTGAAGGTCGTGCTCGGCAACGCGCAGCCGGTCAACCTCAACTGCGGGGGCAAGGACAGCGGCCCCGCCGGCGGTCGGGGCCAGGTGAAGCGCTTCGAGTGCACCCAGGCCGGCCTCAAGCCCCTCTAGTGGGTCGCCGGCTGTCCCTCGTCACCCTGGGCTGCGCCCGCAACGAGGTCGACTCCGAGGAGCTCGCCGGAAGGCTCGACGCCGCGGGCTGGGAGCTCACCGACGATGCCCCCGACGTCGTCGTCGTCAACACCTGCGGCTTCGTCGAGTCGGCCAAGAAGGACAGCATCGACACGCTGCTCGCGGCCTCCGACACCGGTGCCAAGGTCGTCGCCGTCGGTTGCCTCGCGGAGCGGTACGGCAAGGAGCTCGCCGACCAGCTCCCTGAGGCCGACGCGGTGCTGGGCTTCGACTCCTACGCCGACCTGTCGGGCCACCTCACGGCCCTGCTCGACGGGGCGCACCTGCCCAGCCACACGCCGACCGATCGGCGCAAGCTCCTTCCCGTCTCGCCGGTAGAACGCCAGCAGCCCGCGGCGGACCTGCAGGTGGGCATCCCCGGTCACGCCGGCGGGCCGACCGTGCTGCGCAAGCGCCTCGACGACAGCCCGGTCGCCCCCCTGAAGCTCGCCAGCGGCTGCGACCGGAGGTGCTCGTTCTGCGCCATCCCGAGCTTCCGCGGGGCCTTCGTCAGCCGTCGTCCGAGCGACGTGATCGCCGAGGCGCGCTGGCTGTCCGAGCACGGGGTGAAGGAGCTCGTGCTCGTCAGCGAGAACTCCACGTCGTACGGCAAGGACCTGGGAGACCTCGCACTGCTGGAGACGCTGCTGCCGGAGCTCGCCCGACTCGTCCCGCGGGTCCGGCTGTCGTACCTGCAGCCGGCGGAGATGCGGCCCGCGCTGGTCCGGGTGCTCACGAGCACGCCGGGCGTGGCACCGTACTTCGACATGTCCTTCCAGCACGCCTCGCCGACCGTGCTGCGCCGCATGCGCCGGTTCGGCGGCACCGAGAGCTTCCTGGCCCTCCTCGAGCAGGTGCGGGCGCAGGCGCCCGCCGCCGGGGTGCGCAGCAACGTCATCGTCGGCTTCCCCGGGGAGACCGAGGAGGACGTCGCCGAGCTCGAGCGCTTCCTGGTCGCTGCGCGGCTCGACGCCGTCGGCGTGTTCGGGTACTCCGACGAGGACGGCACCGAGGCGCAGACGCTGCCCGACCACCTGCCCCAGGACGTCGTGGACGCCCGTGTCGAGCGACTCACGTCGCTCGTCGAGGAGCTCACCTCCCAGCGCGCCGGGGACAGGTACGGCGAGACCCTGAGCGTCCTCGTCGAGCACCGGGACGGCGACACCGCCGAGGGTCGCGCGCTGCACCAGGCTCCTGAGGTCGACGGGACCACCACGGTGCTCAACGTCGGTGACGCGCAGGTCGGCGACGTGGTCCGGGCCGTCGTCGTCGGCAGCGAGGGCGTCGACCTCCTCGCGGAGCGCGCATGAGCGACCCGGCCAACGACCCCCTCGCCGCGCCGCTCTCGGCCCGGGCCAGCACCTGGAACATCGCCAACGCCCTGACCGTGCTGCGCCTGCTGCTCGTCCCCCTGTTCGTGCTCGCGCTGTTCGCCGGCGACGGCCACGACTCCGGGTGGCGGCTGGTGGCCTTCGGCGTCTTCCTCGTCGCGTCGTACACCGACCGCGTCGACGGCCAGCTCGCTCGCAGCCGCAACCTGATCACGCCCTTCGGCAAGCTCGCCGACCCGCTCGCCGACAAGGCCCTCATCGGTGCAGCCCTCGTCGGGCTCTCGCTGCTCGGCGACCTCCCGTGGTGGATCACGGTGCTCGTGATGGCCCGCGAGATAGGCGTGACGCTGCTGCGCTTCTGGGTCATCCGGCACGGCGTCATCCCGGCCAGCCGCGGCGGAAAGCTCAAGACGCTGCTGCAGGGCCTTGCGATCGGGTTCTACGTGCTGCCGCTGTCGGGCGTGTGGGCCTCCGGACGCGCTGTGCTCATGGGTGCGGCCGTGGTGGTCACCGTCATCACGGGGGTCGACTACGTCACCCGCGCCGTCACCCTGCGGCGCACGAGCGAGCGCGCCGCCATGAAGCGAGCCCGCAAGGCGGCCCGGACAGGATGAGGGGCGCGGTCGTCGCCGTCGGCAGCGAGCTGCTGCTGGGTGACGTCGTGAACTCCAACGCCGCCTTCCTCGGGCAGCAGCTGGCTGCGGCGGGGGTCGACGTCGTGACGTCGGTCGCGGTCGCGGACGACGTCGACCGGCTCGTCGCGACGATCCGGCTCTGCCTCGCCGACGCGGATGTCGTCGTGCTGTGCGGTGGCCTCGGCCCCACGGTCGACGACCTGACCCGCGACGCCGTGGCGGTGGCGTGCGACGCGCCCCTGCGCCGCGACCCGGAGCTGGTGGCGCACCTCGAGCAGCTCTTCTCGTCGTACGGCGTGGTGCTGCCAGTGGGAGTGCACCGGCAGGCGGACGTGCCCGACGGCGCCGAGGTGCTGCCGAACCCGGCGGGCACCGCGCCCGGGCTGTGGCTGGAGCAGGGCGGAAAGGTCGTCGTGGCCCTGCCCGGTCCCCCCCGCGAGCTGCGCGCCGTGGCCCCGCCGGTGTGGGAGCGGCTGGCCGCGCGGACGGGCCGCCGGATCCTCACCCGGCAGGTGCTCGTCGCCGGGCTCGGGGAGTCGCTGGTGGCCGAGCGGGTGCAGGAGGGCTTGCGGCTCCCGGAAGGCGTTGCCCTGTCCTACCTCGCCGGCGGGTCGCTGGTGCGGGTGCGGTTCACGGGCACCGACCCCGAGCAGCTCGTGCCGCTCCTCGCTCATGTGCGCGCGGTCCTCGGCGACCGTGTCGTGAGCGAGGACGGCGCCGCGCTGGAGGAGGTGGTGCACCGGTTGCTCGCCGCACGAGGCCAGACCGTCGGGGTCGCGGAGTCGCTCACCGGTGGGTCCCTGGCGGCGGCACTGAGCGAGCGGGCGGGATCCAGCGCTGCCTTCCGCGGCGGCGTCGTCGTCTACGCGACGGACCTCAAGTCCTCGCTCGCCGGAGTGCCCGGCGCGGTCCTCGACGCAGAGGGCGCCGTCTCCGAGCAGACCGCCGTCGCGCTCGCGGCCGGGGCGCGCGACCGCCTCGGTGCCGACTGGGGCCTGGGCGTGACCGGTGTCGCCGGGCCCTCCGAGCAGGAGGGCAAGCCGGTCGGAACGGTCTTCGTCGCCGTCGCCGGGCCGGACACGGCGGAGGTCCGCCGGCTGCAGCTGCCGGGCGACCGGGCCCAGGTCCGGGCGCTGACCGTCACGCAGACCCTCGACCTGCTCCGCCGGCACCTGATCGGGAAGAGCTGAACCCGTTCGGGACGTTCTGCTCTGGGCGGACCCGCCCCGCCGTGCCGGCGTCAGGGCCGCCGGGTAGCGTGGGTCTGGTCCGGCGGTCGAGCGGTGCGGAGGTGGTCACGGTGGTGGTGCTGCGCACGCTGCTCGGAGACGCCCTCCGCGAGACGCGCCTGCGCCAGCAGCGCACGCTCAAGGAGGTCTCCCAGGCCGCCCGGGTGAGCCTCGGCTACCTGTCGGAGGTCGAGCGCGGCCAGAAGGAGGCTTCCTCCGAGCTGCTCGCCAGCATCTGCCAGGCACTCGGCGTGCGCCTGTCCGACGTCCTGCGCCGCGTCAGCGACGACCTGGCTGCCCTCGAGCCCCACCCGCTCCCCGTGCCGGTCCCGGCCGCCGAGCGCGTGCCGGCCCCGGTCGGCGAGATCAGCGCGCGCGTCCGCGCCGCCTGACCTCGTCGCGGTGAGCGCCTCCGACGCGCCGGTGCGCGAACCGGGAACCCGTGCGCGCTCGGGCAACGCCATGGCCCGCACCCGCGCGGCCCTGCTGGAGGCCACCGGTGAGTGCCTGGCCCGGTACGGCGTCCGCAAGACCACGATGGTCGACGTCGCCGCGCACAGCCGCGTGGCCAAGGCCACGCTCTACAACCACTTCCGCACCAAGGACGACCTGCTCGCTGCGTACGTCGAGGACCGCGTCGACGCCCTCACCCGTGCGGCGGTCGCCGCCGCCTCCGCGTCCGGGCTGCCGGCTGGGCTGGCCGCGGTCGCCTCGGCCCTCCGCGAGGACCCTGCACTGCGTCGGGCCGCGCGCGAGGAGCCCGCGACCCTGGCGCCGCTGTCGGTGCCGTCGCAGTGCCGGGCGTGGACGAGCGCCCGCACCGGCGCGGCGGACCTGCTGACCGCGGCCCGCGTGCCGGGTGGCGCCGCCGAGGTGGCCCTGCTGCTGCGCTGGGCGGCCAGCCAGCTGCTGTGGCCCGTCGGCCCCGACGACGCCTCGGCGCAGGCCCTTGTGGCCCAGCTGTCCGCCGTACCCGCCGTTGCGGAGCCTGACGTGCAGCAACCGGCCGCCGCGCCGGTCCCCGCGCTGGGCTGGCCTGGTGACAGGATGCCAAGGATCGCGAACAAGGAGACCTGATGGCTGCGAACCCCTTCGTCAAGCTGTGGAAGTACGTCATGGCCGCGTTCGGCGCCAAGATCGACGAGCGGGCCGACCCGAAGGTGCAGATCCAGCAGGCCATCGCCGAGGCGCAGCGCCAGCACCAGGCGCTGACCCAGCAAGCCGCGGCTGTCATCGGCAACCAGCGCCAGCTGGAGATGAAGCTCGCCCGCCAGATGGAGGAGGTCGAGAAGCTGCAGGCCTCGGCCCGTCAGTCGCTCGTGATCGCGGACCAGGCCCGCGCCGGTGGCGACACCACCAAGGCGGGGGAGTACGAAGCGACGGCGCAGACCTTCGCGACCAACCTGGTGTCGGCGGAGAAGTCCATGGAGGACCTCAAGTCGCTGCACGACCAGGCGCTGCAGGCCGCACAGGCAGCGAAGAAGGCCGTCGAGACCAATGCCCAGATCGTGCAGAAGAAGCTCGGCGAGCGCACCCGGCTGCTCAGCCAGCTCGAGCAGGCGAAGATGCAGGAGCAGGTCAGCAAGAGCCTGCAGCAGATGTCGGAGCTCGCCGTCCCCGGCAACGTGCCGTCGCTCGACGAGGTCCGGGACAAGATCGAGGCGCGCTACGCCAAGGCGCTCGGCTCCGCCGAGCTCGCGGGCAGCTCGGTCGAGGGGCGCATGCTCGAGGTGGAGAAGTCCACGATGGACGCGGCGGGCCAGCAGCGGCTCGACCAGATCCGCGCCAGCATGACCGGCCAGCTCCCCACTGCCACCCCCGAGGCGGACAGCTCAGCCGGCTGACTCGCCCCACATTTTTGGGCGATCCCCGGAGCAGGTGGCCAGCAGCCTCGCGGCGAACACAGCGGCTACACCAGCCCCCGGAGGAACCCGTGTTGCGTCGTCGTGTCCTGGCACCAGCCTGTGCGCTCGCCCTGGCCGGCCTGGCCGTGGCCAGCGTCCCGTCGCAGGCCGTCGCGCCCGTGTCCGGCCACCTGCTCCGTCCGCTCGCCGGACCCGACTCCGGTGACTTCCCGGGGGCTCAGGTCGCCGTCGGAGACGCCGACCGCCGTGGACCGGCGCTGCCGCCGCTCGCCGCTGCCCGCACCCACCTGCGCACGATGGGCGCCGGGCTGCAGGTCTCCTGGACGCAGTACGGCACGCCGCTGAACCTCACGCGCGACCACGACTTCCTCGCCACCGGCCTGCGCGGCACGCCGGAGCAGGTCGCCCGGACCTTCCTCGCGCAGCACAGCGCCCTGTGGGGCCTGTCCGCCGCCGACGTCGCTCGGCTGCAGACGATCATCAACGAGCCGCTGCCGGAGAGCGACGCCTGGTCCGTCTCGTTCAACCAGGTGGTCGCAGGCATGCTCGTGTCGCAGGACGGCTACGTCACTGTCGGCGTGCAGCGCGGCAAGGTCGCGGTCGTCACGTCCTCGCTGGTGCCCACTGCGCTGCTCGGCTCGCTGCCGACCACGACGCCGGCCGTCTCGCTCGAGCGGGCGGTGCTCGCGGCGGCCAAGGACGCCGGCGTCACGACGCTGCGCCTGGCAGACCTGCGTCTTGGCAAGCTCGACGGCGCGGGCTTCCGCCTCGTCGCCGCCAAGGGCCTGCACCAGCCGCAGCGCGCCCGCCTCCGCGTGCTGGCGACCACGGACCGCGGCGCCCGCCTGGTCTGGGAGGTCGACGTGCTCGACGTCGCCGACGGCGCCGCGCTCGCCACCATGAGCTACGTCGACGCGGCCACCGGCCAGGTGCTGCTGCGGCGCGACAGCGTCGACACCCTGGCCGAGGGCACCTCGAGCGTGCCGAGCCAGCGCACCGTCGGCTCGGCCGGCGCGGTGGGTCCGGCCGGCGGGACGCCAGGCGCGTTCCAGGGCGCGTTCACCGCCACCAAGTGCTCGCCGTCCATCCCGCTCGACGGTGTCGCCGCCGGCGACATCAGCCTCGCGATCGTCGCGGCCGCAGCGGTCACCACGAACGACATCGTGCTCAAGGTCCTCCGCAACGGCCAGGTCATCTCGGCGATGGACACCGCGACGAGCCCCGAGGCCGGCTCGGTGGCGCTCAAGCCCGCCGCCACCGCGAAGGACGTGTTCACCGCGCAGGTGTGCCCGTTCCCCGGCCCGATCACCCCCTACACCGCGCCGTTCGACTTCGTAGGCGGCTACGCCTCCACCGACCAGCAGGCGACCGCTCCGCCGCTCTCCCTGCTTCCGGGCCCGGTGGCGGCGGGCAACGAGCTCGGTGCCGCGACGTGGCGCGCCTACGGCTCCAACCCGCAGCTCGCCCGCGACGGCGTGGTCAGCAAGGACGACCGCTACCTCGCCTGCTCGGGTGAGGTGAACCCGGTCAACAACCCGCTGCAGAAGGACCTTCACGCGTGTCAGTTCCTCTGGAACGACGGCAGCCGCGTGCCCTACGACGTGAACCCGATCACCGGGCTGCCCACGTTCACCACCTTGGGCAACAACGCGATCACCACCAACGCGCAGGGCTCCTCCTCGCTGACCCCCGGTGCGCCGTTCCTGCCGCCGGTGAGCCCGACCCGCGACTACGCGCCGCCGTTCACGGACTCGTGGCACACCTCCCAGTGCGACCCGGCATCGCTGCTCGGGCCGGCGCGAGCAGACGTCGACGCGGCCATCGTGAACCTGTTCGTCGGCCACAACCGCGTGCACGACTTCTCCTACCGGCTCGGCCTGACGGAGACCCGCGGCGCGTTGCAGTTGAGCAACTACGGCAAGAGCGGCCCCGAGGTCGCCGAGGGCGACCCAGAGCTCGGCAACGCGCAGAACGGTGCGCTGCAAGGCGGTCAGGGCCTCGGTCGTGACAACGCCAACCAGATCACGCTGCAGGACGGCGTGCCGGGTATCACCAACCAGTACCTGTTCCAGCCGGTGGTGGGCTTCTTCGCGCCCTGCACCGACGGCGACCTCGACGGTGCGGTGTTCCTGCACGAGTACACGCACGCGACCTCGCACCGCCTCATCGCGGGCCCGGCCACGGGCCTGTCCGGTGCCCAGGGCGGTTCCATGGGCGAGGCGTGGTCCGACCTCACCGCCGTCGAGTACCTCAACGCCTTCGGGCTGGCCGGCAGCCGCGGCGAGCACCCGTACTCGATGGGTGCCTACGTCACGGGCAACGGCTTCCGGGGCATCCGCGACTACAACATGCTGCCGGAGCACAACCCGTTGAACTACAGCGACTTCGGCTTCGACACCACCGGTCCTGAGGTGCACGCTGACGGCGAGATCTGGAACGCCGTGCAGATGACCGTGCGGCAGGCCCTCGTCGCCAAGTACGACAAGGCGTACCCGTCCAAGAACCGCGGGCTGCAGATCGCCTGCGCCGTCGGCCGGTACCCGAGCGGACAGAAGGCCCCGGCCTGGAACAAGTGCCCGGGCAACCGCCGCTACATCACCTACCAGTACGACGCGATGATCCTGCAGGCCAATGGCAGCCCGTCGATGGTCGACATGAAGAACGTCGAGCTGGCCGCCGTGCTGATGCGCGACAAGCGCGACTACGACACGGTCGCGGACGCGTTCGCCGCCCGGGGCCTCGGCAAGGCCGCCGTGTCGCGCGGCTCTGACGACAAGCACCCCGTGCCGAGCTTCGCCTCGCCCGTCGCGTCCCACAACGGCACCGTGTCCTTCGCGCTGCGCGACGCCTCGACGGGCAAGCCGGTCAAGGGCTCGGTGTACGTCGGGATGTACAGCGCCCGCTGCATGCCGGTGGCGACCACCCTGGGAGGCGACAACCCAGCCGCGACGGCCAAGCTCGTCAAGGGCCGCTACACCCTGACGGTGCAGGCGAAGGGCTACGGCATCCAGCGCTTCCCGCTCACGGTCGGCGGCGGCCGGTAGACCTCCGTGCTGTCGCTGCAGCAGAACGTCGCCTCGGCCTTCCTCGGGTCGGGGGTGCGCGGGAACGCGGGCGCGCTGCGCGCAGGCCGCGTCATCGACGACTCCGAGGCGACCAACGCCGCCTTCGACGGTCAGCCCGTCAAGGGGCGCTCCCTCACGGTGACCTTCGGTGTCGGGATGACGACCTTCGACAAGATCGCGGTCAGCTCGCTGCACCACCCGGCCGAGGAGGTCTCCGAGGGCGCCACCGAGATCGAGGGGCGGCTGCTGGGCATCCGCGCGTTCGACCTGCAGGTGAGCCAGGACGGCGGGAAGACGTTCACGACCTTCTACCGCAGTGCGGACGACTTCTTCCCGGCCTACCGGCCGCGGGCCGTCGCACCCGACCTGCTGCTGCGCACAGTCCGGCTGGCCAAGCCCGTCACGGGTGACGCGATCCGGATGATCATCCGCTCCAACAACTGCACAGGCGGCAAGGACTTCAACTACGAGCAGGAGAAGGACCTCTCGGCTCCTTCGGACTGCCGCAGCGATGCCGTCAACAACACGCAGGTCACCGTCACCGAGCTGCAGGTCTTCCGCAGTCGCTGATCGCTAGCCGCGCAGGCGCAGGCCGCGGGGCGTCGGGTGGAAGCCGGCGCTCTCGAGGGCGGCGCCGAGCGCGGAGCGCAGCGCCGGCTCGCCGTCGGCCTTCTCGACGGTGAGCCGTCCGAGCGCGCCGTCCCGGACGGCGAGCGCGAGGGCGTCCGCGGCCGGTCCCACGGCGGCCTCGTCGTCGGTGAAGGACAGCAGGCTGCGGCCGCCGCGCTCGACGTAGAGGACGAGCCGCCCGTCGACGAGCACGACGAGACCGCCGGCCTTGCGACCCGGCTTGTGCCCACCTTCGGTCTCCGGCCACGGCAGCGCTGCGCCGTACGCGTTGGCGGGGTCGGCGGCCGGTAGGACCAGCGCGTGGGCCTCGTCGCGACGTCGGCGCTGGTCGTCCCAGCCGCCCGGGACGGGTGTGGTCCACAGCGGCTGGTCCTCGCGCGGCTTCGTCATCGCGCGCATCCGGTCGACTGCGCCCGGCGCCGCGAACTGCGCGGCTCCCAAGCCCTCCACGAAGTAACCGCGCCGGACCTTGCCCGCCTCCTCCAGCGCCTTCAGCACCTGGTACGACGCGTGGAACCCGCCAGGGGCGCGCTCGGCCTGGACGGCGCCCCGGGTCACGACGCCGTGCCGGTCCAGCAGTGCCTCGGCGAGTGCGTGCGCCCGCCGGGTCAGGTCGCCCTCGGGCTCCGGCAGCCGCGACCAGCGCCCTGACACGGTGGGCGGGGCGCTGCGCGCGGCGAGGGCTGCCCGTGCGTGCCGGGACCGGGCTGGCGCGCGCCGGGTGGAGCGGCCGCCGAGCTGCGCGCGCAGCGGGGACAGGGTGTCGTTGGTGACGTGGCCCGACCAGACGAGGTCCCACAGCGCCTGCTGCAGGGCAGCCTCCGACGGCGCGGGGACCCGGTCGGCGAGACCGCGGAAGAACAGCGCCTGCCCGTCCGCGAGGGAGGCGAGCAGCTCGGCGTGCAGCGGCGTCGCGGCGCCGTCGCCGGCCGGCGGCAGGAGCAGCTCGGCCCGGTCGGCGGGCACCAGGGTGATCCAGCCGTCGTTGCCGGGCAGCGAACCTGCGCCGGCCCACAGCACCTCACCGGCGGCGGTCAGCTCGTCGAGCTGCGCGGGTGAGTAGCCCGCGACACGGGACGGCAGCACCAGGGTCTCCAGCGCCGAGGCCGGCAGCGGGGCGCCCTGCAGCTGCTCGACCACGCGGAGCACCCCGTCGATGCCGCGCGCGGTGCCGCCCACGCCCTGCCAGGCCGGGAGGAAGCGCGCGAGCACCTCCGGGTCGACCGGCTCGACCTCCTTGCGGAGGCGGGCGAGCGAGCGCCGCCGCAACGAGCGCAGCACCTCGGCGTCGCAGTGCTCCAGTCCTGAGCCCTCGGGGCGGAAGGCGCCGTGCACGACCCGACCGGTGGCGGCCAGCCGTGACAGCGCGCCGTCGACGACGGCGACGCCCAGCCCGAAGCGGGTGGCGACGTCGGCGGCAAGGAACGGCCCGTGGGTGCGGGCGTACCGCGACACCAGGTCGCCGAGGGGGTCTCCGACCGGCTCGGTGAAGGCCTCGGGGACCCCGACCGGCAGGGCGGTGCCGAGGGCATCGCGCAGGCGGCCGGCGTCCTCCACCGCGGCCCAGCGCTCCTCACCCGCGATGCGGACCCGGATGGCACGCCGCGCCTCCTCGAGCTCGACGAGCCACGCGGCCTGAGCACCGCGCGCCACAGCGTCCTCCGTCGACAGCGCACCCAGCACGCGGAGCAGGTCCGCGGCGCCCTCGACGTCACGGGCGTGCCGCTCCGGGACCAGGCGCTGCAGCTCCGCCTCGACCTCGGCGAGCGCCTCCGGGTCGAGCAGCTCGCGCAGCTCGGCCTGCCCAAGGAGCTCGGCGAGCAGCGAGCTGTCCAGCGACAGGGCCTGGGCCCGGCGCTCGGCCAGCGGGCTGTCACCCTCGTACATGAACTGCCCGACGTAGCCGAACAGCAGCTGCTGGGCGAACGGCGACGGGCGCGGTGTCTCCACCTCCACCACCCGCACGGTGCGCTGCTCGACGTCGCGCATGAGCTGCACCAGGCCTGGTACGTCGAACACGTCCTGCAGGACCTCGCGCATCGTCTCCAGGACGACCGGGAACGAGCCGTACTGAGAAGCGACGCCGAGCAGCTGCGCGGCGCGCTGGCGCTGCTGCCAGAGGGGGGAGCGCCGCTGCGGGTTGCGCTTGGGCAGCAGCAGGGCGCGGGCCGCGCACTCGCGGAACCGCGAGGCGAACAGCGCGCTGCCCCCGACCTCCTCGCGCACCCGTCCTTCGATCTCCGCGGGGTCGAAGACGGCCGCCTGACCGGACGGTGGCTCATCAGCATCGGGCAACCGCAGCACGATGCCGTCGTCGGAGTGCATCGCCTGCACGTCAAGGCCGTGCGTCTCGCGCAGCCGCGCGGTCAGGGCGAGCGACCAGGGCTGGTTCACCTGCGCGCCGAAGGGTGAGTGGATGGCGAGGCGCCAGTCGCCGAGCTCGTCGCGGAACCGCTCGACGACGATGGTCCGGTCGTCGGGCAGGACGCCGGTGGCCGCGCGCTGCTCGTCGAGGTAGGAGAGCAGGTTGCCGGCCGCCCACGCGTCGAGGCCGGCAGCTTCCAGGCGGACCAGCGCGGCCTCGCGGTCGAGCTTGCCCAGCTCGCGGGTGAAGGCACCGAGGGCGCGGCCCAGCTCGAGCGGCCGGCCGAGGGCGTCGCCGTGCCAGTACGGCATCCGCCCTGGCTGCCCGGGGGCGGGCGTGACGAGCACCTGGTCGTGGCTGATGTCCTCGATGCGCCAGGCGCTGGAGCCGAGCAGGAACACGTCGCCGACCCGCGACTCGTAGACCATCTCCTCGTCGAGCTCCCCGACCCTGGACCGGCGCTCGCCCACGAGGAACACGCCGAACAGGCCGCGGTCGGGGATCGTGCCGCCGCTGGTGACGGCGAGCCGCTGCGCGCCGGGCCGGCCGGTCAGCTCGCCGGTGACGCGGTCCCAGGTGATGCGCGGCCGCAGCTCGGCGAACTCATCGCTCGGGTAGCGACCAGACAGCATGTCGAGCACCGACTCCAGCGCGCTCTGGGGCAGCCCGGCGAAGGGCGCAGCCCGGCGGACGAGATCGCCCAGGTCGGCGACCGTCCAGGTGTCGAGGGCGCACATCGCGACGACCTGCTGCGCGAGCACGTCCAGCGGGTTGCGGGGGTAGGTGATCGCCTCGATCGCCCCCGACACCATGCGCTCGGCGACCACCGCGCTCGGCACCAGGTCACCGCGGTACTTCGGCAGCACCACGCCCCGGCTGATCGCTCCGACCTGGTGCCCCGCGCGCCCGATCCGCTGCAGCCCCGACGCGACGGACGGCGGCGACTCGACCTGCACCACCAGGTCGACCGCGCCCATGTCGATGCCGAGCTCGAGGGAGGACGTCGCGACGACGCACGGCAGCCGCCCGGCCTTCAGCGCCTCCTCGATCTCCGACCGCTGCTCGCGCGAGACCGAGCCGTGGTGGGCGCGGGCGATCTCGACCATGCCGTCGCGGGGGGTGAGGTTGCCCCACGGCGCCCTACTCACCCCGCCCTGACCCGGGTGCAGGGCCGGGTACGGCGTGGGCTCCACGCCGAGGGCTCTCTCCGTGGCGATCTCGTTGAGCCGTGAGGTCAAGCGCTCCGCCGTACGGCGGGAGTTGGTGAACACGATCGTCGAGCGGTGCGCCTGGACGAGGTCGACCACGCGCTCCTCGACCGCGGGCCAGATCGACTGGCGCTCGGTGTCTCCGAGCTCGCCGAGGTCCTCGATCGGCACCTGCACCGAGACCTCGATGGTCTTCGGCGTCGGGGGCTGCACGACGGCCACCTCGCGGCTGCCGCCGAGGAACCGGGCGACCTCCTCGAGCGGGCGCACGGTCGCCGAGAGCCCGATGCGCTGGGCGGGGGCGTCGAGCTGCGCATCCAGCCGCTCGAGCGAGAGGGCGAGGTGGGCGCCGCGCTTGGTGCCGCAGACGGCGTGCACCTCGTCGACGATGACGGTCTCGACCCCGCGCAGGACCTCGCGCGCGGCGCTGGTGAGCAGCAGGAACAAGGACTCGGGGGTGGTGATGAGGATGTCGGGCGGGGTGCGGGTGAAGGCCCGTCGCTCCTCCGGCGGGGTGTCCCCGCTGCGCATCGCGACGCGGATGTCGGGCTCGGGCGTGCCCAGGCGCTGCGCCGCCTGGCGGATGCCGGCGAGCGGTCCCCGCAGGTTGCGCTCGACGTCGACGGCGAGCGCCTTCAGCGGCGAGACGTAGAGCACGCGGCAGCGGCGGGCCTTGTCCTCCGGCACCGGCCTGGAGGCCAAGCGGTCCAGCGACCACAGGAACGCCGACAGCGTCTTGCCCGAGCCGGTCGGGGCCACGACGAGCGCGTGCTGGCCCGCCGCGATGGCATCCCACGCGCCCTCCTGGGCGGCGGTCGGGGCGGCGAAGGCACCGGTGAACCACGCCCGGGTGGGGGCGGAGAAGCGCTCGAGCGCGGTCACTGCTCCATCCTGCCCTGCCGCTCTGACAGTGGGCCGCGCCTAGGGTGAGGGGGTGCGGCTGACGGACTTCTGGGAGCGGATGGAGCGCCGGCTCGGGGCGGTCTACGCCCACTCCTACGCCAAGGACATGGTCCTCGCCGAGCTGGGCTCGCGGACCGTCGAGCAGGCGCTGGCGCAGGGAGAGGACCCCAAGCAGGTGTGGCGCGTCGTGTGGGCCGCGACGGGAGCGCCGGCCTCCGAGCGCTGACCGGCGTGTCGGGCTGGCCCTCGAACGGTTGTTCGACGTACCGTCCTCAGTGTCCCGGGCGGTCCACAGGTCACCACCCGGCACCGGCAGCCCTGTCGGTGCCCGCGCCTAGCGTCCGCCGCGGATCGGGACACCCGACACGAGCGACGAAGGAGAACCACCGTGGCATCACCCCAGGTACGAGGCTCGGCGAACGACCGCGAGAAGGCCCTCGACCTCGCCCTCGCCCAGATCGACAAGAACTTCGGCAAGGGCTCGGTGATGCGTCTCGGCGACGAGATCCGCCAGCCCGTCGCCGTCATCCCCACCGGCTCCATCGCGCTCGACGTCGCCCTGGGCATCGGCGGCCTGCCCCGTGGCCGCGTCGTGGAGATCTACGGCCCGGAGTCCAGCGGCAAGACGACCGTCGCGCTGCACGCCGTGGCGGGCGCGCAGGCGGCCGGCGGGATCGCGGCCTTCATCGACGCCGAGCACGCCCTCGACCCGGAGTACGCCAAGCGGCTCGGCGTCGACACCGACGCGCTGCTCGTCAGCCAGCCCGACACCGGCGAGCAGGCCCTGGAGATCGCCGACATGCTCGTGCGCTCCGGCGCCCTCGACATCATCGTCATCGACTCCGTGGCAGCGCTCGTGCCGCGCGCGGAGATCGAGGGCGAGATGGGTGACAGCCACGTCGGCCTGCAGGCCCGCCTGATGAGCCAGGCGCTGCGCAAGATGACCGGGGCGCTTGCCAACACGGGCACCACGGCCATCTTCATCAACCAGCTGCGCGAGAAGATCGGCGTGATGTTCGGCTCGCCCGAGACCACGACGGGCGGCAAGGCGCTGAAGTTCTACGCCTCGATCCGCATCGACGTGCGCCGCATCGAGACCCTCAAGGACGGCACCGAGGCCGTCGGCAACCGCACCCGCGCCAAGATCGTCAAGAACAAGATGGCCCCGCCCTTCAAGCAGGCCGAGTTCGACATCGTCTACGGCACCGGCATCAGCCGCGAGGGCGGGCTCATCGACATGGGTGTCGAGCAGGGCTTCGTGCGCAAGAGCGGTGCTTGGTACACCTACGAGGGCGACCAGCTCGGCCAGGGCAAGGAGAACGCGCGCGCCTTCCTGCGCGACAACCCCGAGCTGGCTGACGAGATCGAGCGCCGCATCAAGGAGAAGCTCGGCATCGGCCTCGTCGGCGAGGTCGACGTGACCGACGAGGCGCTCGCCGACATGGTGGCCCCGGTCCCCGTCGATCTCTGACCGGTTGACCACCGCATGACGACCGATGCGGCGGAGCAGGCGCGGGAGATCTGCCTGCGCCTGCTCGCCGCCGGCCCCCGCACGGCGGGCGAGCTGGCTACCCGGCTGCGCGCCAAGGGCGTGCCGGACGAGGTGGCGACCGAGGTGCTCACGCGCTTCGCCGACGTCGGCATCGTCGACGACGCCCTGTTCGCGCGGATGTGGGTCGACAGCCGGCACCGCTCGCGGGGGCTGTCCGGCCGGGCGCTGAGCCAGGAGCTGCGCCGCAAGGGGGTCGACGACGCCGTCGTCCGCGAGGCCGTCGGCGAGCTCGACCCCGAGGAGGAGGTCGCCACCGCGCGCAGCCTGGTGCGCCGCAAGCTGGGCGCGACGCGCGGCCTGACGACCGAGGCCCGGGTGCGCCGGCTGGCCGGGCTGCTGGCCCGCAAGGGCTATCCCGCGGGGCTGGCCTTCCGGGTCGTGAAGGAGGAGCTCGAGGCCGAGGGCGCCGACGTCCCGGTGCTGGACACCGACGGGCTGTCCTCGCTGGGCTAGGTCTCCGCTCGCGTCGCGGTGAGCGGCGCGTGCGCGGCCAGGTAGCGCTCAGCGGCACGGGTCGCCGGGTGCAGCGCGACGGTCGCGACGACCACGATCGCGGCGATGAGCAGCCAGCCGGGAGTGCCGCCGTTGATGGCGAGGAAGGTGTAGGTCGCCGGCGCCCAGACCGAGCCCGCCGTCCACCC
>DATLCV010000098.1:0-4177 GCA_035526225.1 Mycobacteriales bacterium
GCTCACACCGCGTGCGGACCGGCCTCGCTGCTGCGGTGGAACACCCGGTAGTAGAGGTACGCCGCGGACTCACGCGTGATGTACCGCAGCTCGGACCCCCGGGTGCCTACCGCGGGACCGGTGCGGGTGGGAGAGGTGAACGCCTCGATGCCCAGGTCCTGGGCCATCCGGCGGGAGCGCAGCGAGTGCCACGGGTCGGTGACGATCACTGCGCTGTGCCAGCCGCGCTGCTCGAACTCGCTGTCGACCGCCTGGAGCGACATCAGGGTGTCACTGCCCGTGCCGACCGCGACGATCGAGGTGACGCCCCGAGCGCGCAGGTAGCGCTCAGCCGCCGCGGCCTCGGTGAACCGGTCACCGGGCCGGCCGCCACCGACGGTGACCACCCTCGGCGCCACACCCTTCTCCCACAGGTCGAGGGCGTGATCGAGGCGGGCCTGGAAGACCTTGCTCGGCCGGCCGTCGAACTGGGACGCCCCGAGGACGACGATGGCGTCGGACCGCGGCTGCTCGTCGTGCCGCGCCACCCACCAGACCCTGACCGCCGTGCCGAGGAACACGAGCACGGGCACCAGGACGATCGCGGCGAGCACGCGCCGTACCGTTTTGGAGAACAGGAGCAGGAGCACGCCTAGCGACTGTCGCTGTCCGTGCCGGAGATCGCCGCGCGACCTGCCTCGAGCCGGGCGACCGGCACCCGGAACGGCGAGCAGCTCACGTAGTCGAGACCGACGTCGTGGAAGAAGTGGATCGAGTCGGGGTCGCCGCCGTGCTCTCCGCAGACGCCCAGGTGCAGGTCGGGCCGGGTGCGCCGGCCCTCCTCCGCCGCGATCCGTACCAGCCGCCCGATCCCCTCGGTGTCCAGCGACTCGAAAGGACTCACGCCGAACACCCCGAGGTCGAGGTAGCGGCTGAAGAACGCCGCCTCCACGTCGTCGCGGGAGAACCCCCAGCCCATCTGGGTGAGGTCGTTGGTCCCGAAGGAGAAGAACTCCGCCGCCTCCGCGACCTGGCCGGCCGTGAGGGCAGCCCGGGGCACCTCGATCATCGTGCCAACCGGTGCCACCACCCCGACCTCCGCGAGGATCTGCACAGCCTCGTCACGGACGAGCTCCAGCTCCTGCACGGCGCCGACAAGCGGCACCATCACCTCCGGCCGTGGGTCGAGACCCTCGACCCTGAGTGCGGCAGCCGCCTCCGCCAGAGCCCTGACCTGCAGCGCGAACAGGCCGGGGATGAACAGACCGAGGCGGACCCCACGGAGGCCGAGCATCGGGTTCTGCTCGTGCAGGCGCCGCACCTCCCCGAGCAGCTTGACGCGCTTCGGGTCGACGCTCTCGCCCTTCGCCTCCGCCACGGCGCACTCGACCGTCAGGGCGGTGAGGTCAGGGAGGAACTCGTGCAACGGCGGGTCGATGAGTCGCACCGTCACCGGCAGGCCGTCCATCTCGCGCAGGATCTCGCTGAAGTCGCTGCGCTGCAGCGGCAGCAGCGCGGCGAGGGCGGCGTCCCGCTCCTCATCGGTGTCGGCGAGCACCAGGTCCTCGACGAGCTGGCGCCGGTCGCCCAGGAACATGTGCTCGGTGCGGCACAGCCCGATCCCCTCGGCGCCGAAGCGGCGTGCCCGGGCCGCGTCCTCACCGGTGTCGGCGTTGGTCCGCACCCGCATGCGTCGGCTGGTGTCGGCGTGCGTGAGGAGCCGATCGACCGCCTGGACGAGGTCGTCGCCGTTGCCCGCCTCGAGTGACCCCTCGAAGTACTGCACGACCGGCGACGGGGTGACCGCCACCTCACCGGCGAACACCTCACCCGTGGTGCCGTCGATCGACAGGACCTCGCCCTCGCCGACGGTCGTCCCGTCGGGCAGGCGGATGGTCCGTGCGGCGCTGTCGACCTCGAGCTCCTCGGCACCGCAGACGCACGTCTTGCCCATGCCCCGGGCGACGACGGCCGCGTGCGAGGTCTTGCCTCCCCGGCTGGTGAGGATGCCGCAGGCCGCGATCATGCCCGCGAGGTCGTCAGGGTTGGTCTCCCGCCGTACGAGGATGACCTCCTCACCGCGCGCCGCCCACTCCTGCGCGGTGTCGCTGTCGAAGACGACCTTGCCGACGGCCGCGCCGGGTGAGGCGCCCATGCCCTTGGTGAGCCGGCGCGCCCCGGAGGTCTCCCCGAAGCGCGGAAACATCAGCTGCGCGAGCTGGGCACCGCTGACCCGCATCAGCGCCTCGTCGAGGTCGATGAGCCCCTCGTCGACGAGCTGGGTCGCGATGCGGAACGCCGCACCGGCGGTCCGCTTGCCGACGCGGGTCTGCAGCATCCACAGCTTTCCGCGCTCGATCGTGAACTCGATGTCGCACAGGTCGCGGTAGTGGTGCTCGAGGGTCGCCATGATCTCCATGAGCTGGTCGTACGCCTGCTTGTCGAGCCCCTCGAGGTCCTGCAGCGGCAGGGTGTTGCGGATGCCCGCGACGACGTCCTCGCCCTGCGCGTTCTGCAGGTAGTCGCCGTACACGCCCTGCGCCCCCGAGCCGGGGTCGCGGGTGAACGCGACGCCGGTGCCCGAGTCCATGCCGATGTTGCCGAAGACCATCGAGCAGACGTTGACGGCCGTGCCCAGGTCGGCCGGGATGCGCTCCTGGCGGCGGTAGAGGCGGGCGCGGTCGCCGTTCCAGGAGTCGAAGACGGCGCGGGTGGCGAGGTCCATCTGCTCGCGCGGGTCCTGCGGGAAGTCAGCGCCGGTGGCATCGCGCACGATGGCCTTGAACGCGTCGACGAGGCCACGCAGGTCGTCGGCGGTGAGGTCGAGGTCGCTCGACGTCCCCTTCGCCGTCTTGGCTGCGTCGTGGGCGTGCTCGAACAGCTCGCCGTCGACACCGAGCACGGTCTTGCCGAACATCTGCACGAGCCGCCGGTAGGAGTCCCAGGCGAATCGCTCGTCGCCCTGCTTGGCGAGCCCCTCCACAGAGGTGTCGTTGAGACCGATGTTGAGGACGGTGTCCATCATCCCGGGCATCGAGAACTTCGCACCGGAGCGCACCGACACCAGCAGCGGGTCCACGGCGTCGCCGAGCCGCTTGCCCATCGTCTCCTCGAGCGTCACCAGGTGCTCGCTGACCTCGGCGGCGAGGGCCGCTGGGACCTCCCCGGTGGCGAGGTACGCCGTGCACGCCTCGGTGGTGATGACGAAGCCGGGCGGCACGGGCAGCCCGAGGTTGGTCATCTCCGCCAGGTTGGCGCCCTTGCCGCCCAGCAGGTCCTTCATGTCACGGCTTCCCTCGGAGAAGTCGTAGACGTACTTGGTCATGCGGACCTCCGTCAGAGCGGGCCGAGCTTGTCGTTGAGGTACTGCTCCACACGGTCCAGGCCTACGCGCTCCTGGCTCATGGTGTCGCGCTCGCGCACCGTCACGGCCTGGTCCTGCAGCGTGTCGAAGTCGACCGTGACGCAGAACGGCGTGCCGATCTCGTCCTGCCGGCGGTACCTGCGGCCGATGGCCCCGGCGTCGTCGAAGTCGACGTTCCAGTGCTTGCGCAGGTTGGCGGCGAGGTCGCGGGCCGCCGGTGACAGGTCGGCGTTGCGGGAGAGCGGGAGCACCGCGGCCTTCACCGGGGCCAGCCGCGGGTCGAGCTTGAGCACCACCCGCTTCTCCAGCCCACCCTTGGCATTGGGGGCCTCGTCCTCGGTGTAGGCGTCCAGGAGGAACACCAGGCCGGAGCGGTCGACTCCCACCGCCGGCTCGATCACGTACGGCGTCCAGCGCTCGCCGCTGTCCTGGTCGAAGTACGACAGGTCGACGCCGGTCGCCTTGCCGTGCACGGACAGGTCGTAGTCGGTGCGGTTCGCGATGCCCTCGAGCTCGCCCCACTCGTTGCCGCTGAAGCCGAACCGGTACTCGATGTCGACCGTCCGCGTGGAGTAGTGGCTGAGCTTCTCCTGCGGGTGCTCGAACAGCCGCAGGTTGTCCGGGTCGACGCCGAGGTCGGTGAACCACGCGAGCCTGTTGTCGATCCAGTACTGGTGCCACTCCTTGTCCTCACCCGGCTTGACGAAGAACTCCATCTCCATCTGCTCGAACTCGCGGGTGCGGAAGATGAAGTTGCCCGGCGTGATCTCGTTGCGGAAGCTCTTGCCGATCTGACCGATGCCGAACGGCGGCTTCCTGCGCGCGCTCTGCTGC
>DATLCV010000006.1:0-18947 GCA_035526225.1 Mycobacteriales bacterium
GGCCGGCCGTCAGTCGACATCGACGGCGGGCCGTCAGTCGACATCGACGGCGGGCCGTCAGTCGGCATCGACGGCGGGCCGTCAGTCGGCATCGACGATCTCGCCGGTCGCCACGTTGACTCCGGGCGCCGGCGCCTGCCCGGCGAGCGCCGCGACGACCGCCTCCGCGGTACGTCGTCCGACGCCGGGAACCGTCGCGATGTCGTCGGCGCTCGCGGCACGCAGGCGCTTCACCGAGCCGAACGTGGCGAGCAGCGCCTTCCGCCGCGTCGCCCCGAGCCCCGGGATCCCGTCGAGCGCGCTGACCGTCATCGCCTTGCCGCGCTTCGCCCGGTGGTAGGCGATCGCGAAGCGGTGCGCCTCGTCGCGCACCCGCTGGAGCAGGTAGAGGCCCTCCGAGGTGCGCGGCAGGATCACCGGGTCGGGCTCGCCAGGGAGCCACACCTCCTCCAGCCGCTTGGCCAGGCCGCACAGCGCCACGTCGCTGACACCCAGGTCCTCCAGCGCCCGCTGGGCCGCGGCGACCTGCGGCGCCCCTCCGTCGACCACCACGAGGTTCGGCGGGTACGCGAACCGGCGCGGCCGACCGCTCTCCTCGTCGAGCTCAGCGCGCGGCGCCTCCTCCAGGTGACGGGCGAAGCGCCGGCTGAGGACCTCGTGCAGCGAGGCCACGTCGTCCTGACCCTCCACGCCCCGGACGGCGAAGCGGCGGTACTCGCTCTTGCGCGCCAGGCCGTCCTCGAACACCACCATCGAGGCCACCACGCTGGTGCCCTGCAGGTTCGACACGTCGAAGCACTCGATGCGCAGCGGGGCGTCCTCGAGGCCGAGCGCCTCCTGGATCTCCCCCAGCGCCTTCGACCTCGCCGTGAGATCACTGGCGCGCTTGGTCTTGTGCAGTGCGAACGCCTGCAGGGCGTTGCGCTCGACGGTCTCCATGAGGGCCCGCTTGTCCCCGCGGTGCGGCACCCGCAGCCGGACGTTGGTCCCGCGCAGCCGGCACAGCCAGTCCTCCAGCAGTCCCGCGTCGGGCGGCAGCTCGGGGACGAGCACCTCGCGTGGTACGTCGGATCCGGCTGCGGCGTCGGGGGTGCCGTACTCGTCCTCGTCCTCGCCGTAGACCTGAGCGAGGAACTGCCCGACGAGGTCGCCGGTCGTGACGTCCTCGACCTTGTCCACGACGTAGCCGTGCTGCCCCCGCACCCGACCGCCCCGGACGTGGAACACCTGCAGGGCCGCCTCGAGACCGTCCTGGGCCACGCCGATGACGTCCGCGTCCGTGCCCTCCGGCAGGACGACCGCCTGCTTCTCCAAGGCCCGGCGCATCGCGCCGATGTCGTCCCGGAGCCGCGCCGCGCGCTCGTACTCCTGGTTCGACGCTGCCTCGGCCATCTGCTTCTCGAGGCGCTTGACGAAGGTCGTGGAGGACCCGGCCATGAAGTCGCAGAAGTCCTCGACGACCTGCCTGTGCTCCTCGACGGTCACCCGTCCGACGCACGGTGCCGAGCACTTCCCGATGTACCCGAGCAGGCAGGGCCGACCGACCTGACCGGCGCGCTTGAACACACCAGCGCTGCACGTGCGTGCCGGGAAGACCCGCAGCAGCAGGTCCAACGTCTCGCGGATGGCCCAGGCATGGGAGTAGGGCCCGAAGTAGCGCACGCCCTTCTTCTTGGGACCCCGCATCACCTGCAGCCGGGGCACCGCCTCGTGCAGCGTCACCGCGAGAGACGGGTAGCTCTTGTCGTCGCGGTACTTGACGTTGAAGCGGGGGTCGAACTCCTTGATCCAGGTGTACTCCAGCTGCAGCGCCTCGACCTCGTTGGTGACGACGGTCCAGTCGACGGCCGCCGCCGTCGTCACCATCTGGCGCGTCCGGGGGTGCAGGGCCCTGGCGTCCTGGAAGTAGCTGGACAGGCGCGCGCGCAGGCTCTTGGCCTTGCCGACGTAGATCACCCGGCCGCGCTCGTCGCGAAACCGGTACACGCCCGGCTCGACCGGGATCGACCCCGCCGCGGGGCGGTAGGTCGACGGGTCTGCCACCCGTCCAGCCTATGCCGGGCTACTCGTCGTAGACGGCGACCCGGGTGCCGATCGCGAGGCGCTGGAAGAGCCGGTCCGCGACGGGGTTGGTGATGCGCACGCACCCGTGGCTCGCGGGGTACGTCGGGACGCTTCCGCTGCCGTGGACAGCCCAGCCCTTGTAGAAGTACGAGGGCCGGTAGAGCTCTCCGAGCTTGCTGACGCGGATCCCGTCGATCTTGCGGTTGATGCTGAAGACGCCGCGGGGCGTGCGCGCGATGTAGCGCACCCCGTCCTGGTAGTAGGGCTGCTCGCTGCCGGTCGAGACGTCGACGATCGTCTGGATGACGCCGTTGCGCCCGAGCACGAGGACCTGGCGCGTGATGTCGACCTCCGCGGTGAGTCGGTCGTCCCGGAACCGCATCCGGAAGCCGCGCGGCT
This sequence comes from Mycobacteriales bacterium, assembly GCA_035526225.1. Lineage (GTDB taxonomy): Bacteria > Actinomycetota > Actinomycetes > Mycobacteriales > SCTD01 > RYN-111. The sequence goes on from DATLCV010000006.1 coordinate 2,464, forward strand.
TCGCGGCCCGGGCACGCTCGACCGCCGACCACCTGCCGGTGCGGGCCAGGCCCTCCACCTTCTGGAACGCCGTGACCCCGTGCCGGGTGTCGTAGGTGAAGCTGCTGTCGACGCGGCCCACGTCGTAGCGCAGCGCAGCGAGCCGCTTCTCGGCAGCGAGCACGTCCGGTCCGTAGTCGCCCTGCACCAGCGTGCGCGGCGTCACCCGCACGTACGCCGTGGCCGAGACGCCGGTGCTGCGACTGGTCGCCTTCGGGAAGAGGGCGCGGTAGGCGTACCTGCCGATGGGGAGCCGCACCGGCACCGCGAACCTGCTCGAGGACGACAGCGTCGGCCGCGCGACGGTCGTCCAGCCCGTCGAGGTCAACCGCTGCACCACGGCAGTCGCGCCCGGGAACCACGGCTCCACGACGCCCTTGAAGGTCGCGGTCTGCTTCCACTCCACGACGCCCGGCGAGAAGGTCACCGGCAGGCGCGGGGCCCACGCGACGGTGCGGACCGGGCTCGCAGACGGGCCGGAGAAGGCGTCGCCGTCGAACACGAGCCGGTAGGTCCGTGCTCGCTTCGGGACGTAGCTGAGGCGCACCGTGCCCTCGACGCCGGTGGTGAGGCTGGCGAGCACGCTCGGGGCGGCACCCAGCACGGCGCTCACGACCTTCACCCCCGCGCCCTGCAGCGGCAACCCCGCTCGGGTCAGCGTGCCCGTGAGGACGACGGGGCGGTTGTAGACGACGCTCGTCACGCTGGCGGCCAGGGCGGCCGACGTCGCGACGACGGGCATCGGGTCGACGGTGATCACCTCGGGCGCGGACGAGGCGGTGCCGGCGCTGCCGTCCTCCGTGGACCAGACCGCGTAGCGGCGGGAGGACGTGTTCGTGAAGCTCCCGTCGTACCGGCAGGTGGTGGCGGGGCAGCCCGGTGCGGTCGCCAGGACGGCGGGACCTGCAGGGTCGTACGGCCCGGACTCGCTGGTGACGTCGCGGACGATCGGGGTTCCCGACGCGGGGTTGCTCCAGGACAGCTGCAGGCCGTGGGCGGCCAGGGTGGCGCTCAGGCCGCTGACCAGGGCGGGCGCGGAGGCCGCGGGCAGCGCCGTGAGGAGCACGGCACCGGCGCTGCCGGCCGCGACGAAGACCAGCGCGCGCGTGAAGCGGCCGGGGCGAGAGGGCATGGTGAGGCCTTTCGGGAAACGTCCTGTTGATCACGGTAGACGCCGCACAGCCGCGAAAGGTTCATCGACCCGCCCGAGGACGACCTGAATGTCAGCTCGCGGCGGCCTTCTTCCGCTTCGCCCTCGGCCGCGCCGGCGCCGGGGCGGAGGCAGCCAGGGCGTGCTGCAGGAACCGCCCCGTGTGGGACGCCGCGACGGCCGCCACGTCCTCGGGCGTCCCCTCTGCCACCACGGTGCCGCCCCCGGCGCCGCCCTCCGGCCCCATGTCGATCACCCAGTCCGCGGTCTTGATCACGTCGAGGTTGTGCTCGATGACGACGACGGTGTTGCCCTGGTCGACGAGCCGGCCGAGCACGACGAGGAGCTTGCGGATGTCCTCGAAGTGCAGCCCGGTCGTGGGCTCGTCCAGCACGTAGATCGTGCGCCCGGTCTGGCGCTTCTGCAGCTCGCTGGCCAGCTTCACGCGCTGCGCCTCGCCACCGGACAGCGTCGGCGCGGGCTGGCCGAGGCGGACGTAGCCGAGGCCGACGTCGACGAGGGTCTTCAGGTGCCGGCTGATGGCCGGCACGGCCTCGAAGAACTCCGCTGCCTCCTCGATCGGCATGTCGAGGACCTCGGAGATCGTCTTGCCCTTGAAGTGCACCTCGAGCGTCTCCCGGTTGTACCGGGCGCCGTGGCAGACCTCGCACGGGACGTAGACGTCTGGCAGGAAGTTCATCTCGATCTTGATCGTGCCGTCGCCGGAGCAGTTCTCGCAGCGACCGCCCTTGACGTTGAAGGAGAACCGTCCGGGCAGGTAGCCCCGCACCTTCGCCTCGGTGGTCTCCGCGAAGAGCTTGCGCATGTGGTCGAAGACCCCGGTGTAGGTCGCGGGGTTCGAGCGGGGGGTGCGGCCGATGGGGCTCTGGTCGACGCGCACCACCTTGTCCAGCAGCTCGAGCCCGTTGACCCGCGTGTGCCGGCCCGGGACCTCGCGGGCGCCGTTGAGCTTGTTCACCAGCACGGCGGCCAGGATGTCGTTGATGAGCGTGCTCTTGCCGCTGCCGCTGACGCCGGTCACGGCGACCAGCTGACCGAGCGGGATGTCGACGGTGACGTCCTTGAGGTTGTGCTCCCGGGCGCCGACGACCGTGAGCTTGCGCTTCGGGTCGGCGGACCGTCGAACCTCGGGTACGGCGATCTGCAGGCGGCCGCTGAGATAGGCGCCGGTGATGGAGTCCTTGCTGGCGAGCAGGTCCTTGACGGTGCCGCTGACGACGACCTGGCCGCCGTGCTCCCCTGCCCCCGGGCCGATGTCGACGACCCAGTCAGCGGTGTGGATCGTGTCCTCGTCGTGCTCGACGACGATGAGCGTGTTGCCCAGGTCGCGCAGCCGCACCAGGGTCTCGATCAGCCGCCGGTTGTCGCGCTGGTGCAGACCGATGCTCGGCTCGTCGAGGACGTAGAGCACGCCCACGAGGCCCGATCCGATCTGCGTCGCGAGGCGGATGCGCTGAGCCTCCCCGCCGGCCAGCGTCGCGGCGGCCCGGTCGAGGCTGAGGTAGTCGAGGCCGACGTCGAGCAGGAAGCCCATCCGGGCGTTGACCTCCTTGAGCACCCGCTCGGCGATCATCCGCTGCCGGTCGTCGAGCTCCAGCCCCCGCAAGAAGGTCGCGCAGTCAGCGATCGACATGGCCGCGACGTCGGCGATGCTCAGGTCGCCGAGCGTGACGGCGAGCACCTCGGGCTTGAGCCGTGCCCCCTGGCACGCCGGGCACGGCACGTCGCGCATGTAGCCCTCGTACCGCTCGCGGCTGACGTCGCTCTCCGCCTCGACGTGCCGGCGCTCGAGGAAGGGGATGACCCCTTCGTACGCCGTGTAGTAGCTGCGCCGGCGGCCGTACCGGTTCTCGTACTTGACGTGCACCTCGGTCTCGTGGCCGTAGAGCACGGCGTGCTGCTGGCCGGGCTTGAGCTTGTGCCACGGGGTCTTGAGGGTGAAGCCCATGGCGTCGCCGAGCGCACCGAGCAGCCGGCCGAAGTACTCGACGTTGTGCCCGCTCGACCAGGGCTGCAGGGCGCCCTCGGCAAGGCTCTTCTCCGGGTCGGGCACGACCAGCTCGGGGTCGACCTCCTTGCGCGTGCCGAGGCCGTGGCACGTGACGCAGGCGCCGAACGGGCTGTTGAAGGAGAACGACCGCGGCTCCATCTCCTCGAAGCTGAGGTCGTCGTACAGGCACGCGAGGTGCTCGGAGAAGGTGCGCTCGCGGTGCGGGTCGTCCTCCGGGTGGTCGACGAACTCCAGGGTCACGAGGCCGTTGCCCAGCTTGAGGGCGGTCTCCACCGAGTCGGTCAGCCGGCGCTTGGCGCTCTCCTTCACGGTCAGGCGGTCGACGACCACCTCGATCGTGTGCTTCTCCTGCTTCTTGAGCTTCGGCACCTCGGTGAGCTGGTGCACGACGCCGTCGACCCGGACCCGGCTGTAGCCCTTGGTCTGCAGGTCGGCGAACAGGTCGACGTACTCGCCCTTGCGCTCGCGGATCACCGGTGCGAGCACCTGGAAGCGGCTGCCCTCCTCCAGCTCGAGGACCCGGTCGACGATCTGGCTGGGCTGCTGACGGGCGATGACGCGGCCGCACTTCGGGCAGTGCGGGGTGCCCGCCCGGGCGAACAGCAGGCGCAGGTAGTCGTAGACCTCGGTGATCGTGCCGACCGTCGAGCGGGGGTTGCGGTTGGTGGACTTCTGGTCGATCGACACCGCGGGGCTCAGGCCCTCGATGAAGTCGACGTCGGGCTTGTCCATCTGGCCGAGGAACTGGCGGGCGTAGGCGCTGAGCGACTCGACGTACCTGCGCTGTCCCTCGGCGAAGATCGTGTCGAACGCGAGGCTCGACTTGCCGCTGCCCGACAGGCCGGTGAAGACGATCAGGGCGTCCCGTGGCAGGTCGAGCGAGACGTCCTTGAGGTTGTGCTCGCGCGCACCGCGCACGACCAGGCGGTCGACCATGACTTCCGATCTGTCGTGACGGTCAGGGCAGGTCAGAGGTGACGACTCAGGCTAGCTGCGACCACTGACATTCCCCCTGGCCACCGGACGGCACGCCCGGGCAGCTGTCCGCTCCCTGGAGGGAACCGGGGTGACCAGAGCAGAATTCCTGGCACCGCTGTCAACCGAAGTCCCGGGCGCACGTCTGACCCCTCGTGCAGGCGGTGGGGCTCAGGCCGCGAGACCAGGCGTGAGGGGGGCAGGTGGACACGGAGAGGACGAGCCGGTCAGCGCCCAGCCTGACGCCTCCCGCCGGCCGGGATGCTGCGCTGACTGAGCTGTTCGTGGCCTACCACCGTCGTCTCGTCGGCCTCGCTCGGCTCCTCGTGGACGACGTCCCAACGGCCGAGGACGTGGTGCAGGATGCCTTCCTGTCGTTGTACCGCCGCTGGCCCTGGCTCCGCGACGCGACGTCGGCGCTGCCCTACCTGCAGACCTCCGTGGTGAACGGCGCACGCAGCACGCTGCGACGCCGCAGGACGGTGCGGCAGACGTTCCTTCCGGCGTCACTGGAGGGTTTGTCCGCCGAGGAGACCGTGGTGACGGCAGCAGATCGTGACGCCCTGGTGGTCGGGCTGCGGCAGCTCTCCCGGCGCCAACGGCAGGTCCTGGTGCTGCGCTACTACCTCGACCTGAGCGAGGCGGAGATCTCGGACTCGCTGTCCATCAGCAAGGGCTCGGTCAAGACGCACACCTCGCGGGGTCTGGCCGCCCTCGCCGCACAGCTGGAGCCGGTCCGATGACCGGCCACGACATCGAGCTGCGACTGCCGTCGCTGCTCGCCCGACTCGCGGAGGAAGCCATGACGCAGACCGACGAAGCGACGCAGCTGATCAGGTTCCAGACCAGGATGCGCAGCTCCCGGCGGCGCACCCTGCTCGCCGCGGCAGCCGCGGCCGTGGTCGTGGGCGCGGGCGTGACGGGCACAGTGATGACCCTCGGCAACACCTCCGGCGAGCGGGTCACAACCCCCGGCGCCTCGCAGGCACCCGCACCGGCGTTGCCGGCCGGTGTGCAGGAGGGCGTGTACGAACGCGGCGTCGGCACGCAGGTGGCACGACTGACCCTGTCCGCCAGCGCCGTCACCTTCGCCGACAGCCGCGGGGCCACGCACGAGGGCGTCCGGGTCGAGCAGCCCGACGTGCTGGTGTTCCAGCCCGACGACTTCCTCTGCGCTGCACCGGGGCGCTACCGCGTCACGAGCGGAGTCGCCGGTCTGGCCTTCGTGGCGCTCGCGGACACCTGTGGCGACCGCAAGGCATTCCTGACCGGCGGGCCGTTCACCCTCCGGCCCTGACCGCCTGCCCGGCAGAACAGCTAGAAGGCGACCGTGAGGCAGCCGTAGCGCGGGCCGGCGGTGCCGGCGCTCCCGGCGGGTCCGGTCGCGGTGTGGTGGTCGTGCAGGATGACCGAGGCCGGGCGGGCGCCCGATCCGTTCGGCGGCTGCCACCGCACGACCGTCTGTCCGGAGCCGTTGCCGTCCCCGTCCGTGGTGAGGTCGAGCCACACCTCGTTCCACGGGTTGGCGTAGGCGGGATCGGTCGAGGGCTGGACCGGGTCGACGGCGTACTGGAAGTGACCGCCCGCTGCGGCGGCGCTGGTCGGGCTGCACGCGAAGCGGTGGGCATGGGCGCCGTACTCCCGGTTCGGGGCCAGGCCCCACACGTGCAGCGTCACGACTGTGCTGCCGCTGGCCGTGTAGACGGCGCGCACCTTCGCGGTCGCGCCTGCGGGCACGTGGGTGGCGTTGTAGGACGTGAGAGCCTGGCGACCGGTGTCGACGGAGCTGGCGCCCCCGATGGCGGGCGCGCCGGGCAGAGCGAGCGCCGCGGTGCTGCCGGCGGCGAGTGCGGCGGTGATGAGTGTGCGCTTCACGATGTCCCCCTCCGAGACGGTTCGTCACCCTGACTGTCGCAGGTGGGCACTCGAGCGGTTCACGGCTAGCGTCGGGACCCTGACCGAGGAGGCCGCGTGTACACCGGAGACGTCGTCGTGGGTGGTCCGGCGGACGTCCGTGTGCTGGACGCGCTGACGATCACCAAGGTCGCCACCAACCCCTTCAACAACAACTGCTACCTGCTGTCCTGCGCCGGCGAGGCGCTCCTGGTCGACGCAGCGGGCGACCCCGAGGTGCTGCTGTCACTCCTGGGTGACAACAGGCTGGTCGGTGTGGTGGAGACCCACGGCCACTGGGACCACTGGCAGGGGCTCGTGGACGTGGTCACCGCCACCGGCGCCCCCGTGCTGGCGACCGAGGCGGACGCCCCAGACCTCCCGGTGCCCGTCGACCGCTTCCTCCTCGACGCGGACGAGGTCACGGTCGGGTCGGTGAGCCTCACCGCGATCACGCTCGTCGGGCACACGCCGGGCTCGGTTGCGCTCCACTACCCCGCTGACGGGGGCCACCTCTTCACGGGGGACGCGCTGTTCCCCGGCGGTGTCGGGAACACCGAGCAGGACCCCAAGCGGTTCGCCACCCTCATCGACGACGTCGAGCACAAGCTGTTCGACGCGCTCCCTGACGCGACCTGGGTCTACCCCGGCCACGGTGCGGACACGACGCTGGGCGCCGAGCGGGCCTCCCTCCCGGAGTGGCGCGCCCGCGGCTGGTGACAGGTATGTGTCGGCGGGGAGACAGCGCGGGCTCACGTTCGGGCCGGAGGGTGGGCGGCGGACCACCACTTCCAGGAGGACGCATGGCCGGCTTCATCCAGATCGTCGAGTACTCCACGTCCCGCATCGACGAGATCAAGGACCTCGCCGAGAAGTACCGCGAGGACCGTGGTGACGGCGGGGGCCCGGTGCGCGTGTCCCTGACGGAGGACCGTGACCGCCCGGGCACGTTCCGCACCATCGCCGAGTTCGACTCCTACGAGAAGGCCATGGAGAACTCCGAGCACCCGTCCACCCAGGAGTTCGCGGCGGCGATGTCGCAGTTCCTCGACGGCCCGCCGACCTTCTACAACCTCGACCTGCGGGAGCGCTGGGACGGCTGAGCCTGGGGACCGATCAGGTCGCCACGGTCAGGGCGAGGTGCGGTTGTCGCGGGTGCGGTCCAGCTTGCGGTCGGGACAGCCGACGATCATGGGGCTGTGCACGACGATGGGCCTGGTGAGCCGCACGTCGCGGCTGCCCGTGCCCCCGATCACCGAGAACCGCACGCGCAGGTGGTCGTAGGTCGCGACCTCCCGCTCGTGGTAGTAGCGGCAGTTGCCCAGGACCACGCCGACCGTGAAGGTGCGGCCCTGCCCTGGCGCCAGCTCGACGCCCCTGCGGGGGCTCGGGACGGACAGCAGGGCGAGACGCTCCGCGCCGAGGTCGAGGGACGTGACCGTCGCCGGGAAGCGCCCCGTGTTGCGCACCGTGACCGTCAGGGATCCCGTCGCACCGTGCCGGTAGGTGAGGACATCCGTCCCCCGCGGACCGTACGCAGCGAGCGAGGTGAGCGCTGTCTCGCCCCGCCACGTGACGCCCCCGAGCGCGAAGTCAGCCGTGTGCACGGGCACGGCCGCCGCCACCCCGGCGAGCGCCGTCGTCAGGGCAGCCGCGCCGACCAGAGCGATCCTCATGACCACCGTCTGCGCAGCGGTCGAGGCAGGACCCGGGCGATGAGCACCATCGCCACGAGCCCGACCAGAGCCGTCGCTCCGGCGCCCGGTCCCGAGCCGCCACTCACAGGCGGTACGGCGGCCACCAGTCCGGTCAGGTCACCGACACGCCACCCGTCGGCCGCCGCCACGACCGGGGGCTCACCGCGCGCGGCCTGCCGATCGGCCGGTCGCGCCGGGCTGTCGAACCAGTCACAACCAACCGGGTCGGGCTCGTCCTCGCGGTTGTAGCGGGCACAGGGGACGAGCGTGGCGGACTTCGCCGGGTTGCCCACGGGAAGCAGGGACCCGCCGCCCGAGCAGGTCGGCAGGCCCACGGGCAGTGGGTAGTTGCTGGTGACGGCGGCGGGCGCGGACCGGTTGCCCTCCCAGCAGTTCCCGATGCCCTGCTCGTCCCACCAGAAGTCGGTCCCGTTGGGCTGCACGACTCCGGAGGGGTGGCGCCCGAGGAGGTTGCGCGTGAAGTGGTTGCCGTTGGAGGTGTCGTACTGCGCAGCCAACGAGGTGTCGTCACGCAAGGCGCCCGGCACCCAGAAGAGCATGACGCCGGAGCGCCAGTTGTCGTAGATCTGGTTGGCGTCGACGAAGTTGCGGTTGCCGCCGGCGATCATCACGCCGGTGCCCACCGGGACCGGGAAGACGGGGCACACGGTCCCCGCGCCGTAGCCTCGCTTGCCCGGCACCCGGGCGCAGATGCCGCTGTGCACGAACCGCTCGACGTAGTTGCTGTTGTTGCGGTAGATGCGGTTGTGCGTGAGCCATGCGTGGTCCTGCGGCATCCCGGGGTGCCCGCCGACGAAGGAGTCCGTCACGTAGCCGGCCGAGTTGTCGTGCACCTCGTTGTCGTGGAACCACACCGAGTTGCCCGCCGTGCCGGAGAAGCCGAGGGCGTTGTGGTGGGTGTTGCACCGGCGGATCTCGACGGCGTAGCGCGTGAGGGGACCGGTGACGGTCGAGTCCTTGTTCACGTCCGCAGCCGAGCCGGGGTAGACCCCCGAGTCGCCGTTGAAGGAGGCGTCACAGTCCTCGATGAGCCCGTGGTCGGATGTGAACGTGAGGATGCCGTAGAGGTCGTTGTGCCGGGCGTTGACCTCGTCGAGCACGTAGCCGTCCGTCTCGTGCACGTAGAGGGCGTTCTCCTTGAACAGCTCTGCCGTCAGGTTGCGCAGGTAGAAGCCGTCCGCACGGTCGGCCTTGATGCCGTTGTGCTTGACCCAGTCCCCTGACTTCGTGAACCCGCCGCGCAGCACGACATCCTCACGACGCTCGCCGGTCCCCTCGATCTGCAGCCGGCACAGGGCGTTGTCGCAGACCCTGTCCGCGTCCTGAGGGCTGTCACCGGCGACGGTCACGAGGTTGGTCACCTCACCGCAGGACACGACGAGGGGGTATTCGACGATTCCACCCGTGTACGCCTTCGTGCATGCCGGCGCCCAGGACGGCTCCTCGCGGTAGAGGCCGGGGAGGACGTAGATGTTGGTGCGCTGCCGGCGGACCGCGTCAACGGCAGCCTGGAGGTGCTGGAAGCGGCACTGGCCGAGCAGCTTGTTGTTGAAGGCCCGGAGCTTCGCGTCGCGGATCCGGGCGATGGCCGCACGGCTGGTCGGCTTGCAGACCACGAGCCGGTCCGCTGCCTGCTGGTAGGTGCGGTAGGTCGGAGTGCTGCCCTTGCCGGACGGGAACTGGGATGCGCGTTCCTCGTGGGCGAAGGCAGGTCCGCTCATCGCGAGCACGAGCGCGACGACGGAGAAGGGCAGCAGGCGACGGAGCACGGGGGTCCTCTCAGCGCTGCAGGGGGGACATACCCCCCTGCACCCCCAACTGGTACCTGTTCTAGTCCTTCGGGGCAAGTCCATCCTGCGCGGCGCCGCGGGTGCTGCGCAGCGACGTCGCGGTCACCACGGCGAGCGTCCCGACGATGACACCCAACGAGGGCACGATCCCGATCTCGGGCGCCCACTCCACGTCGTAGTCGTGCAGGGCGTGCAGGAACAGCTTCACGCCGATGAAGCCGAGGATGACCGCCAGCCCGTAGGACAGGTGGACCAGGCGGTCGAGCAACCCGTCGAGCAGGAAGTAGAGCTGCCGCAGCCCCATGAGGGCGAAGGCGTTGGCCGTGAAGACGATGTACGCCTCCTCGGTCAGGCCGAAGATCGCCGGGATGGAGTCAAGGGCGAACAGCAGGTCGGTCGAGCCGATCGCGACCATGACCAGCAGCATCGGGGTGAAGACCCGCCTGCCGTCGACCTTGGTGACGACCTTCTCCCCGTCGTACTCGCGGGTGGTGGGCAGCAGACGCTCCATGAGCCGCACTGCGAGGGTGTCGCGCGCGCCCTCCTCCTGCTCCTCGTGACCGCTGGCCAACTTGATCGCGGTGTAGACGAGGAAGGCGCCGAAGACGAAGAACACCCAGACGAAGCGGTCGATGGCGGCCGCGCCGACTCCGATGAAGATGCCGCGCATCACCAAGGCCATCGCGATCCCGACGAGCAGCACCTTGTGCTGGTAGGCCCGGGGTACGGCGAAGGTGCTCATGATGATCACGAACACGAACAGGTTGTCTACAGACAGGCTGTACTCCGTGACGTAGCCGGCGAAGAACTCGGCGCCGTACTGGTGGCCGGCAACGGCCCACAGGCCGATGCCGAACCCGACAGCGAGCGCGACGTAGAGGCTGACCCAGCGCAGGGCCTCACCGTGCGAGAACTCGTGCGAGCCCTTGCGGTGGGCGATCCACTGGTCGAAGGCCATCAGGAGCAGGAGTCCCGCGATGGTCAGGAGCCAAGCAGTGGTGGTGACGTGCACGCTCATTCCTCCGGTCTGGACATTCGAGCCCGACCGGAGGTCTCTCCCACCCTGCTGCGAGTGCAAGCGTGGCTACCCGGACCGGGGGCCCGACGAGGACCCCGTGCTGACGAGCCGGGTACGACGGGGATACTCCCCTCCGACGCCCTGAACTCTACCCGTGAGGACGCCGTGACCCCCGACCTGCTCGCCGTGGCGCAGGCCACCAAGGGCTTCCTGCCCGCCGACGAGGCTGCCGCGTTGCACACGGCCGCCCTCACCGCCGGCCCCGGGCTGTGGCTGGAGATCGGCACGTACTGCGGCAAGTCCACCGTCCACCTGGGGGCGGCGGCCCGGGCCGTCGGGGCGCAGCTGGCAACGCTCGACCACCACCGCGGCTCCGAGGAGAACCAGCCCGGGTGGGAGTGGCACGACGCCGCGCTCGTCGACCCCCACACCGGGCGGCTCGAGACGCTGCCCTCGCTGCGCCGCACCCTGTGGGACGCGGGCCTCGACGACGTGGTGACCGCGATCGTCGGCACGACCCAGCAGGTGGGCCGCTGGTGGGCCTCGCCGCTGGCCTTCCTGTTCCTGGACGGCAACCACACCGAGGAGGTCGCGCAGCACGACTACGCCGCCTTCGCGCCGTACGTGGTCGTCGGCGGACTGCTCGCCGTGCACGACGTGTTCGAGGACCCGGCCGACGGGGGCCGCCCGCCGTGGAACGTCGTGCGCCGCGCGGTCGACACGGGCGCCTTCGAGCAGGTGTCGGTGACCGGTTCGCTCCGCGTCCTCCGCCGCCAGGAGGCCCCCGTCGGCTGAGCCCTACGCGAGCGCGGTGCAGCCCTCTTCGACGCAGGTGTCGGCGGGCAGCAGCACACCGGTCGGCAGGTCGTCCCCGGCGAACAGCGCAAGGGTCGGCCCACCGGCCAGCGCGTCGGCGGCGAGCACCATTGCGGCGGCCGTCCACGAGCTGCGCTCGCCCGGCCAGTTGACGTCCTTGTCGAAGACGTAGCCGGTCCAGTAGGAGCCGTCCTCGTGCCGCAGGTGCTGCACGCTCGCCAGCATCTCGCGGGCGCGGTCGGGGTCGCCGCTCACCAGCAGGGCCAGCGCGAGCTCGGCCGTCTCGGCTCCTGTCACCCACGGCTCGTCCGACACGCAGCGGCACCCGAGACCCGGCACCACGAAGGTCTCCCACTCACGGTCGAACAGCTCACGGGCCGCTCGGCCCCGGACGGCCCCGCCGAGGACCGGGTAGTACCAGTCCATCGAGAAGCGGGACTTGTCGAGGAAGGCCTCGGGGTGGTGCGCGACGGCGTGCTGGAGCAGCCCCGCCGCAAGCTCCCACTCCGGTTGCGGCTCCCCGAGCAGCTCGGCGAGCGCGATGCCGCAGCGCAGCGACTGGTACATCGACGACGAGCCGGTGAGCAGCGCCTCCTGGCGCGGCACCGCACCGTCCCGGGCCCACAGCACGTGGCCGCCGGGCGCCTGCAGGTCGCAGACGAGGTCGAGCGCGCGCCGCACGTGCGGCCACATCCGCTCGGGGAGCGACCGGTCGCCGGTGACCATCCACCACTGCCACATGCCGACGGCGACGTAGGCGCACTGGTTGAGGTCGACCATGGGGTCGAGGACCTCGAGCTGGTCGTACGACGTGGCCCAGGAGCCGTCGGTGGCCTGGGTACGGCGGAGCCACGCGTAGGCGCGCTGCGCCTCCTCGAGCCGGCCGCCGAGCGTCAGCACCATCGCGCACTCGACGTGGTCCCAGGCGTCGGTGTGCCCGTCGGGCCAGGGCAGCGAGCCGCACTCCTGCTGCGCGGCCGCGATGGCGTCGACGGTCTGCTGCAGCTGGGCCTTGGTCAGGACGCCGGGCAGGCCCCTGAGCTCAGGCCGCTTCACGCGCGGACTCCAGGGGCTTGCGCAGGTAGACGACCAGGGACTTGCCGACGAGCGGCTGCAGCACCCGCTCGGCGAGCCGGGTCGCGAGCGGCTGCTTGACCATGTCCCAGACGAGGAGCCGGTGGTAAGCCCTCACGAGCGGGTTGCCGTCGTTGCTCACGCCGACAGCGCACTTGAGCCACCAGTACGGCGCGTGCAGGCCGTGCGCGTGGTGCTCGCCCTCGTAGACGAGGCCGGTGCACTCGAGCCGCTCCCGGAGCTGTGTCCCCTTGTAGATGCGGACGTGACCGCCCTCGACCTCGTGGTAGGCGTCGGACAGCGCCCAGCAGACCTTCTCGGGCAGCCAGCGCGGCACGGTCACGGCGATGAGCCCACCGGGCTTGAGGACGCGGAAGAGCTCGGCCATCGCGTCGGTGTCCGCCGGCAGGTGCTCGAGGACCTCTGCCGCGATGACCCGGTCGAACGTGCCGTCGGCGAAGGGCAGCGAGTACGCCGTGCCCTGTACGGCGAACGCGTCGGCCGCCTCCGGCGCCTCGCCCTCGACACGGATCGCCCCGAACATCGTGCGCACCTCGACGAGGTCCTGGTGGCTGTAGTCGAGGGCCACGACGTCTGCACCGCGCTTGAACAGCGCGAAGGCGTGCCGGCCGCCGCCGCAGCCCATGTCGAGGACCCGGTCTCCCGGGCCGACGGGGAGCTTGTCGAAGTCGACGGTCAGCATCTCTCTCCGGGGGAGGTGGCGAGGAAGTCGCGGTACCACTGCACGGTCTGCTCGGCGACGGAGCGCCAGGTGTACCTGGTCATCACGCGCTCCCGGCCCCGGGCCCCGAGGTCGGCGGCGAGCGCGTCGTCGTCGAGAAGCAGCTTGATGGTGGCCGCGAGCGCCTCCGGGTCACCCGGTGGGACCTGCAGCGCGGCGTCGCCCACGACCTCGGGCAGCGCCCCGGCGGTGGTGCACACCAGCGGCGTGGCGCAGGACATCAGCTCGATGGCGGGCAGGCTGAAGCCCTCGTACAGGCTGGGCACGACACCCACCTGCGCGGACCCGAACACGGCGACCAGGTCGTGCTCGGACAGGCCCGACACGAATCGCACGACGTCTTGCAGGCCCAGCCGCTCGACGGTCTGCGCGGCTGCCCCCTCGGGGTTGGCCTTGCCCACGACGACGAGCTCGACGTCGCGCTCGGTGCGCAGCTTCGCCACGGCCTCCAGCAGCGGCACGATCCCCTTGAGGGGGTGGTCGGCGCTCGCCGTGGCGATGATCCGCCCGGGCACCCGCGGCTCGGTCGGGGGCACGAAGACGTCGTGCTCCACGCCGACCGGGATCACGCGCATCTTCGCCGGGTCCACCCCGAAGTCGGTGACGATGTCGTCGAAGGAGTTCTCGCTGACCGTCATGAGGCTCGGCATCCGGCGTACGACCCGGCCCTGCATCGCGAGGAAGCCGTACCAGCGGCGCTTGGACAGCTGCTGGCGCAGCGGCGACGCGGCCAGGTCGAGCTTCTTGTCCACGGTGATCGGGTGGTGGACGTTGGCGATGATCGGCAGGCCGGCGCGCTGCATGAGCAGCATCCCGTAGCCCAGCGTCTGGTTGTCGTGGATGATGTCGGGCTTCACGGCCCGCTTGTTGAGCTCGCGGTAGGCGCGCAGGCTGAACGTCAGCGGCTCGGGGAATCCCGCCGTGCACATGATCCCGAACTCAAGGACGTCGATCGCGTCCTTGAACTCGCTCGGCCACGGCACGCGGAACGGGTCGGGGTCCCGGTACAGGTCCAGGCTCGGTAGCGGCGTCAGGTCCACGCCCGGGTCGAGCAGGGGGTACGGCGGTCCGCTGAGCACCTCGACCTGGTGCCCCAGCTCGACCAGCTCGCGGCTCAGGTGCCGGACGTAGACGCCCTGCCCGCCGCAGTGGGGCTTGCTGCGGTAGCTGAGCAGCGCGATCCGCAACGGGCGGCCACCGTCCGCAGCACGGCCGGCGGCCACTCGGGAGTCCTGCACCGGTGCTCCTGTCGTTCGGTCGGCACTGCCCAGTCCAAGGGCAGGACCAGCCCGGAAAGGGTACCGGCCGGGTGTTACCGCCGGTAAGGGTGACCTCCGTCACGCGGCCAGGCCGGCGGGCTCAGCGGACTCCCGCTGCGTCCATGCCACGGAGCTCCTTCTTCAGCTCGTTCACCTCATCGCGCAGCCGGGCGGCCAGTTCGAAGGACAGCTCACGCGCGGCCTCGTGCATCTGGTCCTGGAGCTGCTGGATGAGCTGGGCGAGCTCGGCCCGGGGCATCCCCCGCAGGCTCGCGACGTGCGTCTGGCCCTTGCCCGCGGCACCGGGGACGGGCGCCTTGCCGCGGGAGCTGTTGCGCCCGCTGCCGCCGACGAGCTCGGGGTCGTCGCGGACGATGCTGTCGAGGATGTCCGCGATCTTCTTCTGCAGCGGCATGGGGTCCAGGCCGCGCTCGGTGTTGTAGGCGACCTGCTTGGCGCGCCGGCGAGCGGTCTCGTCGATCGCCTTCGCCATGGACGGCGTGACGCTGTCGGCGTACATGTGCACCTGGCCGCTGACGTTGCGGGCCGCGCGGCCGATCGTCTGGATGAGGGAGGTCCCACTGCGCAGGAAGCCCTCCTTGTCCGCGTCGAGGATGGCCACGAGCGAGACCTCAGGCAGGTCCAGCCCCTCGCGGAGCAGGTTGATCCCGACGAGCACGTCGTACACGCCCTGGCGCAGCTCCTTGAGCAGCTCGATGCGCCGGATGGTGTCGACCTCTGAGTGCAGGTAGCGGACCCGGATGCCGAGCTCGAGCAGGTAGTCGGTGAGGTCCTCCGACATCTTCTTCGTCAGCGTGGTGACCAGCACGCGCTCGTCGCGCTCAGCCCGTTCGCGGATCTCGTGCACCAGGTCGTCGATCTGGCCCTTGGTGGGCTTCACGACGATCTCGGGGTCGACGAGACCGGTCGGCCGGATGACCTGCTCGACGACGTCGTCCTTCACGCGGGACAGCTCGTAGGGCCCGGGGGTCGCCGACAGGTAGACCGTCTGCCCGGTGCGCTCGAGGAACTCCTCCCAGCGCAGCGGCCGGTTGTCGGTCGCGCTCGGGAGCCGGAAGCCGTGGTCGACGAGGGTGCGCTTGCGCGACATGTCCCCCTCGAACATCGCCCCGATCTGCGGCACCGTGACGTGCGACTCGTCGATGACGAGCAGGAAGTCCTCGGGGAAGTAGTCGAGCAGCGTGTGCGGTGGAGACCCGGCCGGCCGACCATCTATGTGTCGGCTGTAGTTCTCGATGCCGTTGCAGAAGCCGACCTGGCGCATCATCTCCAGGTCGTACGTCGTGCGCATCCGCAGCCGCTGCGCCTCGAGCAGCTTGCCCTGCTGCTCGAGCTCCGCGAGCCGCCCGGCGAGCTCGGTCTCGATGCCCGCGACGGCGCGCTCCATGCGCTCCGGCCCCGCGACGTAGTGGGTGGCAGGGAAGACGAAGACCTCCTGGTGCTCGGCGACGACCTCCCCGGTGAGGGGGTGCAGCGTCATGACCCGCTCGATCTCGTCGCCGAACATCTCGACGCGGACCGCCAGCTCCTCGTAGACGGGGAACACCTCGACGGTGTCGCCGCGCACCCGGAAGGTGCCGCGCGTGAAGGCCAGGTCGTTGCGCGTGTACTGCACGTCAACGAACCGCCGCAGCAGCTGGTCGCGGTCGACGACGTCGCCGACCCGCAGCCGCACCATCCGGTCGACGTACTCCTGCGGGGTGCCGAGGCCGTAGATGCAGGAGACGGACGCGACGACGATGACGTCCCGTCGTGTGAGCAGCGACATGGTCGCGCTGTGCCGCAGCCGCTCCACCTCCTCGTTCACCGAGGAGTCCTTCTCGATGTAGGTGTCCGTCTGCGGGACGTAGGCCTCGGGCTGGTAGTAGTCGTAGTAGCTGACGAAGTACTCCACCGCGTTGTGCGGCAGCAGCTCGCGGAACTCGTTGGCCAGCTGCGCGGCCAGCGTCTTGTTCGG
>DATLCV010000052.1:0-2507 GCA_035526225.1 Mycobacteriales bacterium
GCGGATCCCGGCGAGCATCAGCGTGGCGAGGGGGTAGTGCACCATCGGCTTGTCGTAGACGGGCACCAGCTGCTTGGAGACGCCCCGGGTCACCGGGTAGAGACGCGTGCCGGACCCCCCGGCCAGCACGATTCCCTTCACGCGATCAGGCTAGTACGCACCCTGCTGGCGAAGCACCGCCATCACGGTCTTGCAGATGATCGTGACATCGAGCCCGAGGGACCAGTTCTCGACGTAGTGCAGGTCGAGGCGCACGGCGTCCTCCCACGCCAGGTCGCTGCGGCCGCTGACCTGCCACAGGCCCGTCAGCCCGGGCTTGACCAGCAAGCGGCGGTGCACGTGGCCCTCGTACTTCGCGACCTCGCTCGGCAGCGGGGGACGCGGGCCCACCAGGGACATGTCGCCGCGGACGACGTTGAGCAGCTGCGGCAGCTCGTCGATCGAGAAGCGCCGCAAGAACTTGCCGAGCGGCGTCACGCGCGGGTCCTCACGCAGCTTGAACAGGACCCCCTCCGCCCCGTGGGCGTTGTGGGCCACGAGGGTGTCCAGGCGCTGCTCGGCGTTGACGTGCATGGTGCGGAGCTTCCACATGCTGAACGTCTCGCCCGAGCGACCGACCCGTTCCTGCCGGAAGAACGCCGGCCCCTTCGTGGTGAGCCGGACCGCCAGGGCGAGCGGCAGCACGACGATCGACGCGACCAGGAGCAGCAGCAGACCGACGACGCGGTCAAACGTCGCCTTGACCAGGTGCCGTGAGCCCGTGAGCTCCGGCTCGTCCACGTGCATGAGCGGCAGGCCCGGGATGGGACGCCAGGAGATGCGCGAGCCCATGACGTTGGTCAGCCGCGGCGACACGAGCAGGTCGACACCCGTGCCCTCGAGCTCGTACGACAGCTGACGCAGGTCCTCGGCCGTGATCCCGGGGCCCTTGGCGATCACGACGCTGTCGGCGCCGAGGCGCTCGAGCACGGGGATGACGTCACTCAGTGCGCCCAGCACCGGGATCATCGTCGCGTCCTTGTACCGGCGGCTGTCGCCGGCTACGCACGCGCCGACGACCTGCAAGCCGGACAAGGGCTGGGACTGCAGGTGCGTGGTCATCTCCAGCGCCTGGGCCGCCGGGCCCACGACGACGACCTTGTGCATGCACTGGCCGCGCATGCGCCGGCGCTGCAGCACCAGCCGTGCGCCGTACCGGCCTGCGACGACACCGAGCAGGCCGAACGGCAGCGACACCGCGAGGAAGCCGCGGGAGACCTCGGTCTGGGTCATGAACAGGACGAAGACGATGAGGGCCGTGACCCGGAACGAGGCGTCGGCGACGCGGCGGTACTCCTCGGTGCCGTTGCCCAGGAAGCGCTCCTCGTAGCAACGCGACAGCGCCAGCACGGCGATCCAGACGGGCACCAGGAGCAGGCTCCCGGCCAGGTAGTTCACCCCGTGGATCTCGTGTCCGGGCGCGCCGACGCCGAAGCGCGCCACGACACCGACGACTCCGGCGACCACGAGGATCGTCGCGTCGAGGATGACCAGGGTGCGACGGTAAGTGCTGAGCCAGGAGGAGCGCAGGGGGGGCGCAAACGTCCGGTCAAGGGCAGCGAGTTCCCGCGTGTCGAAGCGGGCGAGCGCTGACTCCATCACGGACATTCGTTACCCTCCCCTGCCTGACTCCCCCACCGCACAACGCGCGAACCCGCATTTAGTCGCGCGATCGCACGAACGGGTTCGGATTCCCACCCTTACGGCCTTCCACTCAGGGAAGATCGGCAACCGTCAGGGGATGGTTGAGGGCATAGCCCCCATGACAGTCCACGCTGGCCCTATCGGCACGTTTAGGGCAAAACGCGGACTACTCCGTGTCGGCCCGGGAGAACCGCAGGTACGAACGGCTGGGAGTCGGGCCGCGCTGGTCCTGGTAGCGCGAGCCGTACACGCTGGAGCCATACGGGTGCTCGCTCGGGCTGGACAGCTGGATGACGCAGATCTGACCGATCTTCATGCCGGGGTAGAGCTTGATCGGCAGGTTCGCGACGTTGCTCAGCTCCAGCGTGACGTGCCCGCTGAACCCGGGGTCGATGAAGCCGGCCGTCGAGTGCGTCAGCAGCCCCAGCCTCCCCAAAGAGCTCTTGCCCTCCAGGCGGCTCGCCAGGTCGTCGCCCAGCGAGATGACCTCCAGCGTCGACCCGAGCACGAACTCGCCCGGGTGCAGGATGAACGGCTCGTCGCCCTTGGGCTCGACGAGCTCGGTGAGGTCGTCCTGCTGCGCCGCGGGGTCGATGTGCGTGTAGCGGTGGTTGGCGAAGACGCGGAAGTAGCGGTCGAGCCGCACGTCGACGCTGCTGGGCTGCACCATCGCCTCGTCGAAGGGGTCGAGGCCGAGGCGGCCGTCGTCGAGGGCCTTGCGCAGGTCGCGGTCCGAGAGCAGCACGGCAGGAGCCTAGAGCGTGGGGGGCGGGAAGCTCGGGATCCCAGCCGGCCCGAGCGGTCCGCCGAAGACCGGCCCGGGG